>PRCZ01000063.1 GCA_009903405.1 Candidatus Methanophaga sp. AG-394-G06
ATGGCTTTATATGTGAACTTTCAGAGACGGACGCTGCGGATAATATACTCCGGGGGCTGGATGAAGGGGCGGATATGGCGGGGAGCTGTATAGAGAATGCAAGTAGGTATGATTGGGAAAGGATATTTAATTTAACAGAATCCATGTATGAAGAGGTAATTACTTAATTGGAAAGGTTCACACCAGCGTATACCTTACTTAAAGGCTACAAGGTAGTTACGTTGGTCCAAGACAAATACCTAAATACTTGTAGGTAGACAACGGTACGTGTTTTGCAGGCGACCGCAAAAGTATCATTCATCGCCAATAAAAAACTGCTATAACGATGGGAGAAACAAAGGAACAAAGAGACAATGAGCGAGAAATCATCGGTACGTATTACGATAACTACAAGGCTTTGATTGTAGGGTTGAAAGAGAAAGATGCAGGGAAGACGAGTTTTGCACTGGCGTTACTGGCTTACTTAAGAGAAGAGGGGATTAATGCCAGTGGCTTCAAGCCAAGAGCTGGCAACAGCGTGTGGTATGATTATGACGTGGTGCATGAAGCGTTGACCCAAGGGCGGCTCTACGGGAAGGATGCGAAACGTTTAAGTTCCGCTTCCGCTTACAGTTCGGTATCAACGACACAGATAGAAGAATTTATCAACCCAATCCACAGGTTATGGGCAGAACCATCTTGCATCAATCCGATTTCGCAAATCCCTGATTTCATACTCGATCGCGTCACACTTTGGTATAAGGACGGAGTGAAGAATCTGGTGGTTGAGAACGAAGCTCTGTCTGCCGATTATAACAATGCTGATTTTAGAAATATACGTGCTAATGCGTCCACCATTTACCCGGTCCGTGATTTAAAAACGTTAAATACAATAACCGAGAAATATTATAGCTACGCAGTTGAGTTAGCGTATAAGAGGATGCTGGCGCAGCATGAATATGTGGTCATAGAGAGTTATAGTGACATAGCTTTGCCCTGGAACGGTCTAAACGATTTAGATATTGTTATCGGTGTCAAGCCCGGGCAGATGCTGGCATACGAACCTAAGAAGTACCTGGCCGCGGTTCAACTCGTAACACAAACATATTCGCAGGAAGAGATCAGTACTGCCAGAATTGTAGATTTAATAAAGCCCTCAAAAGAGGTTATTGTGCCTCCGTTCATGTCAGAGGAGCTATTGCCGGAGTTAACGGAAAAAATACCGCTGTTATTCTAACTTTTTTTTACATGCAAAAACATTTAAGAATTATGATGCAACTGTACGCATACGATGCAGGGCAGTGCGACCCGAAGAAGTGCACAGCGAAGAGATTAGCACATGCTGGCTTGATAAAATCCGTCAAAACGATGCAGAGAATACCGTATAATACCATCCTGCTGGTGCCTATTGCGGAAAAGGCGCTCTCGCCTGCCGATAGTGCGCGCAGCATAACCGTTTTCGATTGCTCGTGGTCTAAAATAGACGCTTTTGTGGATACTTTGAGGGCGATAAAGAGGAAGAAGCGTGCTTTGCCGTATCTAATAGCTGCAAATCCTATAAACTATGGCAAACCCTTTTTCTTGAACTCAGCAGAGGCGTTTGCCGCTGCCCTATTTATTCTCGGTGAGCAAGAGCAATGTCAAGATATTTTGGGGCTGTTTAAGTGGGGGGACGAATTTCTGAGATTAAACGAGGAAATGCTGCTTGCATATTCTAAGGCAAAGGATAGTAGTGAAGTGATTGTGCTGCAGAAAGGGTTCATGGAGAAATAAAATTTAAATTCAAATTTGAATTTAAAGTTATAGGTACATCTATAATCCAGGAAGATGAGCATCTGTGTCATAGAGGATGATTATACCGGCGAGAAACGCAGGGCAATAAAGCTGGGAGAGGAGGATGCTAAGGACATCTCCACGCTCTACAAGGAAGTATGGCCTAAGGCATACGAGTATCCGAAGGAATGGCGCGAGAAGCGAGCGATAAGTGAGGCAGAAATAAAGAGCGAAATGGATTCGGGTCATTTTTTCTTCGGTGTTCGTATAGAAGGCAAATTAGTGGGCGTGTATAAAGCCTCTATAACGGATAGAGGGTGTTTCGGCGAGCAACAGGCGGTTCATCCGGAATACAGTGCTCAAGGTGTCGCATCTGCAATGTATGAGCAGTTCTATGAATTCGCCAAAGCGAATAAGAGTGCAGTGAATTACGTAAATATCTTAGCGGGAAATGAACCCTGTGAGCGAGCTATGAAGCGGTTCAATTTTTACAAGACTGGAGAACCCTGGGAGCAGAGTAAGGGCATGCTCGTTCAGACGTATGAGCGGAAGGTGGATGTTTGACAAATAGCGGTACTAAAAATTATGTGATAGCTCTAATCAATTAAGATACTATTTGAAGAGGAAGATTATGGCACAAGTCTCACTCGTACTCCCAGCATACAACGAAGCAGAAGGGTTAAAAGACTCAGTGCTGCAAGTAACCGATGCGTTACAAAAAATAACTCCTGCATTTGAGATCATTATTGCAGAAGATGGCTCAACCGATGGAACGAATAAAATAGCAGAATCACTCGCAGTGGAGTACCCTTACATAAAGCACTTGCATAGTAACGATCGTTTAGGACGTGGAAAAGCGTTAAATCGTGCATTTGGGTTATCAAAAGGGGAAATACTTGCATATGTTGATGTTGACCTCGCAACCGACTTAAAACATCTTGAAGAACTAATAAAGGCAATAAAAGAGGAGGGGTATGACTTTTCAACGGGCTCGAGAATGTTAAAAGAGAGCGATGTGAAGCGGTCTTTTACACGATTAATTGCGAGTAAAACATTTAACACCTTAACACGGTTTTTATTGAAATCTGATATAAAAGACCATCAATGCGGATTTAAAGCGTTCAAAAGGGGGCCGCTATTCGATATTCTTGATGACGTGAAGGATAATCACTGGTTCTGGGATACCGAACTGCTTGTACGGGCTCAAAGGCGAGGATATACAATAAAAGAGTTCCCCGTGAGGTGGCGGTCGGGTCGTAATACAAAAGTTGATTTGAAGAGAGATGTGATTGAGATGGGCACTCAGGTTATAAGATTGCGGCGAGAGCTTAAAAATGGTTATTGAAGTCAACAAGCAATAAAAAGAAATGGGTACAGCCCTAACGCATTATTTATCAAAGAAATAATATATTCTAATGGTGAAATTAGGATAAATGAGAGAAAAGAATGCTAATTAATTTTGAAGGAATCGACGGTTCTGGTAAGAGAACACAATCAAAACTACTTAAGAAAGAGTTACTAAAAAAGGGATTTAAAGTTGCTGATTTTTCATATCCGGATTACGACTCGGAATATGGCAAACTGATAAAGGGTTTTCTTGAGGCCAAACTAAATTTAAGTAGTGACGAACAGTTCTTGTTATATCTGATAGACATAGTAAAAAACAAAGAAGAGGTGAAACAGAAGCTACGGAAAGGGCAGATTGTAATTATGGACAGATATTTTTTATCTACTATTGCATATCAATCCGCAAATAATTTCGATTATGAAGTGGCAAAAGCAGTAACAAAGTTGATACAATTACCACTACCCTCTGTTATTTTCTATATTGAGATACCACTTGAGATTGCGTACCGCAGGAAAAGTAAACAAAAAGGTATTGTTGATAGATTCGAAGGAAATACAGAGTTTCTCACAAAAGTTGTAAATGTGTATGAGCGTTTAATAAAAGAACAGTTTCCGTCATCGAATTGGATAATATTGGATGGCACGGAGGACCCAGGATTATTAAACAAAAAGATTCTTTTGAAATTGGAGGAGTTAATAAAAAGGGGGGTTTAGTTGACTACGTAATAAAAATGGTTAAATCCCGCCCTTTATCAGCTACCAATATGGCTAAGAACTCGCCAAAGAAACCAGTATCTTCATGGCTCGATTACGACTTCTTCAAAGAGGAGCAGAAATCGATACCCGCTTTGACAGTCATACTGAGAACAGCAGGCTGCTATTGGCGGAAATGTACGATGTGTGGCTTCTGGCAAGAATCCGCAGACGTTTTACCTGCGGACATCATAGCACAACTGGAACATTCATTAAGAAACAGCCCCGAAGAAGATTTTATACTCAAGATATTCACTTCCGGCAGCTTCCTCGACGAGCGAGAGATCCCGAGCGAGACAAGAAGAGAGATAGCGGCGATAGTGAGAAAGAGAAAGAGGATAAAGAAGCTAATAGTGGAGACGAGACCCGAGTTTGTAACCGCGGCAAAAATCGCGGATTTGAAAGGTGTTGCGCATCTCGAGCTCGCTATTGGATTAGAAACGGCAGATGATTTCATCAGGTCGAAGTACATAAACAAAGGTTTCTCGTTCGACGATTATAGAGCAGCGTCGAAGATCGTGATGGAATGCGGTGCGACAGTAAAGACATATCTCCTGCTTAAACCGCCGTTTGTATCAGAGAAGAAGGCAATAGAAGACGTTATAAGATCCGCTGAACTCGTCACACCGTACAGTTCTACAATCTCGTTGAACCTCTGTAATGTGCAAAAATACACCGTTTTAGAGAATTTATGGAAAAGGGGCTATTATAGACCACCGTGGCTATGGAGTGCCGTAGAGGCGATAAAGGCGATAAAGAGAAGGGATATCACAGTGACGTCCGATCCCGTGGGTGCGGGACATAAAAGAGGACCACATAACTGTGGTAAGTGCGACCATGAGATAAAAGAAACAGTGAAGGAATTCAATATAACACAGGATTTGCATGTGTTAGAACGCCAGGCCGATTGCGAATGTAAAGCGGTATGGCAAGAATTACTAAAATACGACGATTTGCTGTTTGATTCAACCATAGTTTAGCCGGGTTGTAATTGTTTCGCTAACCGGAAAAAAGTAAAGTTCCACTAAAATTAAATATTTGTTGACACAGATTAACACTGATTAACGCAGAAGAAATCAAATCCGTGTAAATCCGTGTAAATCTGCGTCCTAAATTAAAT
>PRCZ01000064.1 GCA_009903405.1 Candidatus Methanophaga sp. AG-394-G06
CGCTTCCACCGGCTTTCCTATAGACCGAGCGAAAACCACAAAGCTTCTTGGTTTCAATTCCATGCTGGAGAACTCAATGGATGCGGTATCATCGCGGGATTTTATCATCGAGTCGATTTCCTGTTTCTCTAACCTAATGACGAATCTGAGCAGGCTCGCCGAGGAGATAATACTGTGGAGCACCTCGGAATTCGATTTCATTCGCGTTCCCGCGGAATATGTAACTGGAAGTTCGATAATGCCACAGAAACGGAACCCAGACTATGCAGAGCTTATAAGGGCGAGAGCGGGCACTGTTTATGGGTGTTTGATGAGCGTGCTTAGTATATGCAAAGCGTTACCATACTCATATAATAGGGATTTGCAGGAGGTTACGCCACATCTGTTTAAAGCTACAGAATACACCACTGCTTCGGTATTAGTTATGACCGGCATGGTGAAAGGACTGGAATTGAAGAAGGACAAGCTGGAGAAGCAGACACAAATCGGATTTATTAGCGCAACCGAGCTGGCGGATACTATCGTCAGAGCGACCGACATACCTTTTAGAACTGCTCATAAAATCGTATCTAGATTGGCAAAGGAGGGTAAGGATAGAGCGGAGGATGAAGAAGAGGCGGAATCGGACGTGGTGCTTCGTAGAATTGATGAGCTCGCTATGAAAAGCATAGGAAAGAAGCTCAGTGAGATCGGGTTGACCGAGCGGAAAATAAAAGAGGCACTGAATATCGCTTCTAACATCCGGAAGAGGGATGTGAAAGGCGGTCCGTCAAAAAGAGAAGTCCTAAGAATGATAGAACGGAGAAAAACCGATTTGGACAAGGATGGGCGATCGAGACAGGTGAAGGAAGAGCGAGTAAAGAAAAGTTTGGATGAGTTGGCGAGAGAGGTGAAGAAGAAGAAGAGAGTTATAAAAGTGATGAAGACATAGAATGCCTAGGATTCAGGATTATCACCGGCAATAGATGGTCTAAATTTGGAATCCCCCTCAATAAAAGGGAAAGCTAAAAAAACCAAAAAAAATATTACAAAGGTCGTTATGAAAGGCCCGAGAAAAGTATTTTTAGAGAAGATGAAATAGTATCAGTATTGAGAAATGGTAAACATAGATCTGCAGAAAGCAATTCTTGATGTGGTGGAGAACCAAATTAGAGAGAACAATCCACCAGCGACTAAGAAGACTTTTGATCGGCTCTTGAAGAACGGTCATTCAAAGGACGAGGCAATGAAATTAATATGAAGTGCAGTTGCTACTGAGATATACGAAGTTTTGAAGAATAAAAAGCCTTTTGATGAGAAAAGATATGTCAAGGCTTTGAGGAAGCTGTCGTAGTATATCTATAGTCGTTCAGGTCAACCTTTGCCTTTCCTTTTCCAACACCGTTATTATCTCCTCATAAACTGCTCTTAACTCCTCTTTCCTGACCTTACCCAAAAGCTTCTTTATCACCAACTCAGGTGTGCTTGACCCGATATGATTGAACATTGGCTGCCGGTCAACAATAATGTTACCAGTGGCATCCAAACCCTCTGACTCTATCCCATCAACACGCACCTTCGCCATACTGATATGCGGTAATATCTCATGAATCAGATGCGTTATCACCACAGCCAGAGTATCCTTTGGCATGTTATTTAATATAGATGCCATTATCCGACCCATAGCGCCTGGCTCAGTAAGCGCCTCCAATTCATCTATTAATACCACTTTCGGACCTTCTCGCATGAATATTCGGCTCAACGCCCGCATTGAATATTCAAACGACCCTGTCTTCTTTATCATCTTCCGGCGGTAGAAGTAGAGCGGCATTAACGGTATCTTCGCTCTCTCCGCAGGCACAGGCAGACCAAGCTCTGTGAGGATGATCGAACTCGCGAGCATAATCAACAGACAGGTTTTACCACCGCTATTCGCACCTGTGAGAATAGCTACGGGAAGCGGTGTAGCGCCGAAAATGCCTAAATCCGCTTGCCCGATAGAATAAGAAACAGGTACCACCTTCTCGCTCCCGCTTAGCTCTTCACTAACCAGAAATAGATTCCTGCCGGTGATCACACCAAATCCATCTTCGCATATCGTGGGTATGTGCAATTGGAAATCACGGCTAAATCGCAACACTGCAAGCATAAAATCGAAATGGAAGAGCATCCTAATAGCGTGGCTCACTGCTTCTCTATGCCGCTCCAGTTGCTTTGCCGACTCTCTTAATGTGTAATATCGCCGCTCTCTCAGTTTACGGTCATACCGATGTCGCAATTGTACTATCCTTTCACGTGAGAACTCAAACGGTAATCCGCGCTCTAAGTTCGCATATGCACTCTCCCAGAGGACATTTCTATCCTTATTCGGGAGCAACAATTCATCTGCCATACTTAGCAAGACCTCTTCTAAGTAACCTTTAAATTCATCTACGCCGCCACCGCTTCGCATAATCCGGTTTGCTTCCTTGTTTAGCTCCTCCTCGCGCCGATAGATCACGTCATCAAAGTTCGTTTCGCCTCTACCCCTTACCGATTCTACCTTTTCTATAACTGCTAAAACCGTCTCTAAATCGTCTACCTGGATGCCTTTAAACAGAGAGGTATCTTTGAGTACATCAAATTCACGTAACAGATTTAATATCGCCCCTATCAGATTCTTCTTTGCTATGGACGAATTAACAACGAATTCGGGATAAATCTCGCATGGATCAGACAGGGAATCAATGGTTATGTTCACGATGCCAGGCTCTTCCACTTCCTCTTCGCTGACTAGCAGAATATTATCGTTATTCTGCAAAAGCTCTTTTGCTTTATCTGTGGAATTTACGATGTCTACATGCACGAACTCGCCATAAATCCTCTTTATTTCTGCGCCTATACCCGTCCCACGGCTAACAACGAGGGGTGCTTTTCCAAAGCTTGTCTTCGCGAGCTCAGCATCAGAAATAATTTCACGCATTCTCGCTATTTTCGCGTCGCCCACTAGCACCTGCAATTTCGCGCTCTCTTCCACAGCCCGAAACCTTCTTTGCAATTCTGCACTATCTCGTGATGGCGTAAGTGTAAGAACCTTGTCCCGCCCATTTTTCGTTGTCGTATAAGAAGCGAGGATTTGCAAAATCTCTTTCTCTACTTCCCGCGTCTCTATGGTGCAGAAGACATCTCTTACTTTATATCCCGCTGAGGCTTCATTCGCCCTTTTCACTATCTTCTCTGCCTCTACCCTTTTTATCCCGAGAATTGAAGATAAAGTGTCGAGGTCCGGAAACTCAGCAGCATCCTTCAAATAGGGATTTATGAACTGCGGTATCTCTAAAGACGAAAAATCACCTGAAACGGAATCGCTTTTTGTTCTCTTTCTGGTCACCATTGTCTCAGTTATATCAAATCGATAATCTCCCCTTTCACATAATTTATAAAATCGTCCTTGGATGCCTTACTGAAAATAGTTATCACTCCATTTCTTGTTAGCCCTACTACCGAGCCATACCGTTTAGATTTCAATACGATATACCATATCTTCCCATGCTTCAAATGGTCTACATACAGAGACGTATCCCCCAAATCGGAGCCATATAGCGATAGCTTTTTGATATTCGGTAGATTAACATCATCGAAGAAGATTATTTTTGTATCCTCAAAATTATCCTCATGAAACCGCTCAAATCGCGCTGGCTCTATCCGCACTTCCACTATCTTCCCCGCGGTTATGAAGAGTATTTTGCTCAACTGATTTGCGATATTATTAGCCCGCGCTTTCTTATCCATGATCGTGAGAGCAATCCCATCTCCTTGCGCTCGCTCAACGAAGAAGAAGGGCGCTTCCGATGTGGTTGGTACGTGCACCCGCTCACCATGATGATACAGATCCAGAAGTTGATCTTGATTGAAAGACCCATGCAAGGAATCCCCAACCAAATGCAGGTTCGTTATCTCCGTAATCAATGTTATATCATCATCTTCCAATTTCTCTTCTGATTTGAACCCTTTCAGCTTAGCTGCTATCCCTTGCAGGTCAACGTCCTCTTCAACCACGAATAATTTTCCTGCTAATACCATAGGTTATATATATGTTATATTAAATAAAAAGTATTTGTATAGCTAAATAAAAAAACCACGAGATTCCACAAGATTAACACAACAATTTTTCTTTTTTACAAAAAGAAAATTTAGCCTGTGCTAAAAGAAAAACACAAATG
>PRCZ01000065.1 GCA_009903405.1 Candidatus Methanophaga sp. AG-394-G06
TTTTGTAAAGATGAGGGGATAGCGAAGGGAATGACAGAGGCAGAAGAAGTGTTTGCACGGATGAGGTCTGCGGAGAAGGTAGCAAAAATATACATAGAGGTTTTTATGGAGGTATTAAAGGCGCGATGAAGTTAAGACGTTACGAAGGCAACCCGATATTGAAGCCCAAGCCAGGAAATAAGTGGGAATCTGAATATGTGTTTAAACAAGGAAGAAATGCTAGGACTTTTTTGAGCAAAGTGTTTTAAATTTTAAACAAAAACACGCATAACTTCTGTTTCCGGTTCAAGAGAAGTAATAGAGTACGATTTGAGTATAGCAGTGACTATAGTGGCTTCGCCGCGAGTGCGGGTGGTAACAGCACCATTTTGGGCTTGAGCTGTAATTGAACCTTTCATTACGATTAACATGCAAAATCCATCTTTAACCTCTCCTTCCACTTTCTCTTTCTTATTCAGCCGGATTGACTGTAACTCAAATAACTCTGGGATGCTAATTAAGCTCTCTATGTGAGCATCCCCTGTTGGTTGTGCTTTAAGGACATCGGGTTTTCCATACTTAAAAGAAAGTGAAGCTAAGAGAGCGGTAATATCTACTAATTTAGTGGTCTTTCCAGCTCTTAATGTATCATCACCTGAACTCATTACTTCTATAAATTTCCCACTTATATCTGAATGTGGATGGTCAGCAGGGTTCAAAATACCTTGACCTTCATTTAAATAAATCATATTAAGGTATTTATCTATGATTTCATCTCTTTCTTCCTCTGGTTTACTTAAAGCTTGGGCAAAGTCTACCAGCACAAAAGCTTCTTTGAATGTCCATTTATTCCGCTTATCTTGCATAAACGCATTAAACTCTTCTGCATACTGGTTAATCAGTTCCTCTCTAATCTCCCTGCTTACTGTAAGTTTACGAGTTCTTAAATACACCTCAAGAAATTCGTCTAAATCAAAAAGATATTCATAATCACCGAGCAAATTCTCCTTTTTACCTCCCGTTCTTTTCGATAGTTCATTATACCTTTGCTCAAATCCCGGCACATCACTTTTTAGTTCCTCAAACGGTTTAAATCCATTTAATATTGTCATCCCTTCCTTATCTATGGCAAACTGAGCTTCAATTTTGAGATTTGCATCCGGATAGTTCTCGGAATCCAGTATATTGAGTATTGCTGCCAAACCGCCCCATGGATGTGCCTGGATAGACAGTGGCTTTTGAGCATCTAAAATCTTAAACATTACAGGAAGCGTTCTGCGGTATGCGAAAATTCTAAAAATCCGTGCCCCTAATATCGCTCTGGCTATTTCATCGTTGTAGCCAATGAATTCATTTAAAGGCAGCAATAAAGGCTCTATTAGGCTGGGTAGTCTGGGATGAGAACCATACCAGGCTTCAGCAGCAAATTTGTTCCAATCTGTTATTCCCAAGAAATCAGGTATAAAGGCATCTTTTCCTTTTCCTCCCCAGTTATAATCAGCAATCTGGGGTTTAATATCAATAAAGGAGGGATTTTTTAAGTAGTTTTTGACTGCATCATCCGGCCATGCTAGAGATTCATCAATAAGTCCCTTTTCCATCTTCGGTATGATCTCCTTTATTCCCATGGTTACAATCTCATCGGCTCTTTCCTGGGTATTGGCATTGGAATAGCATCTAAACTCTGGCGCATTGCCTGACGGTCTGAAGTGGATAACGTCGTTGTTTTTAAAGATTATCCGCACTCCATCAGTAAATATCATCCCAAAGATAGGTTTAAACCCGAGGGAATTAAAGTAAATATGTTCAAGATGTTTTTTCTTCATCAGCAGCTTTTTTGCTAAGGGTTCTTCTTTAGAAAGCACCTTCTCTTCTCCTTCCTTGTTGATAATTGTTACCATGAGATCAAAATATGCCTGGTCTATGTTTTTATGCTCAGGAGAGATGCTTTCGATGATTTTTCCGCTCTTCTTTTTAAACTCCTGCATCCGGATAGGGAACTTTATCCGCTCCGCCTGGGTAAATCGCTCAGGAAGAGCATCAATTAGCTGTGACAATGTCTTTTTCTCCTTAATAGCTAAAAGTAAAGCACAGATTAAAGGGAGAATAGAATCCCTTGTAGGAAGGGCTTTTAAGGGTTCTTCATTGATTTGAAAGTCAGTCTGGGTAAGAAATCCACCATTTACCTCCCAACCGACTACTTTCTTAAATCCTTTATCAAAGGCATCAAGCATTGCTTTAATTACATGTGGTGAGCCTATCTTGGTCTTCGTTAATTTAAGCTTTTCCTTTAATTCCGTATCAACGGCATCATTTGAGCTTACAGGAACGGCAGCAAAGTCAGCTCCAAGATATTTAGCTGCTAAAACGCCTAACATATCCCCTCTTAAGAACCTTCCATTCTCATCTGATAGCCAGGGTCTATCGGAATCCCCGTCAATTGAGAGAACAGCAAAAGGATGGTATTGAGCCGCCCAATTCTTTACTAATTCAAGGTCTTCTTCTCTTATTGCCTCTGTATCCACCGGGATGAAGGCATCACTCCTGCCAACAGGGATAACTTGGGCTCCTAATCCTTCCAATATCTCTACTGCTATATCCCTTCCCACAGCAGAGTGCTGGTAGAAGACAATTTTCTTCCCTTTGAGAGAATCTTTTGAGAATACATGCAAGTAGCGGTCAATGTAAAACTTCCTTTGTTCGGAATTGACTGGGCCTAAGGAGATTGGGTTTTTAAACATGCCCTTTTCATTAAATATTGACTCTTCTTCAGTTTTGGCATATTCTTCTTTTCTTATCTTAGCTACCTGGGCAAGAATGCCAGACTCATCCGACTTCAAGACTTCTCCTTTACTTTTGTTAAATTTAACGCCATTTCTATCATCTGGGATGTGGCTTCCAGTAATCATAATGCTGGCTTTACCCTTTTGCATGGCATAGTATGCTAAAGCGGGAGAAGAAATTCTGCCACTGTTTTCTGCTTTACTGCCTGAATCCTCAATCCCTTTAGCTACTGCAATCATGATTCGCTCAGTTGAAAACCTGAGGTCACCAGCAATGTATGTGGTATCTCCTGTTTTAATATCTCCAATTCCAATAAGATAGTCAATAAAGCCACGAGTGTTTATATAGCATTCCATGTCGGTCATGCTCTCAACAAGGCCTCTGAGGCCACTTGTTCCAAATCTTAGTTGGACCGGGTTAATAAATTTTTCACCACCCATACCTTTCCTCTTTCTTCTCCTCTATCTTCATGCATAATCATAATTGGGACCAATATTATCTCTTTATCCTATTCATTCCGGAAAGGGATACTAGCCGGAGCAATATTATCACAACTTCACTTGATTGACGACCTCCTCGGCTGCTTTTCGAATAGCTTCTGGATCACCAAGATAGCGATGAGAGATTACTTTCAAGTTGTTGAATGATATATCCTTATAGCTTCTTCCTCGCTCGCCTCTTCCACGGTGATGGCATAAATGGCATTGCACATTCTGATTGCGTCTTTGAGCGACTTTTGATGAATATTTCTACCCGTAGCATTTCCAGTAGCACCACTGATATGTATCTGGTCATGAAGTCTTTTGAGGAACGACCCGACATCAACACTGGACCCACCAGCGCAAATTACCTTTGTGCGGCCCGCTGCCTGGATGGCTTCTTTAAATATCTCTCTTGACTCATAGCCTTCTTTTTTGGGATAGTTCACCTTGACAAAGTCGCTGCCAAGGCATGCAGCCACACCTGTGGCACCCGCAATCAGATGGGGATCTTTCTCATCTGCCACCGCCTTACCACGTGGATATATCCATAATACGGTTATCAAACCATATTGATGTGCATTGTAGACAATCTGTGCAGCTTGACGGAACATCTCCGCCTCATACTCACTTCCCGGATAGACACTATAGCCCACTGCCAGTATATTTAATCCGCTGTTATCACGAAAATCCACCACCTGTTTAACATCCAGCCACTGCTGACTGAATGGGTCGGATTGAGGAGTCTTGACCAGATTTGTCTTGGAATTCAGTTTTACCAGATAAGGGACATCAGGATACCGCATACCGTATCTGGCAATCAGCCCAAGCTGAGTGGCAAAAACACCGATTTCCGCCTGACTGGCAATCCTGAATAGATGCTCTGGAGAGCTATCATCCGGATGAATCCCTTCGCCAAAAAAATCATCATTCATG
>PRCZ01000066.1 GCA_009903405.1 Candidatus Methanophaga sp. AG-394-G06
CCATTCCCTAAAAAGATTCGGTTTTGCAAAATAAACCTAAAAAGGTTAGGTTTTGAGACGAAAACCGATAATTTTTGAGCTATCAACTCAATGCGATCCGAAACTTAAAATAGGGCCCTTGGGAGAGTAAGCGATATATGTGCTAAGCAGGTGTTAGCAGCGGAAGCGCAACCAAAGTTCCGATGAAAATCTCGTCTTCCGGCAAGCTCAGTAATTTTTCCCTGACTTCCAGTTCCCATCCCTCATATCTTTCTCGCTCTTCCTCTGTCGGTTTCCTTGGAATTTCATGTTCCACTATACTTCCCAGCTCAAAATACCCGTCTGAAAACAGCTCTGGTATTACCTGTACCTTATACGAAGTATTCGTGGATTTCCGAATAAATGTAAACACATAATTCCCTGTCGTCAGATGTTTCGCATCTGTCCCCTCCGGCGGCTCAAGCACATAATCTCCTATTGTTCCTTCTTGCCATGGTTCCAGTTCTATCCCCAGCATATACTTGAAAGTTAGCTGCGAACCCTTGGTAGGAAGCGTGCTGGTTATCTTAATATCCTCTCTCACTGGTATTTCTTTATCTTCATACCACAGCTTTGACAGAGCTAATTGTGTTGCCCTGAAACCACTCGCTACGCATACGCACGGTTTCCCATCCATCGGTTCATCTCCATGCATCTCTGCATGCAATTCCGCTATTTCTTCTATTCCTATTTTTACTTGATTTTCTCCTTCTTCCATTATTATAGGTTTTAACCTCTTCATTTCTTTTCTTTTTCCTCCTTTCCTTTTCTCTCACCCGCTCACCACGACATGTCCTTCGTTATTTGCCCTATTAGGTAGCCAAAAGGCAGCGCTATGATAAAAAGCCATACAGACGGTGTGAATTGCACGAACCATAAAAAGTCTCCTTCTCCAAGCACATATGACACGGCATTCCCCCCTATTATTAGAATATACACAATACCGTAAACCAGTGATAGGAAGAAACCGCCGAGAAGGAAAGATAGACCTCTGTACTCGCCGTTAACAGCCCCTTTTACGCCCGTCAGATACGTCGCTGCTATCACAAAGAAAAAGAGCCCACCTAATGCATCATTACCGGGAATTACGCCTACTCTTCCTATACCTGAAACCTGGAGAACTATTTTGGCTGCTCCAATGCCAATATACAAGAGACCGAGAACTATCGCGTATATCCCTACCGTTTTTCCTATTCCTGTATCAAAATCTGACATCTTTTTTTTACCTCCTATTTTATACATGTATTGGCATTCCAAGCAAGAAGTGCCCTATTCCAATAATTACTAATGAAATGAGTCCTGCCAGTATCATCAGATACGCTATTGCAAAGAACATCCACTTCAATGACATCTCTCGCCATATCGTCGCCATACATGCCACGCAAGGAACGTATATCAAACTGAATGCCAGTAATGCGTATGCCGAAAGAGGTGTCATTATAGTAGGTAAGACATCTGCCGTTTGTCCTAACGTCTCCATTGTTGCTACCACTGTCTCCTTCGCCATGAATCCGAAAAACAGTGCCACTGCAGTCTTCCAGTCCCAGCCGAAAATCTCGACTGACGGCTGGAGAAAGTGACCGATCATTGCAATATACGAGTTCTCTATCACAGTACCACCCTGTGTTGGACCCCATGGTAACACCTGGAGGAACCAAACAAGTACGACTATACCGAATATGATTGTCCCTGCTTTATATATGAACCATTTCCCGCGCTCCCACATGTGTAGAATCGAAGCCTTTGCTGTTGGTATTGCGTAGCGAGGCAGCTCCATCATGAAAGCCGAGGGTGACCCTTTGAACAAAGTGTGTCGGAAAAGTACTGCCATTGCTATCGCTAAAGCGACACCAAGGAAAACTATTGAAAATATCACCGTCCCTACCATTTCTGCGGGGAATATAGCACCTGCTATGAACGTGTATATTACCATCCTCGCTCCACAACTTATTAAGGGGTTCACCAGTATCGTAAGTTTTCTGTCCTTTTCACTCCCTATGGTACGACATGCCATTACCCCCGGAATATTGCATCCAAACCCACTTATCAGGGGTATAAAAGACTTACCATGCAGCCCCAATTTATACATTGCTTTGTCCATCACGAACGCTGCTCTTGCCATGTAACCACAGTCCTCTAATATAGCGAGAACAAGGAACAGCAGAAATATAATTGGTATGAATGACAAAACAGTACCCACTCCATTGAATACCGCATTGTTTAGGAAGGATAGGACAATCTTATTGGGTATCACCGCATTTGTAAGGTCTGGAAGCCATGCACCAAAAATTTTATCTGATATTAGACTCTGGAACGGAGCCCCAAAAGTAAATACTAATTGGAATACCGCCCACATCAAAGCTATAAAAACGGGTATTCCAAGTCTCTTATTCAAAAATACGACGTCGAGCATGTCGTTAATACTCCATTCCCGCTTTTTATCTATCTTCATTGTTTTGCTCAGTATTTCGTCTATCTCATCGTATCTCTTCTCTGCGAGAAGTACTTCCGGCTCTTCTTGTTCTTCTTCTTCTTCCAAAACTTCTTCTTCACTCGGTTCTTCACTCATTTTTAGTTATTTGCGCCTCACCCTGCTGCATCTATTATCTCCCCCTTATGTGGGCTCTCGTCTATCTCCTTCAATACTTCTTCGTCCTTCTCCAGCACTTTTATCGCAAGCCATCTCGTTGGATACTTGCTTGACAAACTCGTATCCTTTTTAATCTCCGCTTCTACCTTTTTTATCAGCGCATTTATGTCTTCACCATAGTCAATCGGGTTCGCTCTTTTCCCTTTCTCCTTCGCTACCTCCACGGCAACCTTTTTCAATTCTTCCATTCCCTCACCCGTAGTAGCAACTATTGGCACTACAGGCATACCAAGTATTCCAGACAGTTTCTGCTCATCTATCTCTATTCCTCCCACTCCCGTCCACTGATTGATAGTCAACACTATTTTCGCCTCCAGCTCAATCAAAAGGAATGTAAGGTACAGATTCCTCTCCATGTTCGTGTTATTCACAATATCAATTACCGCATCCGGCTTCTCCTCCACGATGAAATTCCTCGCTACCAATTCATCCATTGAACGTGCAGTAAGACTGTAAGTGCCAGGTAGATCAACAAGTTCTATCTCCTCTCCGTCATACTTGCATTTACCCGTCTTTTTCTCCACCGTCACACCAGGCCAGTTACCAACGTGCTCTTTCATTCCTGTAAGTTGGTTGAAGGCAGCCGTCTTACCTACGTTGGGGTTTCCTATCAAGGCTACCGTTATCATCTTTTCTATCCCACTATTTTTACCATTATCTTCATCGCTATTCCTCTACCAAGCGCAATTTTTGTATCGCGCACACCAATAAGTATCGTGCCTCCTGGATTTGATACCACAACCTTTACCTTTGTCGAAGGTGTAAAGCCCATTTCAGTAAGGCGCTGTGTCATTCCTCTACCTCCCCTCAACTCTACTATCTCTCCTTCTTGACCTTCAGCAAGGAATGTTAAAGGCACTGCTTGCACTGCTTTCGTTTCACTCATCCGCCCTCTTCTTTCACCTCCACCCTTATAACCTCTGCTTCCTGTTTCCTTAGCGTTAGGTTGTATCCTCTCAAAAGAAATTCCACCGGGTCACCCATTGGCGCTTTTCTTACTACCTCTATCCTTGAACCCCTCACGATGCCCATGTCCATCATCCTTCTTCGCTCCCCACCACTTCCTCCAACATGAGTGACTTTGCATGTATCGCCCGGTTCCAGGTCACTCAAATTTCTCTCTACCATTTTTCATTCCACCCAAACCTTTTCTGCAAGTCCTCTTCCAATGGTTACAAACTGTTCCCCGATTTTCGCAAGCACGTATTTTCCCTGTTTTGGACTGGGTACGACTATCTCCTTCCTGACCAGAGTTATCTCCTTCCCTTCCGCCATTCCAAGCTGTTCAAATTTCTCCTTAAGCGAGCGTCCACCAATTATCTCGCTTATTTTTACCTTCTCACCTTCTTTTAGATAATTTAGCTGAACGGATTCCCCTGCTTTTTCTGCCACCACCTTCGATGCCTGACCTTCACCCATACTTATC
>PRCZ01000067.1 GCA_009903405.1 Candidatus Methanophaga sp. AG-394-G06
CCCCTCAATTGTGCACTACCATATTCTGCATTTGTTATTATCCCGATGTCACCGCCTGTAAAGTGCACTGCATCTATACCTGCTGATTGTATCGCGCCAGCCAGTATGGGTGCAGCCAATCGTTCGCCGAAAGAGCCGATGTAGTCAAGAGATCTTAATGTTAATTCACCTAAAAGACAGATACCAATCAAAGCTTTCTCCATTTCCGCTATTCGTTCTTTTATTTCGCCTTTCACTTTTTTTAATACCTGTGGGTCGTCTATCGCCACAGAAGCCACCATATTATGCTTATTTCGTAATTCCTCTACGAACTCCTTCACCTTTTCCACTTTACCTTCTTCTGCTATCCTATTCGCCTGCTCATAGATTGTGTCAGTGACAGCATAAATCGCAGAGGTCACAACGACAATCTCCATATTTTCTGCCGCTTCTTTGGATCGCATCACCAAATTTGCCGCTGTCTTTATCTTTTCGCCATTTGCGATTGCAGTACCACCGAACTTCATCACTACTCGCATTCTCTTCTCACGTCCCACCTCTCACATCTATTTATCATCAATCCATAAATACAATTCTAAAATATCAATAAATTTATATGATATGAGGAGATTAGTAGTTACATAAAATCTAATACTATTTAATTTATATAGTGAATGAGACGAGGTAAGAATGTAAAAATGGCAGGACAATTAGGTGGAATACCCATATTAGTGTTGAAGGCAGGAAGTGAACGTACAAAAGGTAGAGATGCTCAGATCGCGCATATAAATGCGGCGAAAGCAGTTGGCGATGCTGTTCGCACCACGTTGGGCCCAAAAGGGATGGATAAAATGCTTGTTGATTCCCTTGGTGACGTGGTTATAACAAACGACGGTGTGACTATCCTCAAGGAGATGGACATAGATAGTCCAGCAGCGAAGATGATGGTGGAAGTAGCGAAAACAGTGGAGGACGTGGCTGGTGATGGCACGACCACTGCTGTGGTTCTTGGTGCAGAACTGCTAAAGAAGGCAGAGGAACTACTGGAACTGGAACTACATCCAACGGTAATCACATTAGGATACCGGCTCGCGGCTGAGAAGGCGAAGAAGGTGCTGGATGAAATCGGAAAGGATATAGATATAGAAGATGTGGGAGAACTGAAGAAGATAGCAGAGACAGCGATAACAGGCAAAGCCGCTGATGCATCTCGTGACTTCCTCGCTGAGATTGCGATCAATGCAGATAAGGCAGTAGCAGAAGAAGTTTCTAAAGGTAAAAGAGTGGTTGACGTAGATAACATAAACGTGGAGAAGAAAGTAGGAGGTAGAATGAGCGAGACCGAGTTAGTGCAGGGGATGGCAATAGACAAAGAGATTGTGCATCCTGGTATGCCAACGAAGATAGAAGACGCGAAAATAGCATTGATTAACGCATCACTTGAAGTGAAGAAGACAGAAATGAGTGCAGAGATAAAGATACAGTCTTCAGGCCAGTTGAAAAGTTTCCTCGCGGAAGAGGAGCAGATGTTGCACCAGATGGCGGAGCGGATAAAAGAAAGCGGTGCGAATGTAGTGATATGCCAGAAAGGGATAGACGATGTGGTGCAGCATTATCTCGCGAAGGCAGGGATTGCTGCGGTGAGAAGAGCGAAGAAAAGCGATATGGAAAAATTGGAAAAGGCAACTGGCGGTAACGTAGTGAATGCAGTAGAGCTGATAAGTAAGACGGATTTAGGCTATGCGGGATTGGTAGAGGAGCGTAAAATATCCGGATCTAAGATGCTGTTCATAGAGCAATGCAAGAACCCTCATGCGGTCTCCATTATAGTAAGGGGCGGGACAGAACAGGTGGTAGATGAAGTTGACAGGTCGTTAGATGATACGCTTCGTGTGGTGGGCTGCATAATAGAGGACGGTAAAGCAATTGCGGGTGGCGGCGCTGTGGAAACAGAGTTAGCGTTGAGAATAAGGGAATACAGCACGTCACTAAATGGACGTGAGCAATTAGCGGTAGAGAAATTCGCAGAAGCATTGGAGATAATACCACGTACATTAGCGGAAAATTCGGGGCTCGATCCGATAGATAAGCTGGTAGAGCTGAAAGCAGCACATGAACGTGGCGAAACGACCGCGGGTCTGGACGTTTATACCGGTAAAGTCGTGGATATGTGGCAACGGGGTGTGATAGAGCCGTTAAGATTGAAGAAACAAGCAATGGACTCTGCAGCAGAGGCGGCAATAATGATTCTCAAGATAGACGATGTAATCGCATCGAGTAGAGAAGCGCCTCAAGCAGCTCCTCCTGGTGCGGGTGGTGGTATGCCGGGTGGTATGCCAGGCGGTATGATGCCATACTGATTTTTTTTATTTTTTTATTTTTAGCTCTCCCTAAAATTCAGCATCCGGTATTCCGCCTTATATGGATAATAAACGGTATTATTCTGATAATCTACAGCTAAATGAATAGCCCAGTAGCCATAACGCCCTTCCTCAAGCAGGACTTTTATCGTTTTTGTATTATGATAGTTCCACGTGTTTGGGAATTCCTCAAAACGGTATAATTCCCATAACGGGTCAATTATAGCCCAATTAGATAAAACACTCCAGTTACCACCGGTATATATCATTCCGTACGAGTGGGCGTTAGAAGTGCCCCATGCTATCGTCTTTGGCCCCAAACTTTTGTACGCCAACCGGCAGAGATCGCGTGCGTAATGGACACATACCGCACCCTCGTCCTTCGGGGGTTCGAGACTTGTTGAATGCTTCACCCATGACCTAACTCGATCAAGACTCTGGGGCAAAACAGCATCATCAAGAATAATTGCCGGCTCGTTGCCGCACTCTATCGTATAGTTGGACATGTTCCAAACCGACACAT
Organism: Candidatus Methanophaga sp. AG-394-G06; assembly: GCA_009903405.1. Taxonomy (GTDB): domain Archaea; phylum Halobacteriota; class Syntropharchaeia; order Alkanophagales; family Methanospirareceae; genus Methanophaga. Next base: position 2,863 of record PRCZ01000067.1, read on the forward strand.
TTGCCGCCACCTGATACCGATAATCTAAGGGGACGTGATCTGCGAAATAATAAAAATCCTCGTGATCACATCGGAAATCCGCATTCAGATCCCATGGTACATACCGCCCATATTGTTCATTGAAGTGCGACTTCAATATGTCCAGGTCCAATTGGTTGATATGCCCATCGTCATTAAAATCAAGGTCAGTTAGCCCTTTCTGCCTATGCTCTTCAGCGCAAGCTCCTGCTACAAAACCATAGAAAAACAGAAGTAACAAGAGTAAATTCAGTATTGCCGCATACCTTGCAGCCCTTCTCATTCCTTTTTGTTTTCTTACCTTTTGCATTTATATCGTCGGTTCGGGTTGTCTCGCTTTGGGAAGCACAGGTAACCGCATAGTACTCAGCAACAACGTACTTTTGATCTCTTTCGCACGTTCTAAAAGTAATTCCTTGCCTGCGGTAGTGAGCGCGAATATCGGGATCGCTGTACCGGCCTGTAAAAGTGCCTTCTCCCCTGCGAGTGCTCTTATCGGCTCTGAAGCACAAGAAGTAACCAGGTCGGCGAGTGCAATGAACTCCTCGGCATCTTTTCGTGATATGCCGGTGAGATGCACACCGAATATCACTGCATGCGCACTGACAGCTCTACATCTTTTGGCGTCTTCCAGTGTGGCTACCGTGACGCCCACTCTTTTATATCCCAGTCGAATAGCCATCTGCAACCCTGCTTCTTGGTCTATTCTTGGTGGGTCAAGAATTACACCCTCTTTCGCCTTCACCCTCTTTAAAATCCCTTCTATCGGTGTGGTCTCGATTACACCACTTAGCCTTGCCCCTATCCCCTGCACCAGTGCTGGATTAGAAGTGACTACTGTGCCTGCGCCTTCACAAACTGTTACAACGGCATCGAGCAGACCCCTGCGGAGTGCGGTCATGAACGTTTCGGAAGTGCCAAAGCCAACAAAGACCTCTAACTCCAGTTCCCTATCTGCTGTACACAGCCCGAAATCACGTATCCTGAATTCTACGTTCTCTTTTATCACTCGCTCGTTCAGCGCCTTTATCCCACGCATCTTTTCCCATAACGGGCAATAACTGAGCTGTGGCTTGCCAACTTCTACTACCTTACCGTCCTCTATCACTACCCGCGCTTTACCCAGGGTTTCAAGTACATGTCTATCTCTGCACATTCTAATTTTATATTTTTTTGTATCTAAACTATAACTT
>PRCZ01000068.1 GCA_009903405.1 Candidatus Methanophaga sp. AG-394-G06
GCCTAATACCTCGTATAAAGCACCTGGCCGCTCTTTTACCGATAACAGTATCGAGGTCTTGTCCTTGCCAGTAGGTGCAGCTTTAATACCGGACGAAGAAAGCACGACAAATCTCGTAACGCTATCCTTGTCCTGCACGTCTTCCGCTAATATATTAACCCCATACATCTTCGCTGCTTCTGGAGAAGCCAATGCCGCTATTTCTTCTGATTGCGCCGCCAGCTTCGCGGCACTTGCCGTGCTGTCCACGGATTTTAGCGCAACACCCTTCAATCGTTCCCGTATAAATTGCTTACATTGCGCTAATGCATGATGATGTGAAGCTATCTTTTTTATTTCTGGGAAAGAGCCATTGAAGAGTAAGCAAATCCTTATTGGCACTAAAACTTCACCTACTATTTGCATCTCGTCTGCATTCTCGCTCGAAAGGACATCTAACGTATCGCCTACTGACCCCTCTAAGGAATTCTCGATGGGTACAATCCCATAATTCACTTCTTTTTTTACTATGCTCTCAGAAACGTCAAATATCGTCTCATAATATTTTATCGCAAAGTTCTCAATTCTACCGCCCTCTTTTAACCATAGCATTGCTGCTGTTTCAGAAAACGTCCCTTCTGGCCCTAATATGCCTATCTCCATTTACTCTTTGTATCCTCTTCATTTTATATAAGCTTTAGTTATTATGTTATATTACGCCTTGGTAGCATAGGGGCTAATGCGCCACCTTGGTAAGGTGGAGACCGCGGGTCCGAATCCCGCCCAGGGCTTGTCAAATGCAAACATGATTATTATTGATCACACCCACTAAGAAAATACCGAGGCGAGAATAAAAATGATAAGACACATCACATCAGAGGCGATGGCTGCTTTAGATGAGAACTGCAAATTCTATGGGCTGATACCGTTACAGCTAATGGAAAACGCAGGTGCTAACGTTGCAAACGAGGTAAAGAAGCGGTTTACAGGCGAAGGAACGAGCGTAACGATAGTGGCGGGTAAGGGCAATAACGGCGGCGATGCCTTTGCGGCCGCACGGCATTTGCATGGCTTTGACGTGAAAATCGTATTGCTTGGCCGTTCAAAAGATCTGAGAACAGAAGAGACGAGTAGAAACATGCGGATATTAAAAGAAAACCGTTTTGACATTGCCGAGATAACCGACTCTTCAGAACTCAAAACGCTATCCCGGTCAGAGGTGATAATAGATGCGATTTTCGGTACTGGAATAAGCGGTAAAATACGAGAGCCGGACGCAACTGCTATTGATTTGATAAATGATGCTAACGCATTCGTTGTTGCGGTGGACGTACCCTCAGGATTAGAGCCCGATACAGGCGAATCGGAAAAGGCTGTTCGAGCTGATCTCACTGTCACGTTCCACCGTGCGAAAAGGGGTTTGCTAAATGCTAAGGAATACGTTGGTGAATTGGTGGTTGCAGATATAGGCATTCCCGATGGAATGGACCGATTAGCAGGTCCTGGCGATGTGCGGATAGTAGCGAAAAGAAAAACAAGCAGCCATAAAGGTGATAACGGTAGGGTGTTAATAGTAGGCGGTGGCCCTTTTTTTGGCGCGCCCACCTTGGCAGCTCTTGCTGCACTGCACGCGGGTGCCGATTGGGTGACAATAGCAGCGCCTAAAAGCGTATCTTCCATTATCGCTTCCATATCGCCTAATTTAATCGTCCAACCGCTTTCTTCCGAGATATTGGTAGAAAAGGACGTGCCCGTGGTATCAAATCTGGTAAAGAGACATGATGTGGTGGTAATAGGCATGGGCTTGGGCGCAGAAGAAGCGACAAAAAAGGCGGTAGGAATGATAATCGAAGCTACTAAGAACGTGGTTGTGGATGCGGATGGCTTTTACGGGTTGCAGTTGCCTTTGAAAGATAAGCACGTTATCGTAACACCTCATGCCGGCGAATTCTCGAAGATTTGTGGTATGGAAGGGCGTGTAGACGTGCCTCCAGAAGCCAATACGGAAGAAAGGATAGAGTTTGTAAAGGAGTTCTCAAAGCGGAACAAGGTTGTTACTTTGATGAAGGGTCCTACGGACATTATATCGGACGGTGTTAGAGTAAAGCTAACCCGAAAAGGAAATGCGGGGATGACCGTTGGCGGTACAGGCGATGCTTTAGCAGGTATAACAGGCGCTTTCTTTGCCATCGCTTCTGACCCGTTCAAAGCAGCAACTGCTGCTGCATTTGTTAATAGCACTGCGGGCGACCTAGCATTTGCAGATAAGGGGTATGGGTTGCTTGCTACGGACGTAGTGGAAAATATCACGAAGGTGATGAAAGATTTTGAGTGAAAATCTGTGTAATCTCGTGGGTTGCAAAACTAAACTAAACAAAAGCCATCCTTTTATTCTCTTCTCTATAATCATCCAAAGTCCGTCTTTTTAGCGTACCGTCCGGGAATACCGTTATCCAGCTCCGTTTTACCTCTATCTTCCGTTCTCTCACACAACTCTTACCTATCACTGAGTTTTTCATATATTTAGCAACAATCGAATAAGCACGCTCTATCTCCTCTGGATATGGATTCCTTGATATATTCTCGTAACTCAATTCCGCTCGGAATCTATTTATTCTGTAATCTATCTCATCATTTGTGTCTATTTCCGCTAAAAACTTCGCTATCCGCTCTATTTCGCGGTCATCCACAATTCCCGGTATGTACACGGTATTCACTACGAGCTTTACCTTTCCATATGCATTCCTTATGTTCTCCAATACACTTTTATTTGAATATCCCGTGTACCATTCATGCAGTTTTTCACTCCACGCCTTCAAATCAAAAGTAACCTCCGTTAAACCCGCCGCTATTAGCTCTTCTAAGTACGCATCGTCCAAAAGATACCCGTTCGTGTCAAGCACTATCCATCCAACAAATTCCTTTAACTGCGATACCAAATCTACGAGGTAATGCCGGTTTAGCGTAGGTTCGCCACCCGTTATTACCGCTTCTTCCAGTGCGCTATAACATCCGCTTGCTGAGTCCTTCACCAGGCGTATTAACTGTTCAACTGTCATCTGCTCGCCTATTGGATTACGAGCGAGGCTAAAACATCCTTTACATTTGAAGTTGCAACCCGAAAGTGTAATCCAAACACGCGGTTTTAGCTCTGACAGCGTTATAAAAGGAACATATCGGTTCATATCACATCCCCCCGTTGGCTTTTATTTCCGTTATGCCGTATTTATCTTTGTATATAAAGTATAACTTCTACTTATTTAGGACGCAGATTTACGCAGATTATAAACTCGATAGAAGATTCTAATAATCTCCTCCGTCTATTACGCCTTATATTTAAAATCCTGATTATCTGCGTTCATCTGCGTCCGATTATCAAAAATTGTTCTTTCTTGATTTATTACACGGGTTAACTATTTATCAAAACAAAACTAATTATTGGAATATCCGACTTAAATATGCATGATACCGGAACCAAATGAAAGGAACTAATACCGCTCTTTTCCCGTTCCCTTCGATAAGAGAAGGGCAGCGGGAATTTATGGAAGATGTAAAGGACGCCGTAGAAGGTGGTAAAATCCTTGTCGCGCATGCACCTACAGGGATAGGAAAAACCGTCGCCACTCTCGTCCCAGCATTGGAATACGCAGTGGAAAACGGAAAAACTATCTTCTTCCTCACTTCCAAGCGCAGCCAGCATAAGATCGCTATTGACACGCTCAGGCTGATAAAGGATCATGCAAAACGCGAGTTCACAACTGTTGATATTACCTCAAAGCAATCCATGTGCCCACGAACGAAACCAATACACAGGGAGTTTTATTTCTTATTCAACGAATTTTGCAGGTCCGAACAGAAGAACAAAAGATGCCGCTATTTCATGAAACAGGACGAAGAAGTGCTGAGACGGATAAAAAGCGAGATAATGCATGTGGAACAGTTATGCAACTGGTGCACCAAGAGAGGGGTATGTCCTTATAAGGTGGCTTTGGAAGCAGCAGGAAGTGCAGACGTGGTTGTCTGTGACTATAACTA
>PRCZ01000069.1 GCA_009903405.1 Candidatus Methanophaga sp. AG-394-G06
GTGTGGCACCGATTATCGTGATTGCAACGCTAGGTATGGCTTATGTGATCCTTGCGGCAGCGGCATTAAGCTTTCTTGGACTTGGAGCACAACCACCAACTCCTGAGTGGGGGTCAATGTTAAATAATGGTAAAAATTTCATGCGAACTGCACCGCACCTGACGATTTTTCCCGGATTGGCGATAATGATTACTATTTTAGCATTCAATTTCATAGGGGATGGATTACGGGATGCTTTGGATCCGAGAGTGAGCGAAAAGATGATAGAAAGGTAGAGACATGATTGATTATCATTTGAAAATGTAGTTTGGCATTGCTATAGCAAGGGCAAAAAACCCACGAGATTTTACATGATTTTGGGCAATTAGCCTAGCATATGCCCCCCACATACACACCCTACATATATTGCTACCATATATTACTTTTTGACTTTTTGATGACCGGAAGTAAAAAAAAACAGCTGAACTTATATATATCATCAACTATTAGCTACAATTAAGGTATAAAAATAATAAAAGAGATGGGATATATATACCGTAATATGCGTAAAAGTGAAGAAGAAGGACGATATAAAATTGGAAGAAACGCATTGATGCGTAGCATAGTTATATGCATCGTAGCAGTTATTATCGGCTCTTTTGCAATTCCTGGATTGTTAGCACAGGAAACTGGTGCGGCTGTTGAAGTCAGGGTTACACCGGAGTCGGAATACGTAGAAGAAGGAGCAACTTTTAGCGTTACCATAGATGTAGATGATGTGACTGACCTAAAATCAGGTCAATTTGACTTATCTTTCGATTTCGAGGTACTGGAATTAAAAGAGGTCGAGGCTGGTAGCCTGGGTGGGGAAACATTACCCATAGTCATAGAAAACTTAGTTGATGCAGGCACGGTGCGTGTTGTGTGTGTCGTCTCAGGAGAGACGGCAAGTGGTTCAGGGCATTTAGCCAAGGTAAGTTTTAAGGTGATAGGGGCGGAAGGAAAAACGAGTAGATTGGATATATCCAATGGAGATCTTAGTGACAATGGAACAATCTGGTTTTACATAGATGAAGAATTCCGGGACGAATTCAACGGGCGTGAAATTCCAGATGAATTAAAAGAGAACTTAAAGAGTAGAGGGCGCATTTTAGAAGATCCAACGGTTGATGTTATAGAAAAAGACAATAAATGGAAGATCACCGACACGAGAGTATACATGGTTATTGCCAAGGATAGCAAGCTAAGAATCCAAGATACTGGCGAGATATTTACGAACTGGGTTAATGCCGAAATTAGCGTTGGTGGCGCGGACAATGAAGAAGAGGAAGAAGAGGATGGAGAAGAGGTCAGCGAAGAAGTTATTAGACCGGGATCACCAGAAATAACGGTCTTGAAACCTGCGGAAGCGGTTGTAGGCAACGTGGTACGCGAGTCGAGAGCTTTCACTATCAGTGTACACCAAATAGCAGATATTAGCTGGCAAATAAATGGTTCTGTAGTGCAGACAAATGAAAGCATAACGGAAGCTAGTTTTACGAAGAGTGCAGTTATTGGGTCCTGGAACGTCTCTACAATCGCAACCAACACAACTACCGGATTATCTGATACGCACTCGTGGATATGGCACGTAACTCTTACTGCAACTCCTTCACCGACATTGGCTCCAAGGGTAACTCCCACACCTACACGGGCACCCGGGGTAACACCAACGCCAAAACCGGCGGCAATAACGCGTACTACGGCAAAGCCAAAGTCAACGCCTACAACAAAGCCCGCAGGATTCGAAGTGATATTCGCAATAGCGATGCTTGCGATTGCGTTTTTGCTGGTGAGGAAAAGATGAGCAGAATATGAACGAATAGACTGGATAGTTATTGGGCTGAGCGGATTCTCAGCAATAACTATTTTTGCGCATGCAAAAACCCTCGGTTTCTTTGGTAAAGCTTTCTTTATAAAAGAAAGGTTTTAGGAGGTGACAAAAGAAAAAAAAATGAAACAAACGATAAAAGTGCTTGCAATAATCGCAGTGATAGCTGGTGTAATGCTGTTAGCATCAATGCCAACTGCAAGTGCAAAGCTTTACGGTGATGCAAATGTAGACGACGTGATAGACGAGGCAGATATAACCTACGTATGGCAGATAATTGCTGGCGTGGAAGAAGAAAACGAGTTAGCAGATGCGAATCAGGATGGCGTAATAAACGCGCGTGACGCTACTTATATCGCGGGGATTATTAACGGAGATAATCCATTCCCCGGCGGAACACTAACAGCAGCAATGATATTCTTTAAAGAGACCGTAGACCCCGCCGTAGGTTGGACTGGCTGGTATGTAAGGAAAGCAGGTATCTATGAGACTTTGTTTGCAAACGACGAAAATATGGTGCTCGTACCAGAACTGGCTACCGATTACGAACAGGTAAGCGACACAGAATGGGAAATATCTCTGAGAGAAGGTGTTACGTTCCATGACGGCACGCCATTTAATGCAGATGCTGTTGTATACTCTATCAATAGAGTTCTGGATGAATCGAATTCGCGACACACCGGCTATGACTTCATCGACTCCATTGACAAAAAAGATGACTACACGGTAACGATCACCACAAAAGAGCCGTATGCACCCACGATAGCAAGTTTAACAGATCCTGTAACATCTATTGTGAGTCCCAACGTAGAGGATCTCGGCACCAAGGCAGGGGGCACAGGTCCATTCAAGTTAGTGGAGTTCGAGCCAGCGGTAAGTATGTCGATGGAAAGAAACGACAACTACTGGGGTGGACCAGTCAAACTAGAAAGTGCGACCTTTGAATATATCAAGGATCCACAGACGAGGGCATATAAGCTGGAAGCTGGAGAAGTTGATATGGCACGAGGTATACCCCAAGCAGAGGTGGAGCTATTAAATGGCAAGTCCGATCTCGACGTTATCAGTAAAGAAACTGTGCGTACATACTTCATGTATGTAAACACAGAAAAAGAACCTCTTAACGACGTTAAAGTGCGACAGGCAATCAACTATGCTATTAATCGTGATGAAATAGTTGAAACTGCACTGGAAGGTGTTGGCGGTGTAGCAGCGAAAAGTGTATTTCCCTCGGTTATGCCGTGGTCTGCAAATAATGACCTTGAGGGATACCCACACAATCAAACAGAAGCACTCGCACTCTTGGCAGATTGTGGAATTACAGATACAGACGGTGACGGGGTGCTGGACTATGATGGCTCGCCTTTTGAAATTACAATAAAGACATACACCTCACGAGCGGAATTAAAGCCTACCGCAGAGGTGATAGTAGAGCAGTTAAAAGAAATTGGTATCAAAGCGAGCGTTGAAACTCGTGACAGTTCTACTCTGAAAGAAGAAGTAGCAGCGGGTAACTACGATTTAGCGTTGTGGTCATGGGGCGTAGCACCTACTGGCGATCCCGATTATTTCCTGAGCTATCACTTCGATTCATCTGGCAAATATGCCGGATGGGCAGGGTATAATAATCCTGAGGTAGACGGCTGGATAGAAGCTGCAAGAACCACATTCGATGACAAAGCACGATGGGACTACTACAAACAAGTACAGGCGCAAATCTTAGAGGACTCACCGGAGATATTCGTCTTCTATCAGAACGAACTTGTCGGCTTGAATACCGGAGTGAAGGGTTACGTGATATACCCAAATGAAATAACGTTCCTCACGAAGGAGATCTACAATACTGCTTAGGTGCGGGAAAGGAAAAAGAGTAGAGAGCACAAAAAAAATAAAATATAAAAAAATCGAAGAGGGATATGTTTTATCCCCTCTGTTTGTTTTTTATCTAGTACTATCAAAAGAGGGATCAAATGCAAGTTGAACTTTATAAGCACTCAGCAGGTTTAAAGGGAAGGGAAGGGGAAAGAAAATGTCCAAAAGGAGGCGTGTATTTGTTTGGCTAATGTAAAGAACCACGAGATTCCACAAGATTAACACAACACTATAATTTTTCTTTTTTACAAAAAGAAAATTTAGCCTGTGCTAAAAGAAAAA
>PRCZ01000006.1 GCA_009903405.1 Candidatus Methanophaga sp. AG-394-G06
AGGATGGCACATGGGCTAAGAAAGGCAGTAAATCCTTTTTTGGCTACAAGCTCCATAAGTAAAGCAGACATGGACTAAGGGCTCATAAGAGACCTCAAGACGACCACTGCATCGGTTCACGATAGCCAGGTTGACTTATCCCGGGAAGGCGAGGTCGTGTACCGTGACAAAGGATATTACGGAACTAATCCCAAAGGGTACTCCGCGACGATGAAACGGAGTGCTCGGGATCATCCCTTGAGCATCATGGATAAGTTGCGGAATACCAGAATTAGCAAAAAGAGATCTCCAGGAGAGAGGCAATATGCGGTCATCAGTAGGGTTTTCAATGCATCACACGTAATGGTTACCACGGTACGAAGGGTGAGCGTCAAAATGATTTTTACTGCTTTTGGATTTAACCTATATCAATTATGTACGCTCAAAAAGCAGGGTGCCGTATAGGATAGCGGTAGCTATCGACAAAAATCGAAAAAATGGGAATTTGCGCAGTTAATGGGAGAAAAAAACCGAAAAAAGTATCTCAAAATCGGAAATATGAGCAAAACGTCTTATGGGATTCTTAAAAAGGAAGTAAATCAAAATTCTCATTAAGACACTCTTCCAATGGTGATTTTAGGGCATAGGTCACAGTTCCCTCTTAGAGGCTCACCATGTTCTAAAACTTTAAGTATAACAGGCTGAACCTTGTTACTGAATAAATCATAACTTTTTCGAATTTCTTTAGTAACCCTTACAAATTCTTCGTAAAGGCGATTTAAATCTTCTGATTGGGTACACGGTTTAATGAAATAGTCCATAACTTCCCATTCCGACCAATGGCCGCGGTGTATTTTTCCATCCAAGATAATATCAGTATATCCTGTTTCATATCTTGGTATCCACTTATTTTTTACTGGGTCCCAATCGCCAATTACTTCAAATTCTTCTTTATTTAGCATGTAGAACAAATACCTCTCAAAACATGAAAAAACATCTTCCGGCATAGCTCTTATTTTATCTCGTAAATTCGCAGTTTCTGATTTCATGATGATACTCCCTACTTTAACTGTTTTAATGGGCGAAGGAAGTTCCCTAAGTTCAACATATTTTTCTTTCGCAATCTTTCTTAATTCCTCTTCCAGCAGTAAATATTTTTCTTCCATCTCCGGCTCATTATTTTCCATTATTATCCACATATTGTAAATATCTGGATAGCCGGTTTCAAGATGCTTAAGAAAATATTTAAAATCAGCGCTGCTCACAAAACGATATATATTGAAGTCTGTGGACCCATTATCCTGTATTGCTTTTTTTAGAATCGCTTTAGAATGGTCTCGCTTTACAGAGTATTCATCCATGTTTTTAAACTCTTGATAATCCTTTAGCAGTTCCTCTTTTTCTTTCTTGCATGTATAATACCATTTACCACCCTCTTCAAAAATTAATTTTGCACCGCTGAGAATATCCCGGATTGCATAAAGAGTATCATGACGGCAATCTCCTTTATCCCTTAAAGCCCCTATATCTATCCCTTTTTTTAACTCTTCCAACACTACGGGAAGGCACTTTCTTACCCCTCCTCTTTGTTTTTCGGACATGATAACCTTCCTTCTTCTTCCTTCCGATTTTTTAAATATCTTGAATAACCTGTGTCCGATTATATAAATGTTATTGGTGATGCAACAATGAAAAAGATGCAAACAAATATCCAAAACATATATATTGATACTTGCTTCTTCCAAAGCTATCTATGGAAGAAGAGGGATGAAAAAGAGAGTGCAAAAGACGTCCTTTCACAGATCAAATCAAGTGTTAATAATAATCCTAACATTAATGTCAAGATACCGTTTATCGTAGTTGGAGAACTTATAAATAACCTTAAACGAGAAATCCCTAGTCAAGAAAGAAGGGCTGAAATCATGTATGCTTTTTTTGAAGAATTGGAAGATTTGGAAGCAGATATTATTCCCCCAAATAAATGCTGTTATGATAAAGCCAAATCATTGACCGCCCAAGACGATTATTTTGCAGAACATGCCCCCTCAGACGCCTTCATAGTTTCATGCGCCCTTTGCGATCCGGATTCATCCCATTTGTTGACCTCCGATAGGCGGTTGCTATTATCGGATTTATTGAAAAATGTTGAGAAAGATATGCGAGCGGATAATGAGAGAAATCGGCAATTAAAAATAACGGAAGAGTTTTAAGTTTAAGCGTCAATCAGTTCAACTCTTTTTAACTCATCAAATACATAATATATCTTTTCGGCTTCAGTGGCACTTTTTATATCGCACGATGTGGATATAACACGCTCTCTTAGTTCAGCCCCCCTGTATTTTATTCGATAACTTTCGTAGACCGATAGGATAGTCGCAGCTATCTCAAGCCATTTTCCATCCTTTCCCTCTATCACGTTCAAGAACTTTTCGGTATTAAGCCCTCCAAGCTCTTTTGTATAGTCCTCGTCATATGATGAATAAAAGTCAGCTAAGTTGTAATAGTCATCGGCAAGAGCTGGAGAATAGGGTCCCCTGAGATAGATACTATACGAATAGCCATGATTGAACCCAAAGAACTTAGAGATGAACACATACTTTTGTAGCATTAGCCGGTGCTCAAATTTTTCAATATCAAAGCCAAACCCTGCTTCTCTTTCAAGAAATTTCATAAACGGCAATAATTTCCCCATCATATCCCCTCCTTCATCGCTTCTTATTAATACAAAAAAATTAGTAGCTTAAAAACTTTTCGATTTATGATATGTGTGGAGAAGTCTTATTTCGCGAAATACAGGGAAATAGCGCTCTCATATACGGCCTCAGGCGAAGCTAAAAAGGATAAGCAATAGTCAAACCTATCCTTATCATAACTTACATGGGGCTGTGAATATGTGAGGCTGAAGCTAAATTCTTATGTCGCACACCCCAAAATCAAGAGTAGTTTTTCGTATTCTATCTCGTTCATCCGGACTATCTTCGATACCACTCCAACCCGCAACGCCTAAATGTCACTTATACAATGCCAAAGCTAACATCTCGGAGCACATCCGGCAGATGCACAGTTGGTGGTAGACCACAATTCAACTCAATTCAATTTTACATATTCAGGCACATAAATCTCTTCCCGTTTAGAGAATAACTCGTTGGCGTCGAGCACCTCGATTTCCACCAGCTCATTGTCCTTTGAGTAATGCGCTATTATTTGTGGTGTGATCTCTTCACCATATGCTAAAGGTTTCTCTTTTAGCGTTATCAACATGAGGTCATCCACAGGGTCATAACTTATCTTCACGAATCCCACCTCTATTCTATAATACCTTTCTCGCTTGGAGATATATGAAGTTATCACGTCACGTAAATGTCTTCGTTTTTGAATTTGTAGATGAAATAAACATTCGATAATGATCTAAGACTTTAAAGACGGGGTTTATACCGAACAAATCCTGCACTCGCCTGTGTATTCCGAATCAGCACATACGTATTCTTCAAGCATGAGTTTTGGAACTTCCAGCGATAGAATTCCTTCTTTACAACCATATCTGTAAACGGTAACACCTTTGCATTTAAGTTTATAAGCCAATAAAAACACCCTTTTGACATCTCCCCTAGTAGCATCGCTCGGCAGATTCACTGTTTTCGAGACAGCATTGTCCGTGTATCTCTGAAATGCCGCTTGCATTCGTACATGCCATTCCGGCGAGATGTCCAGCGCTGTAACAAACACCCTTTTAATATCCTCTGGAATGCCATCAATATCCTGTATCGAGCCACGTTTTGCAATCTCTGCAATCAATTCTTTACTGTAAAAACCCCTTTGCTTCGCTAGTTCCTCAAACAGCTTGTTTATCTCTAGCATTCCGCCCATTACATTCCGAACAAAAGCAACAGCAAATAAAGGCTCAATGCCACTGGAACAATTTCCTATTATACTTATTGTTCCTGTTGGTGCGATGGTAGTCACTGTAGCATTTCGCATTGCATCGTATGTAGACCAAACACTGAGCTCGAAGTTAGGAAAAGACCCTTTTTCAAGTCCGAGTTCTGTTGAACACTGCCGAGCTTCATTTGTAATGAATTGCATTAGCTTTCCCGCCACCGAAAGCGCATCCTTGGAATCGTACGCTATTTTCAGTTTGATTAACAGTTCTGCAAACCCCATTATACCAAGCCCTATCTTCCTGTTCGCTTTCGTCATCTTCTCTATTTCCGGTAGCGGATACTTGTTCACATCTATGACGTCATCTAAAAACCTGACAGAACTCCAAACCGCTTCTTTAAGCATTTCCCAGTCGATTTCGCCATTTTCAACAAATTTTGAAACGTTTATCGAGCCCAAATTGCAAGAATCATAAGGTAAGAGAGGCTGCTCGCCGCATGGATTTGTCGCCTCTATCCTTCCAACCGCGGAAATGGGATTATGTCGGTTGATTTCGTCCAGGAAAATAATGCCGGGGTCCCCAATCTTCCATGCGTAGGTTACAATTTCGTTAAAAACTTCTCTTGCCTTTATTTTTCTCACTTCGTCCCTTGTCCTTGGATTTATGAGTTCGTATTCTTCATTTCTCTCCACTGCATGCATAAACTCATCTGTAACCGCAACCGAAGTATTGAAATTGGCAAACTCCCCCCTTTCTTTCGCTCTTATAAATTCTAATATGTCCGGATGGTCAGTGCATATTATGCCCATGTTCGCGCCTCTTCGTTTGCCACCTTGCTTGATTACATCTGTGGCTACATCGAAAACACGCATGAAAGAGACAGGACCTGAAGCGACTCCGCCCGTAGATTTAACTACATCCCCCTTTGGTCTCAGTCGTGAGAAAGAAAATCCCGTCCCACCACCACTTTGATGAATCTTTGCCATGTCCTTAACAGCGCCAAATATGCCTTCTATCGAGTCCTCAACAGGAATGACAAAACATGCAGCAAGCTGCCCGAGATCAGTTCCTGCGTTCATTAATGTGGGACTGTTGGGCAGGAATTCCAAGCTATGCATTAGCAGGTAAAATCTCTGTTCTATCTTTTTCAGCTCCGCTTTGCTTTTTCCATAATTCTGTTCCGCTCTCGCTATTGCTTTTGCCACACGCGCGAACATTTGACTCGGAGTCTCGATAACGCTTTCGCGTTCATCCTTTAACAAATATCGCCTTTTCAATACCTCTGCTGCATTTGCGGAAAGATTTAAATCGCGCTTATCACTCAGTAATTTCTTCAGACCTTGAATATCCGCACGCTGCTGGTGATATGAGATATATGGTTTTGCCATCTCGCTAAATCCCTATTTAGTCTTCTACCCATAAATTTAATTTAGGACGCAGATTTACACTGATTTACACAGATTTAATTTCTTCTGCGTTAATCAGCGTTAATCTGTGTCAAATTAATTTTAATAACATCACCTATCAGCCGCTTCGCCCATTTTAATTTCTTCTTCTTCTTCGCACTTACTTCTTCATCCTCAAAATCAAAACCAATGAGTTCTATTTTATCAGCACCAAATTCCGTCGCTAGAAACACACACCTGTCACCATCTGTGAACCCACCGAAGTTGAACACATTGTGAATCGGTTTACTCTGTGTTGTGCATATTACATTTTCGTTTAGTACAGGCAAGACCTTCTTCAGCATTGCTATGTTATCGCCATGTGCATGCACCACAATTATCGCGCCCAGCCGGTTTGCATATATTATGTCCGCGATGTTCCCGTCGAGGTCAGAAACCACGAGTTCCGGTATTATAGCATTACGTAGAAGAACCGACGTGGCACCATCTGCTGCTATTACGACATAATCACGAGATAAATCATCGAACTCCTTCTCTCCTATATCTCGCTCCAAACACGGTGCATTACCACAAATTAATGCTATTTTACCTTTTAGCAGCATCTCTACTTCTCGTTTTACCGTCTCTACCACTTCTCGTTTACGAGCTATCAGCTCCGAAGCCACTTCCGCCGCTTCATCGTCCTTTTCCTGTTCAAATCCGAAATCTACCAAGATCTCCTTGTATATCGGATCCCAATTACTATACTTCATATCACATCTTCTTTTATTTGGAAAGAAAATGTTATCAATAAAAGCGTTGAATAAGTTTTAGAGTATATACCAATAACAAAAATAAAAGTGAAATAAATGAGCGCAGAAGAAGGTACAGAGCACAAAGCGAAAGGAAAAAGTAGGGTGTTGCAAGTAATCTTTGGGTGCGGTAGAATCGGCTATGCGGTAGCGAAGGAGTTGAAAAAGCGAGGGCTGGATGTTGTCATCGTGGATATAGATGAGAAGAAGGTGGAACTATTGAAGGAGGAGGATTTCATCGCTTCCATTGGTGACGTTAGCGATCCTGATGTGGTAAATAAAGTAAAACGTGAAGGTGTGCCCGAAGCGATATTTATCCTTAGCAGCGATAGCGAAGTGAACATGAAAGCGGTGAAAAATACAAAAGAGCTGCTGCCTCATACATACACCGTAGTGCGAGCGATTGACCCTGCAGATAAAGAAGAGTTAAAAGAGTTAGATGTGGATGTAGTTTTATCCATTCCCGATACAGCAGCAAGAACAGCAATTGAGTCTTTGGAGAAGGTGAAGTCCGGGCGGAAAGCGAAGGAATTGATCTCTATAATAGAAACGATAAATGAGCTCGGGGAGGGCAAAGGGAAGTTAGGGATTGTAGTTCATGACAGTCCTGATTCAGATGCAATTGCTTCCGCTCTCGCACTAAAGCAAATAGCAAAGCAAGTGGATGTCTCCGCAGATATATTGTATCATGGCGAGACAGGGCATCATGTGAATCGAGCTTTTGTAAACATCTTAGGGATAGAGATGCGGCAAATAGAAGGCGAGGCGGAATTAAAAGAATATACTAAGTTGGCGCTCATAGATACGTCCGTTCCGGGTGCAAACAATCCTTTGCCGCCGCCTCCTGAAGGTAATGTGGACATCATCATAGACCATCATATGGTAAATACTAATGGGGCGGTATATGCTGATTTTTTTGACGTCCAGAAGGACAAAGGTGCAACTTCAACGATAATGACGAATTATCTGCAGGAGTTGGATGTCCCGGTAGATAAAGTGTTAGCAACTGCGCTTTTGCATGGGATAAGAGTAGATACCGCTAATTTCAAACGAGGGGCGCATCCATGTGATTTCTTCGCCTCCGCGTATCTCCACGAGAAGGCGGATAAGGACCTTTTAGAGCGGATAGAAGCGCCCCCTATGTCTACAGAAATGCTGAACGTAGTGGGCGATGCGATAATAAATAAACGGATAAAAGGTAGTTATTTAATCACAAATGTGGGCGCTGTGGCGAATCGAGATGCCATTCCTCAAGCTGCTGATTACCTGCTTAATCTGGAAGGAATCGCAACGGTTATCGTTATAGGACTATGCGAGGAGTCCGCATGCGTTTCTGGTAGGAGTAAGGATATAAGGGTGAATTTAGGAGATGCGTTTGAACGAGCCTTTAATGATATAGGTTCTGCAGGTGGACACGCGACAATGGCGGCTGCGCAGATTCCACTTGGTATCTTCAGTGGACTAAAGGATAAAGGTACTATTATACAACTCGTAGTGGATGCTGTATCAAAACGGTTCCTATCGGTTATGAAAGAGGAACAGCGCGAGTAAAAACGTTATTTTTTGTTTTCTTTTAGCACAGGCTAAATTTTCTTTTTGTAAAAAGAAAAAGTGTCAAGAAGATAATATCAAATCTAAAAGCGATTTCTTATCTACTTCTGCCCGTGTCCTCCATCCGATATATAACACCTTATCATTTTCGCCCAGATAGCCTTGCTTGATATATCTGTCCAGAGCGAAGTAAAGTCTACGTTTGGGGAACTTTTCGCTTAAAAATTCTTCAACCGCTTTCCTCGTGGCTTTACCCTGTTTCGAGACGATATATGCTAATGTGGCAGCCAGCATTGCGACATTATCTATTCTTTCACCCGAAGCCTTTTCGATCGACGGACTTTTTAGCACAACCATAAATCGGTCTGTTGTTTCTTCATTGCCTTTACCCTCTTCACTTGTCCGTTTCACTTCCATTCCCAATCTGTCGAGCATAGAATTTAAAACCACTATTACCTCCATGTAATCCTCACCCAACGCCTTTTTGAGCTCCCAGCCTTTGACACCCGGGATTCTATGGCTTCTGAAGAGCAATAACTGGGCTGCCTTCTTCACTTTCCGTTCTGTTCTTGATTCCTCTTCTGTCGCCATTGTAACCAGTCCTCATAGCTCAACGAAATTGCGATAGACTGCATCTCGCCTGTGTTCGCTTTTGCCGTCCGCGGAGCGATAAAAACTTCTTCTTCTAATGGGTTTATCTCGAACTCCGCCTTTCCTTCGCTCACCAGGTAACTCGTTAGATAAGCCTTCTTAACACTGCGTTCAAAATCGGCATCATAAATAAAATCGTGGTATTCGATTCTGCCTCGCTCTTCAAGCTCCTTTAACACTTCTTTCATTGAGTCGTCAAATTCAGTCTTGGATAAGATTTGCAAGTCAATCAAATCATCGTGGTTGAACGTAACGGTTTCGGATGTTGAAGGAAGCGGGAATTCCTCGCCACGTTCGCAGAACGGTAAAAGGGCATTCCAGTAATCCAGCCCCTCTTTCAACCTCTTTGGCGTAAGCCTATCCATAGCTATTATCGGCTGCCAGGACTTGAAGAATGCATTTGCTAACTGAACGGGCTCCAGCATTTTCATTTTGAGCTCCATTAGCACCGGGTCAACATAGAATGATGAGGAGCGGTCTCGTATCCATTTGCCTTGCAGTTCGATTATCTTTGTTAATTCAGATATTACTTCAGCATCTAAAAGTAGGTCGTCCCGGGACTTCCACTTGTTGAGATATTGTTTCAGCGTTTCGAGAAACTTCTTAACGTCCAGATCAAATGGGTCTGTCCCCTCTTTTTGTACCGTTTTGCAGAAGTTTATCAGTCGAAATAGCTCGTCGAGTTTCATTTGATTTCTATTTATATATGTTATAGAAAACAAACTTAAATTAATATAGAACTATGACCAAAATAGAGCGTACTCTTTTTCAACTCATCCGTTTTAGCAACCTAAGACTTACTAGAACCGGAAATAAATATTCTTATGCATATCTAAATAAATAAATACGATGTGGTTAATAGCGCTTCCAGTAATAGGGCTTCTCATTTTGTTATCGTCATTTTTCGCTGCTGCTGAAATGGCTTTCGTATCTGTGGATAGAATTAAAGTGAGGGAAGAATCAGTAAAGGGCAAGAGAAATGCTATTTTGCTCGAAAAACTTTTAGAAAATCCGGATGAAGTAGTAAGTGCAGTAGTAGTTTGCAATAATTTGGTAAACATAACTGCCTCTATTCTTGCTGGAACAATAGCCATGTATTTGTTAGGTAAAATTGGCGTTGGTATAGCAACAGCTGTAATGACCTCGCTAATTATCATTTTTGGCGAAGTCATACCAAAAGCATATGGTATAAATAATGAACAATTTGCTTTTACAGTGTCAAGACATCTCCGTCTTATAAGAACGATTTTTTACCCAATTGTGAAGGCATTTACCGTGATTTCAGATGCCTTCTTAAAAATGCTTGGAAAGGAAAAAAGAGGGAAGTTAATTGTTACTGAAGAGGAGATTAAAACCTTGATGGACTTAGGCGTTCAAAATGGAACAATAAAAAAGGATGAACAAGAGCTTGTAGAAGAAATTTTCGAGTTTGATGAAACAGAAGCGAAAGAAGTGTATGTTCCTGTGAAGCAAATGGTTGGTTTATGGGAGAACGAGACGGTAGAAGAACTTATTAATAAATCTATTAAAACAGGCCATTCGAGATTTCCCATTTATATGGGAAATAAAGAAGAAATCGTGGGTATGGTTCATGTAAAGGATGCTCTTCTCAAGGATAAGAATATGCCGGTAAAAGAGATAATGAGAGAAATAATAAAGATTTCGCCAAAAATGAAAGTAGATGACGTTTTGAGAAAAATGCAAAGGATGAAGCTGCATATGGCAGTAATTCAATCAAAAGAGGGAAAAATAATCGGGTTAGTAACTATGGAGGACTTGATAGAAGAGATATTTGGTGAAATCCGAGATGAACATGATATAATATGAGTTGTTGCTCAAACCTTACATCATGTAATAAATTTATCCAACACCCTGCTGAAAGCATCCTGTTTCAGCGACATCACCTTTCATGCTGAAATACACAATTGACCTGTTTTAAAGAAGCATTAAGGGAATTGAGTGTTTTTCGCTTTACATACCTCGGCAATCACGATACGCTCATTCACGATTTAATAAACAACCCCGAAGAACTGACGAATGCAATTCCAGAGATACCGGAAAAATTTGGCTACGATAAGCCAATACTAGTGGTGCCGTTTCTGCGTGGCAAGGACCTGAGCGTGGGCATTATTGGCAATCCACCTGAATCTTACCTGGTTCTGCCTATTGTTGCCGAGGATATGTGGCTATTTTAGATAAGAGGGGATAAACGTTTAGAGATATTTAAATAAATGGATATAGTATAAGGAAAGAAAAGCATAAGGTGAGAGAAATGGTAGAAGAACTATCAGGCAACATGAAAAAGGTGTATGATGCGATGGTAAAGAAAGGTGCGACAAGCGAGGGAAAGGCAAAGGGAATGGAAGACATTGTAAGAGAAGCGAAAATCCCGAAGGGAGTGGTAGCGAACAGCATAAACGAGCTGATAAAGAAGAAACTTGTGAAAAGGAAAGCGGGAGAAAAGACCGCAAAGTACTACATACTTGGATGATTCAAGCTCTTTCTGATAATTGCTGTGGGGAAAGGAAGTAGTTATGAAAATATCGAAGGCAAATAGGGAATGCTAAAAATGAAAATTGCATACGTATCAACCTATCTGCCCCAGCAGTGCGGGATAGCCACTTATACGGATTATGTCATTCGGGCAATCCAAAAGGTGAGTCCCTTAGTGGACATTAAGGTGGTTGCCGAGAAGGGGGCGTTACCAGTTAAGCAGGACAAATTTGAGGTGGTTCCCTGCTGGGATCGAAATGAAAATTATGTGGACCCAATCATCAGCAATGTAAAGGACGTAGATATAGTCCATATTCAACATGAGTACGGCATTTACAAGTTTGATGACCGACTACCAACGCTACTTAAGAGATTGAAAACAGAGAGAAAAAGAACAATCGTAACTATCCATTGTATAACGCCCTTCCAATTCGCTAAAGGAGAAGTGTTGATGATGGCCGAGAATTGCGTTAAGAAAATTGCTGCACTTGCTGACGAGGTTATTGTACATCTCGAATCGCAAAAAGCAATATTAGAGCGACTCGGAATACCCTCAGAGAAGATTCATATTATTCCGCATGGAACAGAGGTCAGTAATGAAGATAAGAAAAAATCGAGGTTGCTGCTGAACTTACCGGAAGAAGGCAAGATAATGACTGTATTTGGTTTTATCAATCCCTTTAAAGATCTGGATGTTTCGCTTGAGGTGCTCAAAGAGGTAAAAGAAGAAGTCGAAGATTTGTATCTATTTATTGCCGGGGGACTTCCACCGGGCGCATCAAAAAAAGCTAAGGATTACGTCGAAAAACTCAGAAAGAGGATAAAAGAACTCGACCTCACCGATAACGTGATATTCCCAAATAAATTCATTCCAAACGAGGAGATACCCAATATTTTTGGAGCTTCTGATGTTGTCATGTTCCCACATTATCACGAAGACAGGTCTGTTTCTGGTTCTCTTCATCTCGCAATAGGAGCAAAGAAACCTGTTATCGCTTATAGAATGCCAAAGTTTGAGGAGGTTAAAAATATCTCTGATGAACTGCTCGTTCTTCCTGGCAATGCATCAGGAATTGCAAAAACTGCTATTCGCATTTTTACGGATAAAGAATTTGAGCAGTATGTACTTGAGAGAACGGATCAATATCGGAGAGCAACTTCATGGCCGGTGACCGTACGCAAACATTTACGCTTGTATCTGGGCGTGGATTAGAGGGATGGCGGAGAGGCTGATAGAGGCGGAAGAGGTGTACACGCATATGCGGCTAACGATAATAGGTGGTGCAGGGGCGATGGGGCGCTGGTTTGCTGCTTTTTTTAAAGCGAACGGTGCTGAAGTGCGGATAGTGGATACAAACGCAAATACGGGCGAGATTGCAAAGCGGCTGGGTGTGCAGTTTTCGAATACTGACGTTTTAATGGAAGGCAAGCTAAACGAAGAGATTCTAAATGTCGATGTAGTGCTCATCTCGGTGCCCATAGATATAACGGCACGTGTGATAGAGCGAATAGGGCCAAAGATGCATGCCGGGTCTCTGCTGATGGACATAACCACAGTGAAGAAAATGCCCGTGGAAACAATGCAACGATGTACAAACGTGGGTGTGGAAATTCTTGGGTCTCATCCTTTATTTGGCCCTTCGACAAAGAGTATGCAAGGTCAAACGGTCATATTCGTGCCTTCAAAAAAGGGACAACTATACGAAAGGATCTATGAGCTGTTTGAGGGTGCCGGAGCGAAGATCGAACTTTTAACTGCAGCGGAGCATGACGAAATAATGGTGGTCATACAAGGGCTGACCCATTTTGTTCTTATATCGTTCGGCATAGCGTTAAAGAATCTTGATTTTGACGTTGCCAAGTCAAGGAAATACATGAATCCAATGGTAGCGATTTTAATAGACTTTGTAGGTCGGCTATTGCATCAGGATCCGCACTTATCTGCACTGATACAGACGAATTTTGAGATGGGCGAGGTACATGAAGCGTTTTTATCAGGAGCAAACAGGTTATTTGAATTGGTATCCGCAGGTAATGTGGAAGAGTTTATGGCTGAGACGAGGATGGCGGTGAGACACTTCGGTGATACAAAAAGAGCACAGCTAGATTCTGATAAGATAATAGAAGAGCAGATAAACCTTTCTTCAAGAAAATCAATTATTGACACAGATTAACGCAGAAGAAATCAAATCAGTGTAAATCTGCGTCCTAAATTAAATTTATAGGTAGAAGTTATAGTTTACAAACAATAAAAAGAAAGCGTTACCAGAGAATAAATCTATTCGATGTTCTCCGCTTCCTCCACACTGTAGTCCTCGTGCACGATCTTTGTGATCTTTCTGGTGAGCAGTGTTGGATTCTTCGCCTGGAAAATGTTTCGCCCGATAGAAACGCCCATAGCACCAACATGTATCGCATCGTAGATCATCTCAAATAACTCCTGCTCTGTGTCCATCTTCGGTCCCCCTGCTATCACCACGGGGATCTGACATCCCTGCACCACCTCCTTGAATGTATCCGGATCGCCAGTGTAGTTGGTCTTAATGAAATCAACACCTAGTTCTGCCCCTACCCGTGCAGCATGCTTGACGTACTCGACATTGTGCTCGGACTTCACCTTTGAACCGCGTGGGTACATCATAGCCAAAAGCGGCATGCCCCAGTGATCACATAATCTCGCTACGCTACCGAGGTCCATCAGCATTTCTGCTTCGTCTTCTGCTCCGACATTTATGTGTATGCTCACTGCATCTGCTCCGATCTTGATCGCATCCTCAACCGTGGTCACCAGGACCTTGTGGTTCGAATCGGGTCCAAGCTTAGTGCTGGCTGACAAATGGATGATGAGTCCAATATCCTTCCCGTATCCTCGGTGGCCATGTAACGGTAGGCCCATGTGACCAAGAACAGCATTTGCCCCGCCTTCTGCCACTTTGTCTACCGTCTCGCGTAGATCTATCAGACCGGGAATCGGACCGACTGTGATACCATGATCCAGTGGTACAATTACTGCTCTGCGCGTCTTCCGATCGACGATTCGCTCCATTCTAATCGCCTTTCCAATTATATTCATAGTTAGCAAGTAGAGAAGGGTATAACTTAAAGCAGATGTAATTGCAAACTGCAGAGTTCAAATTGAAAAATGCAAACAAGAATTTTTTAAAAATCAAATATCATGAAAGCTTCTTTATGTAACTCCTCTTTTTTAAAAGGAGAATGAAGAGCATATTCGTTTTAGAGGAGCGGGCAATAGGGCAAATTGCCGCCGGTGAGGTTGTAGACAGACCCGCCTCGGTGGTCAAGGAATTGATAGAGAATTCCATAGATGCGGGAAGCACGCATATAGTCATAGAGGTGGGTAATGGAGGAAGCGATTATATCAGGATAACCGATAATGGCAGTGGCATTTGCGAAGAGGATACAGAAGTCGCATTTGAAAAACATGCAACGAGCAAAATAAGAGGTATAGAAGACCTGGTTTCTTTACATACGCTTGGATTCCGCGGTGAGGCGTTGCCGAGCATAGCCGCGGTGTCGAGGGTAGAGCTGAGCACAAGGCACAGAAGCGAAGATTTTGGCTCTTTTCTTAACTTAGAAGGCGGTGTGCTAAAAGAAAGAAGAAGGATCACCCGGAGTGTTGGTACTACCCTGGAAGTCAAAAGCCTATTTTATAACCTCCCTGCACGAATCGGCACCATTAGATCTAAATCAACTGAACTACGACACATAGTGGATGTGTGCATAAATTACGCAGTGATCAATCCAGCGATAAAATTTGAGCTCTTTCATGATGATAAAACCATTATAAGCACGTTAGGTAATGGGAAGATGCTGGATGCTATTGTCAATACCTATGGTAGTAGTGTTGCTAATGATCTCATCGAGTTAAAAGAGCCTGATACCTCTACCCGTTTTAACGTCCGTATCAATGGCTATATCTCCAAACCCGCGGCATCATACGGCACAAAAAAGCACCTGTTCACGTATGTAAATAACCGGTTTGTACGAAGCGAGCTCGTGGAGAGAGCGATAAAGAGAGGTTACATGACCTTGTTACCGAAGTACGCTTACCCGTTTGCTGTTCTCGCTCTTTCCATTGATCCGGGCGAAATAAATGTGAATATCCATCCGAAGAAGCATGAAATACTGTTTTACCATTCTAATGACGTTTTCCATTTTACCGCTGGTGCAGTCTCCACGACCTTACGCCAGGCAGATTTAATCCCCGAAGTGGTAGAGCGCGAAAAGGATGCCGTAGAAGCTCTTGATTTCTCCACACTGCCTCAAGAGAAGAAAGCACCTGTAAGCGCGCAAACTTCCTTTCACGCGGATATGGATACAGATGTGCCGGACGAAGGCCGTTTAGACATCTGTTCCGTTCCTCTATATCAGGTACTCGATAGCTATATCATAGCGCAGAGCGAAGCGGACGATGTGATTATGATAGATCAGCATGCCGCGGCAGAGCGAGCGAATTTTGAGCGGTTGATCGACCGGTATGGCCAGCGAATAGATAAGCAAACGCTTTTAAGACCTTACGTGCCTGAACTCAGCCCACATCAATTTTATCTAATTCGGGAGAACGAGGAAGCACTTAGAGATATGGGCTTTGATATAGAGCGACTTGGTGATGACAGTTATATTATAAGGGCGATTCCTGTTGTCTTTCATGGTATGATCGGGGAGGATGAGATAACAGATGTGATAGTGCAATTAGTGGAGGAGAGTGGTAAAAGAGAAGAGCGGATAAGGGTTCTGTTCAGCACTGCAGCGTGCAAAGCGAGCATAAAGGCGGGCGAGAAACTGTCTTATGATAGTATGCGGGCGATCGTAGCTGGCTTGAGGAACGCGAAGCTACCTTTTACATGCCCGCATGGTAGACCAACAATGATCCGGCTGACAAAAAAAGAGATAGAGAAGCGGTTTAAGAGACGGTAGTGAAGGGTTTCGTTGTCTCTAAAAAAGAATTTTATAGTAAAAACGCTGATAAAATCACAATGAAACACGAAATGGGAAGAGATATTATAGGCTTAAAAGCAGGTCTGGAAATACACCAGCAGCTCGATACGAAGACCAAATTATTCTGCAATTGCCCCACCACATTGAGGGACAAGAAAGACTCGATAATATCCTTTAGCCGGTATCAGAGAGCGTCAAAGAGCGAAATGGGCAAGGTGGACGAAGCAGCACGTGTGGAAGAGCAATACGGTAGAACAATTATTTACAAGGGCTATGACAGCACGTGTTTAGTGGAAAATGACGAAGAGCCACCGCGTGAATTGAACCGAGAAGCGATTGAGATCTCTTTAGAAGTCGCGCTGCTTCTGAACATGAACCCCATAGATGTGATACATACAATGCGCAAAATTGTTATAGACGGGTCTAATACATGCGGCTTCCAGCGAACGGCATTAGTTGCAACCGGGGGTTTATTCTCGACAGAAGAGGGGCCCGTCCGGATAGATTCACTTTGCCTAGAAGAAGATGCGGCACAGAAGCTAGAGGCAGAAGGCGATGCCGTTGTTTATTCTTTAGACCGGTTGGGCATACCGCTTGTAGAGATATGCACCGCACCGGATATAAAAACGGCGGAGCAGGCGATGAAAGTGGCAGAGCAATTAGGTATGATATTGCGCTCCACGGGCAATGTGAAGCGCGGATTAGGCACCATCCGACAGGACATAAACGTCTCTATCGACGGTGGTGCACGAGTGGAGATAAAGGGCGTTCAGAATCTGAGACTGATAGGCGAAATCGTAAGAAGCGAAGTTGTGCGTCAGTCAAAGCTTATAAAGCTGAAATCGGAGTTGAATAAAAGTGATGCGAAAGTAGAACACGAAATAAAGGATTTAGCTGCAATATTCGGGGCTACCACCTCTCGAGTGATAAAAAAAGCAGGTGGTGCGGTATTTGGCGTCTGTCTGCGTGGTTTCTCAGGTGTGCTCGGAACGGAGATACAACCAGGGCGAAGATTTGGCACGGAATTGGCTGATTTCGCAATTAAGTTCGGTGCGGGCTTGATGCATACAGATGAACTTCCTGCATATGGTATTACTGCGGAAGAGGTAGAAAAACTAAAAAGAACCTTTGACGCTACGGAAGATGACTGCGTGGTGATAGTAGCTGCAAATGGAGAACGTGCGACAAAAGCGCTGAAAGCAGTGTTGATGCGGGCTGAGGCGGCGATGCACGAAATACCTAAGGAGACAAGAAGAGCATTGCCAAACGGAAGCAGTGCATATATGCGGCCTCTACCAGGTGCTGCGAGGATGTACCCGGAAACAGATGTGTCACCGGTAGCGATAGAAGATAAGTGGTTGGGGGAGATAAGAGCCAATCTTCCCGAGACCTTTGAACACCGGAAAGAGCGATATAAAGCTAAATTTGGGTTAAATGACGAACTTGCGGATAAAATATCGCGTAATTCCAATTTTGCGCTCTTTGAACATATAATGGACTCTTATGGGGACGTACCAGCAACTTTAGTGGTTAGGACTCTCACAGACACATTAGTAGAGTTCATGCAAGAAGGGATAGAAGTGGAAAAGTTGACCGACCTTCATTTCTTGGACGTGTTCAAGCAACTCTCTGCGAATACGTTTGGAAAAGAGGCCGTACCGGATATTTTGAAATTCGTGGCGAATAAACCTGAGTTGAGCATAGCAACGGCAATCGATGAAATTGGGCTCAGGTCGGATACTGGCGAGATAGAACTGCTTATAGAAGAAATAGTGAACTCGAAGAAGGAGTTCATACGAGAAAAGGGAGAAAGGGCTGTGGGGCCGTTAATGGGCGTTGCAATGAAGGAATTGCGCGGTAAAGTGGATGGTGAGCTGATAAATAGACTATTGGTGGAGAAAGTGCAAGAAGTTCTGGAGGAGGATTAACATGAACGAAGCGAAGACAATTGAGAGTAAGCAACTATATAAAGGTAAAGTTGTACAGTTACGGCTTGATACCGTTTTATTACCCGATGGGCGGACGAAAACACGTGAAATTCTTGTTCATCCCGGTGCAGCCGCTGTTGTTTCTTTGATGGATGGAAAGGTACTGTTAGTGGAGCAATACCGGAAGGCTGTTGAACGTAACACCTTGGAGATACCGGCCGGCACGCTTGAAGAAGGCGAATCGCACGCGGAATGTGCCATGCGCGAACTAATTGAAGAGACTGGCTTTCAAGCTTCCAAATTGTATAAACTGACTGAATATTTACCTGCTCCTGGTTATAGTAGTGAGATAATACACATCTATAAGGCGAATGAGCTGACGAAAGTTTCTGACGCTGAACTGCCAATAACGTTTGTGGAATTGAGTGATGTATTAGCATTGATAAGAAAGGGCGAGATAAAAGATGGAAAGACAGTCGTTGGTGTGCTTATGGTCGCGAGGGCGACTGTCGAACAAACTAAAATCGATTATTGACACCGATTAACGCAGAAGAAATTAAATCCGTGTAAATCCATGTAACTCTGCGTCCTAAATTAAATTTATGGGTAGAAGTTATACTTTATATACAATTAAAAGATGCCAGCGAGAATATGCGTATTGCGGATAGAAGGAACGAACTGCGAGCTTGAAACTTTTCGCTCTTTTAAGCGGCTAGGTGCAGCGGCAGAGATTGTGCACTTGAAACAATTGATAGGTGCTGTAAAAGAGCGAGAGAAGAGGAAACTAAATGATTATGATCTGTTAGTGATACCAGGTGGCTTTTCTTCCGGCGATTATATACGCGCCGGGGCAATACTGGCTGCGCGGATAAGAGGTACATTAGGTGAAGACCTAGACGATTTTATACAGGATGGCAAACCTATCTTGGGGATATGTAATGGATTTCAGGTATTAGTGGAAATGGGGTTACTGCCGGGATTAGCACATGAAAAAATAGGGCTGCAGCAGGCAGCATTGACAACAAACGATTCCGCTCGCTTTGAATGCCGACCGGTATACATAAGACAGGAAAATCGTGGGAACTGTGTTTTCACGAAGGGGATAGAGAATGGGCGCATCATGAAGATGCCTTGCGCACATGCAGAGGGTAAGTTTTTCATCAGCGAGAAAAGGCGAGAGGCGTATCTACAGCTTATGGAGGAGAACGATCAGATTGTATTCCGCTATATTGACCCTGAAGGAGGTTATGCCTCATATCCCTGGAACCCTAACGGTTCGGTGGATAATATCGCAGGGATATGTGACCCAAGCGGGAATATATTGGGCTTGATGCCGCATCCGGAAAGGGCTTTTTATGCCTTTTTGGATTCTGAATGGTCAAGAAGAGCGAAGGAGGGAGAAGAAGGAAGGGGTGCATACGGGGATGGGAAAGCTATATTTGAAGCTGTATTGAATTACCTTAGTAGGAAGGCTTATATATGATGACTTCATTCTTAATAAGAAAGAAAAGAAAAGAAGGAGCGTGAGTACAACTGGCGAAGAAAAGACTGAAAGATAAGTGGAAATCAAAAGAGTGGTACACGGTAGTAGCACCGAAGATGTTTGGCGATGTGACAGCAGGGGATACGGTGGCAGATGATCCCGCCAAGTTAATAGGTAGAAGAGTGGAAATGACTGTGGGAGACCTCACAGGTAAGCTGATAAAGAATTCAAATTTGAAATTAATATTTGAAATCTCTGAAGTCGAGCATAAAAACGCTCATACACGATTCATAGGGCATAAGGTAAATGGAGGCTATCTACGTAGTTTAGCGCGGAAGAGGAGCTCGAAAATCGAGTCTAATGTGGATGTTCAGACAAAGGATGGCGAGACCATTCGTGTAAAATCATCCTGTTTTACGCTAAAGAAAGCAAGTGAAGCACAGATAAAGCAGATACGGAAGATAATGGCTGAGGAAATTAAAAATAGAGCCAGTAGCTTAGAACTTAACAAATATATACAGGAGATAATACTTGGTAAACTCTCGGCAGATATATACAAGGTTGCGAAGAAGATATACCCTGTGCGGAGAGTGGAGATAACTAAAACGGAAAGGGGCTTAGCTCCAGTGCAGAGTAAAGAAGGTTAATTAAACTAAACTAAAATGAAATTAAAATTTCTCGGTGGCTGCAACGAGGTAGGACGTTCTGCAATATTAGTGGATGGTAGAATCCTCTTAGATTATGGGATGCGGCCCTCAGACCCGCCAGAAGTACCTTTAAATAGTGGAAATATCTCGCCTGAGGCTGTTATTGTTTCACATGCTCATCTCGATCATTCAGGCATGGTCCCGAGTTTGATGGTACCTAAAGTCTATATGACCTCTGTGACAAGGGATTTAACTATCCTTTTGGGTAGAGACACAATAAAAGTAGGAAAGGATCAGGGATTTGCATTCTTTGACGAAGAGGACATCAGAAAAATGGATGAGCATACGCGCACAGTCGCTTATGGTGAGCGGGTAGCATTAAATGGCTCAGATTATGAGTTCGAATTATATAATGCAGGACACATACCGGGAAGTTCAGCAACGTATCTGCGAAAAGCGAGTGAGGATATCAGCTTGTTTTACACTGGAGACATAAGAATGGATGAGACAAGATTAATGAAAAGCGCTGCCCCTTCTGAGTTTCCCGCCTCCGACATCTTACTCCTAGAGAGCACATATTACAATAAAGAGCATAGAGGCCGGCAGGAAATGGAGCATGAGTTCATAGACTCTATTAAGGAAACTTTAGCTGCTGGAGGTAATGTGATTGTGCCCTGTTTTGCGGTTGGCAGGACACAGGAGGTCGTGATGATTCTGCATTCTTATGGTATTACGCCATATGTAGATGGTATGGGTCTAGGAGTATTCCGTCTGTTCAAGAATCATCCCTCGTTCTTGAGAAACGCGAAAGCATTGAATGATGCATTTAATAATGCACAGTTTGTAAACATGACGAGGCGGAAGAACATTTTTTCTGAACCCTCTGTAATTGTCACCACTGCGGGAATGCTTAATGGCGGACCCGTGCTCTATTATCTGAAGAAGATACACAAAGATCCTAAGAGCAAAGTGCTGCTCACGGGCTATCAAATAGAAGGGACGAACGGTAGGCGATTAATAGAGAACGGTCATGTGGAAGTAGATGGCAAGGTGGTGAAAGTAAGTGCAAGTGTAGAGCAATATGACTTCTCAGCACATGCAGGTGATTCCGAGCTGAAGGATTTGGTGTCACGATTTTGCAAGAATGGCACTGAGGTCGTGTTCATGGTTCATGGAGAACATACCAACGAGTTTGCAGCATGGGCGAGAGATAATATCGGATGTGAGGCAATAGCACCTAAACTAGGGGAGGAGTATATTATAAAATAGGATAAAATAAAATAAAAAACATGCGCCGGTAGTGTAGCCTGGTATCACATAGGCTTGCCAACCTAACGTTCATTCGTTCTTCCTTCAAAAGGAAGAATACCGATTTGAAACATAAAAAAAAGATGGGCAAAAAGCCTATAACCCGGGTCCAAATCCCGGTCGGCGCAGTATCTGCTCAAAAACCTATAGCTTTTTGAGCAGATGTGTGCAAAAATAGAAATGCAAAGCGATTATTCGGTGCAATATCTATTTGACCACTACTGTCTCCATCGTTATGTCTATCACCGTATCGAAATCTAGCTTCTTATCCCAGCCTGCTTTCTCGAATATGTTCATGAACCCCACGCCAAAGATCTTCGGTTTCTTATCGCCTGATATACTTTCAATCATCTGATTGACATCCTCTGGCGTACATCCGAACTTAGGCATCGCTAATCCACCAAGCACAACAATCGCATCAGGGTTTTTCGGATCGCCCTTTTCATCTACAACGCTGTAACCTATGTTCTCTATCTCCCTTATCTTTCTTGCCTCCTTTGCATTTGCTTTTGGCACATACAACATATCAAAACCTCTATCCCTCACTGTATAAGCGAGCAATTCGATAAATGGAGAGCATACTGCTACCGAGCCCGTAAATACTACCTTGGATCCTTCCTTTGTATCCGCCATACGCTCTCTAAACGTTCCTGTAAAGCCTACTATTCCTTTTTTTTTTTCCATATTCCCTCTTTACCTCCTTATAATATTCCTTTATCCTTTTATTGGGACATAAGTCATTTTATATCTTTCTATTTTTAAAGTGATAATATAAATGAGAAAAGTGATTTCTTGGCGCGTTGCATAAACTGGTCTCTAGGTTTCCAAAGGATAGAGAGGTGATAGAAGTAAAGAAGAAAGAAGAAGTGGCGAAATATGAGAAAAATACAAAAATGGGTAAATCGTTATCGCTGTCGAAACTCATAGACCTTGATGAGCTTCAAGCTATTCAGGACAGCATTGCAAAAACAGTCGGCATTTCTTCTGTTATCTCTTCGCCTGACGGTGAGCCCTTAACTCATTTTAGTTATCCAACGGTTTTTTGTTCCTTGATACAATCAACGGAAGAAGGGAAACGGCGCTGTCTTCTATCGTTTAAAGAGATGAATGAGAGGGCACTCGCGTTAAAGAAGCCGGCAATTATGTATTGCTTCACTCATTGTGCTCATTTTGTCGCCCCGATTATCATCAATGGTGAGCACACAGGAACGATGTTTGCAGATCAATTCATACCACAGCGGTTCTCCGAGGAGAAATTAACCGAAATCAGGCGAATAGCTGAGGAGATAAACATAGACCCGGAACTGCTGGTAAAAGAAGCGAAGAGAATGCGCGTGGTGGAAGAAGAGAAGGTTAGGAATTATTCGAGTTTATTGTTTCAGATAGTGGGAGTTATTGCAAGGCTGGGTGCGCAATCGGCTGAACTTAATCGTACTAAGAATAAACTGCAAAAGGCACATGACGAACTAGAAATGCGGGTGGAAGAACGAACCGCTGAATTGGCGAAAACAACCGAATATTTGAGAAGAGAAAAAGAACGGGCAGAAGAATATCTGAATATAGCTGGGGTGCTGCTGGCGATGTTGGATGCCGATGAAAAGATAAGTCTGATTAACAAAAAGGGCTGTGAAATACTGGGTTACAAAGAGGAAGAACTTATCGGTAGGAACTGGTTTGACATCCTAGTTTCCCAAAGAATACGAGGCGAAATAAGAGGCATCTTTGGCAAACTGATGGCTGGAGATATTGAGCCAGTTGAATACTATGAGTATACCGTATTAACGAAGGATGGAGAGGAAAGATTAATTGTGTTTCACAACACGGTGATTAGAGACAAAAACAGTCAGACAGTCGGAGTTTTGTTTTCAGGTGAGGACATCACCGAGCGGAAGCAGGCGGAGGACGAAGTAAAGAAATCTCGTGTGTTTCTTGCTGCCGTTATCGAAAACATCCCTGACCCCATCTACATCAAGGACAGGAAGTTCCGCTTCGCGGAGGTCAACAACGCGTTTTTACACCAACATAAAGTTGCCAAGGAAGAAATAATAGGGAAAACGAGATTTCGGGAAACCGATGCGGAAATATTTAAAACTGGAAGAGAATTAGAGATCCCTGACCAACACTATGCCGATGCTGATGGAAATCAACACTGGACTCATATCAAAAAAGTTCCTTTAACAGACGAATCAGGCGAAATAACACATGTTCTGACAATAAGCCGAGACATAACAGAGCGGAAGCAGGCGGAGGAACAAATCAAAGCATCACTCAGGGAAAAAGAGGTGCTGTTGAAGGAGATCCATCATCGTGTAAAGAACAACATGCAGGTAATTATAAGCCTTCTCAATCTCCAATCCAAACATGTCAAGGATAAGTACGATTTGGAGATATTCAAGGATAGTCAGAATCGTATAAAGTCAATGGCGCTAATTCACGATAAATTATATCAATCTAAGGACCTAGCAAGTATTGATTTCGCTGAATATATCGAAAACCTGGCAAGTCATTTATTCAATATGTATAGTGTTAGTTCGTCAGCCATTAAATTAGTGGCGGATATAAAAGATGTTCCACTGGACATTAATACCGCAATCCCCTGTGGTTTGATTATCAACGAACTTATTTCAAATTCTTTGAAGTATGCTTTTCCCGATGGCCAGGAAGGGGAGATTCTGATCAAGTTGTACGCGAGTAAAGACGATACTTCCACTTTGATTGTTTGTGATAATGGTATAGGTCTCCCGGAAGATTTGGATTTCAAAAACACAGAATCTATGGGTTTACAAGTGGTAGTTGCCTTGGTAGAACAGCTTAAAGGCACAATAGCACTGGATAGAAGCGAAGGGACTGCATTTAAGATCGTATTCAAGAAAGCATAATATCCAACGAAAATTAATTATTGAGACCGATTAACACTGATTAACGCAGAAGAAATTAAAAACAAAGATACTGGTTGTTGTGGATGAAAGGCGTTATTGCTAAGGACATACGAAACTTGGATAGCATCGGAGCACTGAGAGAGATGGAGCTCGTGGAGATGATAGAACATGACAAAGTAACATCCTATAAACTCTCGGAACGTGGTAAATCTGGGATAGACGAGGTGGAGCCGCCAAGTATATTCTATGATTGGGCACGTCGCCGCGAGGGTTAATTACGCGTACTTACTAAACTAAACTAAATTTAAGTTTGACATTGTTGATCTTTATCATCTGTGCCAATCTGCGTTAATCAGTGTCAATAATTTATTTTCTTGTATTTATTTTATTTAACTACCTTTATTTCTCACATTCAAAATGGTAGGGGATAGGGTATAAGATGAAAGAAGGAAGCACTCACGGAGACGCTAAAAGGATAATAGAGGTCTTTGATACGACATTGAGGGATGGAGAGCAAACACCTGGGATTTCTTTTACTAAAGAGCAGAAGGGAACGATTGCAAGGCGGTTGGACACGCTGGGTGTGGACATAATAGAAGCGGGGACGCCGATTACGTCTAAGGAGGAGAAGGATGTAGTTAAGTATATCTGTGACGAGGGACTTTCGGCAAAGATATGTGGGTTGGCAAGGGTTTTAACGCAGGATATAGATGCATGCATTGAGTGCGGGGTTGACATGATCCATATATTCGCGCCCACCTCCGTGATTCAGCGAGAGCACACGACAAAGAAGAGCGAAGCGGAAGTACAAGAGCAGACATATGAAATGACGAAGTATGTCAAAGCACATGGATTTATCTGCATGTTCTCTGCAATGGATGCTACGCGGACGAGTTTAGATTATCTAACGGAGATATACAAAACAGCAGAAGAAGCAGGCGCGGACATCTTAAATGTGCCTGATACTGTGGGCGTACTAGACCCTTTCGCCATCTTCGAGCTTATAGAAGCGATAGATCGTGTGGTGAAGACTCCGATTAGCATACACTGCCACAATGACTTTGGTCTTGCGGTGGCGAACAGTTTAGCGGCGGTGAAGGCGGGTGCTTCGGAAGTTCAAGTTTCTGTGAATGGGATAGGAGAAAGAGCGGGAAATGCCGACCTCGCTGAGACAGTGATGGGTTTGAACGCGATATATGGACTAAAAACAAACATAAAGACCGAGTTTTTATTTGAGACGGCGAAGCTTATTGAACGTTTAACCGGCATAGAACTCCCGGTAAACAAGCCAATAGTGGGAGATAATGCGTTTTCTCACGAATCCGGGATACATGCGCACGGTGTAATAGAGAAGAGCGATACCTTTGAGCCTGGTATAATGACGCCGGAGATGGTAGGGCATAGGAGACGGATTGTTCTTGGGAAGCATACAGGCAAGCACTCTGTATTGAATAAATTATCAGAAATCGGTATGTCACCCACAAAAGAGCAAATTGATGAGATTCTCGAACGGGTAAAGGAACTTGGTGTAAGCGGTAAACAAGTCACCGATGATGACCTATTTACAATAGCAGAAGTTGTAACCGGCGAAGTATCACTGCATGAACGTATAGTGATACTAAAGGAACTCTCGGTTATGACCGGGAATAATTTGATACCAACAGCATCGCTGAAAGCAGTAGTGCGGGGGGAAGGAATGCAAGGGCGCGCAGATGGGTGTTGGTCCTGTGGATGCGGCGATAAAAGCTATTCAGGAGATAATAGGTGGTGAAATAGGTGGTGACATAGAACTTAAAGATTTTAGGATAGAGGCGATAACCGGCGGTTCCAATGCACTCGCGGAGGTAATCGTGGGTGTGGCGAAGGGAGGAAGAATGGTAACCGCGAGGGGTGTGCGAGAAGATATAGTAATGGCCTCTGTAGAGGCAATTGTCAATGCGGTCAATCGGTTGATGCAGAGCTGAATTAAATGAAAGATAATCAAAACCATTTATGGAGTACGGGTTGACGATTTAGACGGTTTTGTAACTACGATAAACGAAAAAAGAAACACGATGGCAATCGATGTAAGTCGTGATAAAACTTTTTCCTAAAACGTTTTAATAAACAAAAGCCAGTAATTGCCCACCTACGCCATTCTCAATCGCTTTTTCATGTGACATCACCCCTTTTGAGGTTGTAACCACAAGCATACCGAAATCCCTTGCGGGGAGTAGTCTCTTCTCCCATTTCTCATATTCATTTGCACGGACGTAAAACCGTGGTTTTATCGCATTGCAATCATTTATCTTACCACCGAGCTTCACCTGAAAGATACCCGATTTCCCATCTTCTACGAATCCAAACTCCTTTATATATCCGCCTTCTTGCATTACACCCAGTACATTACCTATCAGCTTTGAAGCGGGTTTTATCACGCATTCCATCTTCCCGACTCTCTCTGTATTCTTTATGTGCGAAAGCGCATCTGCAAGCAGATCATTTAGCGACATTTTTTTTCTCCCTTTTTTAGCTTTACTTCTTTTGGTAACTCATTTATTTAAGAAAAAGTTTTAGTTATACTTCCTAAATCCGATATCCCTCGCTATCTCTCGGAAGCACTGACGACAGAGATAAATCCCATATCTACGAATCAGGCCTCTGCTCCTACCACATCGTCTGCATGCGTTCGCGCCTCGTCCAAATTTCTTCTTCCGCTCTTTTACCATTTTACTTCACCTTTCTCTTATTTCACCATATCCTCTGTTTCATCACCTGTGCGCAGATAGTTCACTGCTATCATCACCCAAATGTCCTATCACGCCGTACTACTTAAAAAGATTTGTGACACTCTCTTATCCCTTAGGCATCATAAGTATAAAAACATGTACCTAAAATTCATTCACCCAAAATCTTCTCCAAATCTGCATAAAACTGTATCACTAGCTTGGTCACCTCATTATCGTCACTCAGCGTAAACGTCCTTATCTGCTTACCTAATTTGGCCTCTTTCACGATATTCAAATCTAAAAGCGGCTCGATTACACGTGCAACGCTGGAATGAGAAAGCCCGGTCGCCTCTGCGATTCCCGAGAGATACGTTGTCATGCCCCGATTTGTTATTAGGTGCTCCAAAACAATAAGCTACGCATTGCTTCCGAATATCTTTCCAAGTCCGTCCATATTTACACCTTTAGCATATATATCTATATTTAAATTATTTGTTTTTATTAAAGTTTAGCGATGAATGGCCATATTAGCTAATATTTTTTATTGGTAACTATACGACATAGATAGAGAAAAAAAGGCACTAAAACAGATGGAAACAGAAGAAATCAGTATGAAAAGGGAACTCCAAAGAAAGGTGGTGCACGTCACCTCACTACTGATAGTTGCAGGCTATTACATTCTGCCCAAAGCGGCAGTATTGCTGATAATGACTTTGTTTTTGATACTGTTCCTGGAGATCGAGTTTGTCCGGATAGATCTCAAGCTAAAGTTGCCATTATTTCATAAACTATACAGAAAGAAGGAAGAAGATAGATTAAGCGGTAACGTCTTCTTCCTACTAGGTGCTATAATAGCCATTAGCGTATTTTCTAAGGAGATTGCCATAGCCGCTATACTGATGACCACGTTTGGAGATGCAGCAGCAACATTATTCGGCAAGAGGTTCGGCAAGACCTGGATACCAAAATTGAAGAACCGGGCTGTTGAAGGTTGCATGGCTGAGTTTGTCGTGGATCTGCTCATAGGGGTCGTCTTCCTAGGCTCATGGCCAGTGATACTTGTGATGGCAGGGACA
Organism: Candidatus Methanophaga sp. AG-394-G06; assembly: GCA_009903405.1. Taxonomy (GTDB): domain Archaea; phylum Halobacteriota; class Syntropharchaeia; order Alkanophagales; family Methanospirareceae; genus Methanophaga. The sequence goes on from PRCZ01000006.1 coordinate 27,740, forward strand.
GCGACAATAGTCGAAACCGTAGTGGAGAAGATAGATGATAACCTGCTAATACCGTTATTCGCAGGTTTTAACGCCCAAATCATTAGTTATATACTCTCTCTGGGATACCTGTCCCCTGTGTTATAATAACCAGAAGGTTCTCGTGGTTCATAATTCGTAAAATACTAAAAATAGAAATAAGTTCAGATTGTCAGAACGTGAAATAACAAATATCTGTAAGCATCCATTACCGCATCTTCTTCATCATTTTAGCCATCGGAATCCCCTTCATCATCGGCATATTCCCCCTACCTGAGGATATACTCTTCATCATCTTCTGCATCATACGATGATATTTTATCAATTCGTTTACCTCAGCAGTACTCGTGCCCGAGCCATGCGCTATTCTTCGTAACCTAGACCCGCTTATTATCTTCGGCTCAGTCAGCTCTTCATCGGTCATCGAATCCATCATCACCTTGAAACACTTCAATTTATCCTCCGTTATTTGAGACATGCTATCATTGATGTCTACACCAAGCCCACCCAAAGGTAGCATCTGCATTATCTTTTTAAACGGGCCCATCTTTTTCAACGCTTCTAGCTGCATATACAAATCCTTTAACGTGAATTTGCCCTTCAAGATGTCAACATCCACATCCTCGGGATTTAAGCTCTCCTCAGCCATTGCTATCAATGACTTTATGTCGCCCATCCCCAGCAGGCGAGAGATGAAACCGTCAGATTCAAATTTCTCAAAGTCATCTACCGTTTCACCAGTGCCAATAAATGCAACTCCGGAATCAGTTTCGGCGACAGCAGAAAGCGCACCACCGCCTTTTGCTGTGCCATCCATCTTAGTAATTATAATGCCTGTAATCCCAATTGCATCGTCAAATGCTTTCGCCTGCACCGATGCCTGCTGCCCTATGCTCGCATCCAGAACAATGAACCGCTGTTCAGGCTTTATCGCCTTTTCTATGTCCATTATCTCGTCTATCATTTCCGGCTCAAGTGCGTGCCTGCCCGCAGTATCGATTATCTTAATATCATACTTATCCAATTCGTTCACACCGCTAGTTACTATCCGAAGGACATTCCTATCTTCTGGCTGACCGTCATAAAAAGGAACGCCGATTTTATCGCACAATTGCCTTAACTGGTCAGATGCCCCGGGTCTGTAGACATCGGCACAGATAACCGCGGGTTTCAAACCCTTCTTTTGGAAATACCGTGCCAGTTTCGCGCACGAAGACGTTTTTCCGGCGCCATGCAAGCCAACCATCATTATTTTCTGCGGTTTTAAAGGGACCGCAACGCCCTTACCGATAATGTTTATCAGCTCTTCATATACTACCTTAATCACATGCTCGCGCGGATTCAAAACCATCTTCTCCTTCAAACTGCGCTCTTTTATGCGGTCTGAAAGCTCCTTCACCAATGAAATCTTAACATCCGCCTGTATCAATGACCGCTGGATGTCACGCACAAGTTCATCTACCGTTCGCTTATCTATCCGCTTCGCCTTCGCTATCTTCCGAATCGATTCCTTCAACGAACTGCTTAACTTACCTAACATTTCCGTTTGTAATGTAGTTGCTTCTTCTATTTATTTATCAGACCACAAGATTACACAGATTTTCTTTTTGTAAAAAAGAGAAAGTGTTGTGTTAATCTTGTGTAATCTCATGGTTTTTTTAGTTAGAGAAACTCATTAATAATCCGTAAGCTTCTTCTGCCGCAATATCACACTTTGCACCTCAAAGTCGCGTATTGCTAACTTCAGCCCGGTTTTTGCTTGCAATAGCGAATCAATATATTTCAGCGCCGCCATTTTGGTCTCGAACTTCACACATCTAGTCCTAAACGCAGCTCGAACCGTCTCTCTAACAACCCAAACGCCCAGCGGGATGAAATAGCTGGGGTGTATCTCTCGGAATACTATGACGCCCGCCTGCCGCCTCATCTTATGCAGTGCTTCCGCAACTGCCAATCTCGCGGCATAATAGCCGCCGCCCTCCTCGGCGTACTGTTTCCGACCTTTAAAGCCTTCGTAATCTTCTACTATTACTGGTCGCGAAAAAGACGCATCGTTCCAAACAGAGCCCGGAAACCACGCCTCGAAGTTCTCATACTCAAATAATGTCGGCATCAATAGTATCTGAAAGTGGTTGTCCATGTATGATGATTCATAAACATAATATGTGTCTATGATCGGATATTCCTTTAGCTGCGTTGCCAGCTTCTTGAAGATGAGGTCATCTGTTGCAGTAATGCTCCATCGAGTTGGCACCATTTTTTTATCACTATGCAATCCCAACGTACCCGCGGATAGTATCTCGGCGACTTTATAAACGTCCAATCCTAGGTCATACAGCCCTTTAGCGGATTCCACTGCTCGAAGCTCGTCAGAAACGATGCGTTCTACTTGTTTCGGTATCTTTGGATTCTCGGTGACGTTCATCTTTTCCACTGTCACACTGGCGCCTGTCGGTCGCGTTACATCGGAGAAGGAGAGATTAAAGGTAGGTTTGCTCTTAAATGTGAGTTCGACATCTACTGGCTGTTTAGCTAACGCTAGTTCTGCCATGTCCGAAACAAAGTTGGTTCGCGAGGTTACACTTTCGCCTCGTTTCGCTCGTAACGATGAACTTCTTAGTTCTACGATCTCTTCCATGCCAAGGCCGTGAGCGAACCACTCGCTCGGGTCTTCCAGTCTACCGAGTTCGGCATTGTACTCGTTGCCTTCTAATATGGTCATCGGACCCACACCCACTACGGGATAGCCTTTCCAACCGACGAAGATGGAAGTAGAAGGGCCGAAGAACTCCTTTGTATCTGCCAGTTTCGCAAACTCTGTTCTTTTCTTCAATCCGGCGAGTAAGGGGCATGTCTTTCTTCCACATAACAGCCGTGATCCTTTGCACGTAATACATAATTGCTGCATTATTAGTCTCTCCTATGCCCTTTTTTGTTTATCATTGATTCGATTACAATTCTGTTATTTAGGAAAATATTTATGTGTACTTAAGTATTGCATATATACTAACAATTATTTTTGCCTTGAAATGAGCATCTATAAAACAAGAAGGAATCACTATTCACACTAAAGAAAGAGCATTAAGTAGACTGTTAGAAGCAAAATAATTCAGTGTGTATCGTCAAATACGTTTATACTATTCTCGATGTTTCTCCGATCAACGAAGACAGACCATACAAATCATAAACCTGCCTGTCAATCTGCGCATCAACAATTCTTATCCGCCGTTATTTTCTTCATACCCTCTTTTATCACCAATCAGTATTCGGGTCTTTTTTGAATATTTCTAAGTGTTTACTAATCCAATTACGATAGCTACCCTCGTAGTTTAAAACGGATAAAAATATTCGGTGAACCAAAGCCATCAGTTTATCGCATGTGTCAATTAAAGCATCAAATTCTCTTTCTGATATTCCTTTATGTGTTATATTGTCTCTAACGTTAATTAGATCCCCTAAGTCCTCTATAATGTCACTATATCCTATTTTATAGTATCCTAAAAACATGGTTAGATTATCTTTGAAACTGTATCTATTTAAACAGGGTAAATTCAAATATACTGCCTTTCTATTCTCTGTATCCATACTCAAAGCTCTAAGGGAGTCTTTCATTGGTTTTTTTAATTTCTCTTTAAACCGCTTAAAATCAGCATCAACTAAAATAAATATCCGGGGTGGCTTTTGTGTAGTAGCAAACCTATAAATAAGGGTCTCTAAAACGGTGAATAAACCCAAATATTTAGACTCCAAAAGACTTCTATTTAACGATTCCAGATACCATTCAAGAGCAAAATGGAATCCCAAGTCGGTATCTAAATTATCGGTATATTGGAAAAGGATTTTTTTGAAATAGTTGGATAAGTCGCCATAAGGCGTCAATTCCGGTCTCGCAGAGAACTCAGTTCGAATAATTTTCCTTTCTGAATATATCCGTTCATACTCACCTTCACTATTTTGCTCACAGAGCACAAAAGAAGCCCAATCAATGTAAGTGCCCTGAGATAACGATGCTAACCGCAATATTTTATTGATTTTTTTAACCAGTAATGATTTGTACCCTTCTATTGATTGAAGTCTAACATCGTCATTTAGGTCAATCTGAACACCGCCTGTTATACCGGACTTTTTGTAGATTTCTATATCTTTCCATATATCGCATTCGTACTGAAAAAAAGTAACTTTGCCTTCTTCGATCTCAAAAGTTGTCATAAAAGATTTAAGATTGGATACATCAAAGCGACAGAATATTTTATTTGTGGCGGATGTGATTTCTCTATGTTTTAATTTTAGATAATCAGCAATAAAAGCAATATCTCGTAGTTCAACTCGCTCGCCCATTTGCGGTGAGAAGTCAGAAATACTAAGCGGTTCTATGTTTAACTCGTCACCGTCGAGATTTGCACATAGGCTGTATTTTGTATCTTCGTGAGTGTAAAATAAGTCCATATACGGGGCGTGATCATCTTCAATTAATGTTATCGTTCCATCAATAACACCATCTCGATACTGTGCACATGTAAACGTAACAGGTATTTCTATATGTCCTAACTCGGTATTTTGTGGTTTTAAACTGCCTTCGCCTTTTCGCTCAAATATCTTCTCTCGAAGCACGCTCATTTTGAAGTCCCCCTGCTTCTATATTATATCGGAGGCATATTTAAGTTTTGTTGAGCGATAAGTATTTGATGACACAGATACGTGGAAGTGAAAAAGAGATCAAAGAGGGGCTACTTCATGAGATAAAGACTTTCATTCATCAAATCCCTGTCCATTTCTACTAAAACGCGCAGCACAAGCGACTTATGGAGCAACGCTAACTTATGCGTTCTAAATCTTCAATGGAATAGACGTCTTCCTCCTTGGCATCCAGCCAGTCGAAACTCCCGGATTCCATGACAAGTTGCATAAGTTCTTGAGTGGGTATGTCATCGGTCAGAACAGAGAGATTTCGCAATTTTCGCCGTGCTATAACAAAAGCCGCGACTGTCTCGACTTCTGCACGCTCTTGCGGCGTCATAGTTTCAAGTAATTGCGAGAGCCTTTTTGCGATCGACATGATTTAACCGCCTTGATAATATCTCCTGGAAATAGTTCGATTTAACACTATATAAATATATCGTTCCACCATATATTCGCGTTTTATGCTCTTTTCTATTAGCTATTTTTGCACCAATATAAATAATAGTCATGCTCTTCTGACCAATCTCTTGGCACTATTTTAAAAGTTCCTTTACATTCTCAAGAAAATGCGTGAATGTTACCTTGTCGCATTTTCTGTGCGTAGTTGGATCTTCAAAGGGGTGTTCATGCCAACTCCGAATATTATCTCTATCTATCTATCCAAAATATGCGAATAATGCTTTTTTAGTGTTTCCGCCGCTTCCCATTCCCTAAAATCTTCCTCTACTTCCGAGGAGTATGGATCGCTCTTATTTGGTAACTCGTCATGCCCACATCGTTCTTTGAACTCGTCAAAATGGATCGTCCATTTATCTTCAAATGCATCAATCTACTTTATAGCTTCTTCTAATCGACGTTCAAGAAAGTCAGTTATAAAGATATTAAGGGCTATATCTACTCTTGGTTCATTCGTTGCTTCTACTAATACATGAGAAATCCTTGTTGGTAAGACTATCATTCCTGATTTTTTCGTTACGGTTGCCATGTTCATCCGCCTTACACTACCTTTATACTTTATCCATATAAAATTAATGTATGCGCGTTCGGTTAGGAGATTGACATCTCAACTATTGACAGATTTTATATAGTATGAAAGCGATTCATGTGTGTTCGGTTAAGTATTTATTTATGGCCCAGAAAACCAAAAGAAAAGTAAATACCTACAAAAAGTATTTTATTGACACAGATTAACGCTGATTAACGCAGAAGAAATCAAATCCGTGTAAATCCGTGTAAATCTGCGTCTCGTTTCAAGCCAATGGTTTTATTACCTAAATCCGTTTCCATAGCGTTACGCATCCATGAAATATAGTATAGCGCAATACCGACTTTGTCCCTAAAATGTCCCTTTTGTGTCCCTTATTGATCTCCCTTATAATTATCTTTATCACTCTCACTCGAGCGGTTTCGGCGTATAGTATAATACGTCCCTTTCTTTTCTCCATGCCGCACAAAAAGTCCGAGGTTCACAAGGTCGGTGAGGTCTCTCGTGGCTGTTCTTTTAGTTGTATTACATATTTTTTGATAGATGGAATTATCAATCTGCTTGTGCACTATAAGAAATTCTAAAGCCGTTATTTGGCGTGGATTTAGATTAAAATCCTTTATATTCTCGTGTAAAACGTCCATTTTAATTGCCTTTACGCCCTTTGTCTTTACTTCTACCAATTGACTTCTCAAACCGTCCGTGGAATATTCAAGCCATCTCGTCATATCCCGCCGGTTGTTCTCTCGTACTGATTGAATAGCGTCGTAATAGTTATGGCGATTCTTATCGTAATATTCGGATATTGAGAATAGTCTCTTAAAATCGTAGCCATTCTGGTAAAGACAAAGCGAGCATAGTACTCTGGCTGTTCTACCGTTACCATCTAAAAACGGATGAATATCAACGAATTGATACTGACTAATCCCTGCTATGAGCACCGGTGAAATGTCCGAGTCCTTATTTAACCAGTCAACAAATTCTTTCATAAGTTGAGGAACTTTTGAGGGCTGTGGAGGCGTATAAATTATCGTTCCCGTTAGCGAGTTCACCACATAATTCTGAACGCTTCTGTATTTGCCTGGTTCAAGCGTTCCACCCCTAACGTCCTTAACTAACAATTTATGTATCTCTTTTATTAACGCCTCGGTAATCTCTGATTTTTTGCCCATATATTTGGAGACAAAATCCATTGCCGCTTTGTAGTTCAGTAATTCCTGACGGTCATCAGCTCTTATACCCTTTACGGATTTCCCAGTGAGGATTCCTTGTGCTTGTGCAAACGTGAGTTGAGTGCCCTCGATATGCGTGGAGTGATGTGCCTCAAGGATAAGTGCCTCACTCTGCATATCCTTTATCCATGCCTCTTTTAATTTCGCCGCGTCCAAAAATCCTCTTGCACGTTCAATTTCAAGAAGAGCTTTGGTTATGCTATTGGAGATTGTAAATTTTGGTTCAAACATTTTACTGCTTCTCTTTTGGTATTGGCATTTTTACCTTCGGCTCTTGCGTGTAAATGTTGCACGCGAAACCTTCTCATAATATGTATATAAATTTTCTTTTTACAAAACACTTTCTTTCTACGAGAAAGAACCTGTGCTAAGAAAGACTGTAATTCTTTTGGTGCTTGAACAATCTAAAATCAATTATTGACACAGATTAACGCAGAAGAAATCAAATCCGTGTAAATCCGTGTAAATCTGCGTCCTAAATTAAATATGGGGAAGTTATACGTTATATAGATCAAGAAGCTTCATACCGCGGATACAAATCCTTTTCGTGCATATTAAACTCCTTCTTCGGGCACTTAAAGCAGGACCGATTTATATAAAGCCAGCAACCTTAAATAATTTGAAAACAATCTTAAAAGTGAAAGGAAATGGGCGAAATAGAAGCGATATATGAGGACGGGGTGTTGAGGATTGTAAAGCCGGCGAAGATAGAATCTGATGTTATAACTGTAAGAATATTGAACAAGGACGAGATGCTGACGGAAGAGGATATGAAAGACATTTTGAAAGCTAGGGATGAAAGAGAGAAGGGGCATTATTACAAGTTAAAAGAAGTGTTTGGATGAGTTACGAAGTTATCTTCTCTCCAAAGAGCTACAAGCAAATAAAATCTTTTGACGAGAAGTTGAAAGGGAGAATAAAGCAGGCAGCTATTGAAATGGAGAATGACCCCTGGCATAAAGGAACAATAAAAGTGGAGGGGTATGAAAACGTGAGAAGGAAACGAGTGGGAAAATATAGGTTGCTTTACGCTGTTGATAGGCATAGAAAAGAGGTTTTGGTGGTGAAAATCGAGATAAAAGGTGAGACTACGTATAGGTTGTAGAAGATAATTCACTTCCAACGTATTTTTCAAGACAATTCTTTTTCGTGCATTTTAAGTTTCATTATATGCCTTTTGGAGCACCCGCCGATCCTTACCGTAGTAAGTAAGGCAGCAGAAAGATTTATATATCCACTTTATGCAATATTCTAACATCGCAATCCCAAAGAAGTTCTCTTTTATCGGGATTACGGATCACTCCACGCCAATAGTTTCTTGCAACCCCCTCTATTTCGTGTACGGGCGTATTCATCATCTGTTCATTGATCCACGACCAATCAGTTTCAAGCACTCGCGAGTTTGCATCGATCGGTTCTACCTCAAAAATTAAGTCAATATTTCGTCCTTCACCTTTGAAACTTTTAGCTCCTTCAAGGGTTTTGCATACAAATAGGCAATCGAGCCGACTGGGAACTTTTGGAAACTCTATCCTACGTATTCTTTCAAATATGAGTTCTCTAATAACGTTTTGATCGATTATAACGGTTCTTGTTCTTTGGTCTCCAGTAATGATAGCATCGCCTGAGATTCTATTGTTTAACAGCAACTCCTCTAAAAAGTGGAAATTGGGATATTTTCTAAGAATTCTACCCCAATTACCTTTCTCAACAACACTATCTTCTCTGAGTGGATATGAACAGAGATAATAGTATTTAATAGTTTCAGTGTTTCTTTCTTTACCTTTATCTTTCACTGATGAGTCAGATGCGATGAGTGTAGATCGTAGATTAGGATCAGGTTTTCTATCGACGGGTTCTTTGGCAGTCATTTTTGTTTTTGTTTCTTTTTCTTCTTCGGTTGTCATTTTCCTACCCCAGGATTATACTTGATATTAAAACGATCAATCCTACAAATAAGAGTATAAGGGAATAGTTAATATATTTGCCTTTCTCCTCTATATTGGTTTTGTTCTCCTCAAAGGACTCAACAAAGTTAGCGATGAGTTGCACCTTAACCGTTTTGTTATCGGTCGTCAAATATCCGTCCCTGAGAGCTCTCGGTTCTGGGTCTCTTCTATAACTTTTGATTTTGTAAGCAGAAAAAGAGAAGAAGATGGATATCATAAACAAAGTCATACATGAGCCAAATAGATATGAATTGCTTTGTGAATATAACTGTAAAGATATTCCAATTATCACGCCAACAAATCCAATAATGACGCTTGCCTTTGTATTGAGTCCATCCAACGACTGAAACTGAGTATTTAATCTATCTTTCACTTCGTTATAGATTAATTCTAGCGTTTCCGGGGGATATGTATCTTCTGTCATTTTAAATCTCCTTCCACCACCTTCACCTCCTCCTCCGTCAGCCAATACAAATCATAAACCAGCTTGTCAATCTGCGCATCAACAATTCTTATCTGGCGTTCGTAAAGCTCTTTATCGCGTTCCATTCTCGTCTCGTGATGTTTCTTCTGCTGCTCGAGCATGTTATTTACCCGTGATACAAGTTTATCGTGCTGGACTATATTCTGATTTTTTGAGCAAAATCAGTCTAAAATTTGCCTAACCAAATCCCCGATTTTGACCAAAGGTCTTAGGCCCTTTTGCAATCTTGCACTCGTCTCTTCATCTAAGGGTAGCTTGTTGCGTGTCGTCTGACCAATTAGAGGTTGTAGGGCAGGCGTTGTCGTTGTGTGTGTCTCGTAGGTCTCCGCCGTAGAGAACTTTTCTTGAACATCGACAACTTCTACTTTCGCTTTTACATATTCAAACTTACCCAGAAGATCACCACCCTCAGGATCCTTGATCTCTTCGCCCGGCTCATATATCACAAAGCGCATATCCTCTTCGACACCGTGCGCAAGTCCTCGATTAATAACAACGGTATATACATCTATTATTTCTGCGACCTTACCTTCAATCCTTGTCATTTTATCACACCGCCTATTCAATTAACTTAACATATCTATTGTCTCTATTATCTCCTTTATTTCTTTTAATTTTATCTTTTTAACTTCTTCGGGATCAACCAACTCGAGTCTATGTTCACCAAGAGCGAAAGTATCATTTTCAAAACAATGTTGAGTAACATTGTCCAAAAAATCTCCACCCCCTTCTACCCTATGAAATTCTACCTGAGCCAATCCATTTGGTTGCACATGATAAACTTTAAGTTGTCCTACTAACTGCTCAATCTCTTGCTCTAATACATAAAAGTCAAAACAAATGCCTTCTATTAAATCTTCTGCATCTCTTATTATTCCAACCGGCCTACCGCCTCTATAAACTATTTGATTTATCCTGAAATTTCTATTCCGTAGAGATGGCAATCTTTCTTTTAAATGAAGTAACGATTCATAATACTTTTTAAAATTCTCCTTTAATTTTCTATTGTCCAAATCTAAAGATTCTCTTATAGGTCTAAAAGGTACAAGTTCTCTTAACCGATTTAATAACTTTTGGGAAGCAACAGACCATCCTCCAAATTTTATTAATGAAATATCAATGTATCTAATAAACGCTATGTCAGATGGAATTAGACGTTTGCCATTCAACTTACGGGACAATATCAATGCAGGCTTATTGAATCCGTATGCCATTCCTAACTCTAAAGCAACATTAGGACGTAATGAGACTTTTGATTCCTTTTTGCCCGACTCCTTATCAATAATCTCATGAAGTTCTCCTGATATGTCAACTATACAGAATTGGGATGCTTTTATTTTTAAACAAATGTCGCAGTAACTGCTATTATCAGATATTTTGAAATCTGACATTTTAAGTTCGTATTTTTTACTACCGTAAAATTTCTTGAGTGCATCTCCTATCGCCTTTTCACGTTCTTCTTTTTCGCTATCAAAGGGCTGAACCAAGAAGTACGAGTTAGGTTTTACACCCACAGGTTCATATGGACATTTACCAACCATTGGGCAATAATCTCTTATTCCTTCTATCATTTATTCATTGATTCCCCTATTCATAACTTCCAACTCTTGTTAAGCGGTATTTGCTTATATACTTTTTCTGCTGCGATCTATTCACCTACCCTCTTTCCCCTTCCACCACCTTTATCTCCTTCTCCATCAGCCCATACAAATCATAAACCAGCCTATCAATCTGTGCATCAACAATTCTTATCTGCCGTTCCTAAAGCTCTTTATCTCTTTCCATTCTCGCCTCGTGGTGTTTCTTCTGCAGTTCAAGCATGTTATCTACCAATAATCAATTTTAAGATGTTAAATCGCTCATCAATATTTTTCAACTGTTCAAGGTTACTTTTATATAACTCACCAAAAGATATACCTGATTTATGAAGCATGCGAGATTTAAAATCCTCATATATCTCAATTAAATCCAATTTAGTAATTCTAATAAAGATCAATTCCGTTAGAAAATTGAATACACTCAAAATATAAGTCATATCCTCTTTTATGTTTTTTAGTAAACCATCTAAATCATATGGGTACGCATCATAGATAAAGGACGCATTATAGTGTAGGAAATGCCGTTTAGACATGAAATAATGGACGTAAGAAATACCATCAGCTTTGTTGGTTTTATTATTCTCAATAGCGTATTTTATTAGACTTTTAGCAACTTTTAAAGTATTAGGGTCTTCATTGACGACTCGATTCATAGAAATGGTTGTTTGGTTTTTACGAAGCTCATAATTCGAAAGTAGTTTATCTATCTCCTTAACTGTCACTGCATTTATCTCTTTAGGTGTGGATACATCTAAGTTTCTAATCTCGTTTTTTATAATCACTAATGAAAAAGGATTGAAATAGCATTCCCTCAAAAACTTGCTCTTTTCAGCAATTTTTTTATTGAAGACTTCTATCTTTTGTTTGTGCGCGTCCTCTCTAATATTTGGCTCAAAGAGCCGTACTACGACTGATAAAGATGTAAACAACGAATAATAAAAGGCGATGTATACAAAATAGAAATATTGATGTTTGGGCTCTTGTTGATTTATCGAGTCTTGAACAAAAGCCTCATTTATCCACATATTCTCAAACAATCGTCTAAACTTGTCTTTTTGATTCTCTTCAAATTTTATTTTTTTAGATAAATTTGCTTGGGAAACTTTTTGATATAAAAAGTTAAATCGCTCTTCTTGTTCATTGCATCCAAGCTTTTTTAGATTATTTTGAATGCTTAACTTATAATTGTTTAAACTACGCTCGATGCGTTTTAATTGGGAATATTTCTCTTCACTCACCTTCCACCACCTTCACCTCCTCCTCCATCAGCCCATACAAATCATAAACCAGCCTATCAATCTGCGCATCAACAATCTTTATCTGCCGTTCATAAAGCTCTTTATCTCCTCCCATTTTTGCATCGTGGTATTTCTTCTGAAGCTCGAGCATACTCTCCACCAGTGCAACAAGTTTATCGTGCTGCACTTTTTCTGTTGGGTCGTCAAAGTTGATGGTGCGAGTAGGTAGTTGTTCGATGAACTGCTTATTTGCTGCAAAATAGCCACCTCGGAAGTTAGTAGTTACTTGCTTAAGGTAAAAATTCAACAATCGAGAATTTAATAATCCACACAAATACAGATAACTGAACATCGTTTCGTCAATTGTGATGCCGTATCCACCCGTTGTGACATTGATGAAGTAAAAGTTATCATTTTTATCGTAGTAAGCAGCAAGGTTTGTTATCATGTATGGGATCAGTAGCTTAGGCTGTTCCCACATGCCTAAATTTTGGGTACGCCCGAAGCGATACCATTGCTGATCTTTGAACTTTCCTTTCTCTCGCTCTTCAAGCAGCCTTTTGTTTTGATTAAGATACGCCCAGGCCCGAGGATATTGCTCTCGCATCTCCGTCGGTGTATAAAGACGTGCAGTGCACTCTTGGACTTCATAGGGAAAAAGTACAAGAGCAGTAGGATTAGCTGAGTAGCGGCTGATATTCCCACTTCGAACGACTGGTTTGAGAAGGGGCCGCTCTATCTTGATCCATGCGTTCAGTTCTTTCGACCAAACGTCAACAATATCTTCGTTTTCGTTTTTATATTCTTTGAACAGATAAACAGTGTCAGCGCTTGTAATCGAACCCTGAAACATACGCATCGCTACATCTCCTAACTTTATTGGCATCTCACTCATTCTTTCAAACAGAGATGCTTCAGGACCTACAACAAAGTTCCATTCACTTCCCGACACTTTCTCCGCATGGATTTTGCCATCGGTTGCATCGCCGCTAATCCGCCAAGCGTTTAAATCTGAGACTTTGACGTAGCGGAAGCTCTTGTTACCCTCCTTGTCCAAAAAAAGTAGACATGTGTAAGTGCTCGCTCCGTCAAATACCTGCTGGTCGCCAAAGTAAACGATTTTTCCCAGGTGCTTCCCCCTTGCAGTTAACTCGCGCAAAGGTTGGCCATACTTGGCTTGGAAGAACTTATGAGGTAATATGTAACCCATCCGTCCTCGAGCGTTGAGTAATTGAAGGGCCCGCTCCACAAAAACAACATAAATGTCATAGTTACCCTTACTGGAAGCTGTGTAGTGTCCTTTGTAAAATTCCACTTCAGTTGGCGCCCATTCCTTCATCGTCTGAATTCTCACATAAGGCGGATTCCCAATCACACAATCAAACCCACCGTTTTTTAAGATTTCCCCAAACCCTTTCCTATCGTCATTCCAATCAAACACATTAACCCGTCTCATCTCCTCCTCGCTGAAAAGCGTCCCCTGCTGCCCCAACTCGTAATATTCCGGCCCGATAAGCGAATTCCCGCACTTAATATTATCACCCAGATTCGGCAGCACACCCTCCAGCCCCAACTTTGCTTGGTTGTCAATGCTCTCCCCGCTTTCGTGCTCCAGCACCTTAAGTAGCAGACTCATCTTCGTCACCTCAACCGCCTGTGAGTCTATATCAACGCCAAAGATATTATCCAAAAGAATCCGCTTCTTCTCAGCCGTTGTTAGGTACCACTCATCCGCTTTAGCCTGAAACACCGCCTCTTTATGTTTTTTAGGCTTGTTGTTCGTATACCAATCCCGATGATACCGCAATAGGTAGCTATAGGCACCAATAAGGAAACTACCGGAACCACATGCCGGATCCAGAACTTTTATATGTGCAATCTCCTCCGGCGTCTTTCCCGCAATCAACTTACTAACAGTATTCTCCACGATATATTCAACGATATACTGAGGCGTATAATACACACCACCCGCTTTTTTCACTTCCGGCTTCGTCTCCACCTTCGCCTGATGCCCTGCGGTCAGCCGGATGACCTTACCCAGAAACTGCTCGTACACATTGCCCAGGATCTCAACCCCGAGCACCGAGAATTCATACGGCGACTTCGGATAATACAGATCCTGTATGATCGTCTTCAAGACCTTGTCGTCTATTGTCAACCCTGGCGTTATCCCATCGCCCCCAAAATCGAAATCGAATATCCCGCTATCGTATTTCGATTCCGCGAGTTTAAAATGATTGAGTAAGTGCATGTACACGTCACCGGCTTCTGCTTGTGTCTGCAACTGCCCATAAGGCTCGATGCCGCGATCTTCACAAATCCGCAGGAAGATTATGCGATCCAACAATTTCTGTACCGCATAGTTCAACTCATATATGCTCAGATCCGGATTCCGTAGCGCGATGTTCTTAGCCAGCATCTCACGCCAGCTCTCTATTTCCTTCAGGAACTCGCGATCCACTTCCGCAGTGCCCTTCTTACCCTTTGTTGATTGCGCGTACCGATCGAAACTGCCCTTGAGTACCGCTTCCTTTGAGAATACGTCGTAGATCGCATCAAACTTGTCAAGATACTCGTCATACGTATAGTATCCAATCCGACCTATGCCGACTTTGTCATTTTGATTGGGCTTCATCAGACAGTTGAATACCGATAACTCCTCGAAGTCCGTTACGATAGATAGCGGCAGTTTCGCGCTCCAAGCATACCGTCTCAGTTGGTATGACGGGCTGACATCCTCTTTTATGTTCACTGCGGGCTTCTTCGCTTCCACGAAGAACTTTCGCTGGCTCCCGATTCTGAAACTGTAATCAGGTGCTCTTGTGGACTGCCCGACTTTTATTGTATCTTCGAGAACGACCTCCTTGTATTGTTCCGCGAAGCCCTGCTCATTGCTCACGTCCCAGCCCAGGGCTTCAAAGAAAGGATCAATGAATTCGCGTCTTACCTGCGCTTCCTTATATGCTGACCGCTTGTAAACGTCTATGTTCCTCTGGAACCGGTCCACGAGCGTGCCAATCCTTTGCCGTGCTTGCTCTTTCATTGTATATAACGTATAACTTCTACATATAAATTTAATTTAGGACGCAGATTCACACAAACCTTTCTTTAAAAAAATTTTAAAAACTTTACCAAAGAAATTGGCTTTTGATAAAACTTTTTTTCTAAAAAGTTTTAGTGTTAATCTGTGTCCAAAATACTTTTTGTATGATACCCTTTTCTTTTTGTTTTTAAGTTGAGGTGAAGCTAAGCTAAGCTAAGCTTCTTGACGAAATAATTTTGGGACTCGGCAGATGGAAACTACCAAAAACTACCAAAAACTACCAAATTGGTAGAACTGTTTATAAGTTAGTAAGTTCTTTATCTGATCAAAATATGAAAGTTCCCGAGAAACCTAGGGCGGTACGTGATATTATGGAAAAAAATAGCGAAGAGATTTTTATGTTATTAAACGATAAAAGCATCTGCAATTTTATCATAAAATGTAATCAAGACTATATTCATTGGGATAAACTCCGCTATAAAGAAATACCTAACAATATCAATCCGGAATATATATGGGCTCTTATTAAAATATTCCGCTCACAACAGTTTAAGCCAATTAAATTTAATGATTGGATATTTAAATATCTTCTTTTAACAGATGCCCAGAGAAAACTCCATCTTATGGATAAAGGTGCGGCAGGTCACTTAGAAACGAGTTTGGAATCCATAAACACCGAAGGAAGAAGTCGTTATATCGTCAGTTCATTGATGGAGGAGGCAATTGCTTCAAGTCAGTTAGAGGGAGCAGCCACGACCAGAAAAATTGCAAAAGAGATATTGCGTAGGAAGAGAAAGCCTAGAAACTATTCTGAGCAGATGATTGTCAATGGTTATGAAACAATACAAAAAATAACAAAAATGAAAGATAGAACCATAACACCAGAAATAATCCTTAAAATGCACAAAAATATTACAAAAGACACTCTCGAAGATAAAAAGGATGAGGGTAGTTTCAGAGATAATAATGAAATTGTTGTTGGAGACCCTATGGAATACGGGAAGACTTACTATAGCCCACCGGATTATAAAGAAATAAATGGGTTGGTGGAAGAGTTTTGTCTATTTGCAAGTAATGATGATGGAGAGTTTATCCACCCAGTGATCAAGGGAATTATACTTCATTTTCTCATTGGTTATATTCACCCATTTAACGATGGTAATGGAAGAACTGCAAGAACAATTTTTTATTGGTATATGCTCTCAAGGGGATATTGGTTATTCGAATATATGTCAGTTTCCAGGATTATTTTACGATCGAAAAAGAAATACGGTTTAGCCTATCTTTATACTGAGACAGATGAAAATGATCTTACGTATTTTATTAATTATAATTTGAATGCAGTCGAGGAAGCACTTTATGATATGGAAGCTTATATTAATAAGAAACAAAAGGAATATTCAGAAGCTCTTAACTTGAATAAAGATATTAAAGAGATAAATTTACGTCAAGCAGAAATACTCAAGGAATTTATGAGGAATCCTGAGAAAAATTTCGTCATCAAGGAAATAATGACAACCTATAATATAGCTTATGATAGCGCACGTAATGACCTTTTACATTTAACCGAGTTAGGCTATTTAGAAAAGATCAAAATAAAAAATAAATTCATCTTCGAACTCTCTAAACATCCTTCTTTCACGAATTATATAATGAAATAACTTATATATACTATCTATATATAACCTAGCAGCAATGACCAGGAAATCAAACAGCGAATCAACTCCGGCGACAAGCGCACCGGCGAAAGATACCGCTGCCTGGTACACACTCAGCGTGGACGAATGTATCCGCAGACTGGAGGTAGATCCCGATACGGGATTGGGCACTAATGAATCCGTCCAGCGTCTGCAAAAATATGGGCACAACGAACTTGCCGAGGCAAAAAAAGAATCAGCTATCAAAGCGTTCCTGCGCCAGTATCACTCGCTCATGCAGATTGTTCTGTCGGCCATGACGCTAGTCAGTATCATTATCCACGATTATTAATCTCAATAGCAGCAGCGCAGGTGGTTCCGGGAGAAATAGTGCTCATCCGTGAGGGCGACCGTATCCCCGCAGATGGGCGCCTAATTTCTGTTGCCACGCTCGAAGTGGAGGAATCGTCGCTAACTGGCGAAAGCGTGCCCGTGCTAAAGAACGTCGACACCATCGCATTACCGAAAGTACCCCTTGGCGATCGCACCAACATGGTGTTCATGAACACAAACGTCACTCGGGGCCGGGCCGAAATGGTAGTAACAGAAACCAGTATGTCCACTCAGGTAGGCCATATCGCCAAGATGCTGCGAGAGACAAAAGCGATGCCTACACCGCTTACTAAGCAGATAAACCAGCTTATCCAGATCATACTGATAATTGCAGCGGCGACATTTGTAGGTGTTTTGGCCCTTGGCCTGGCTCGCGGCAACTCTTTCGATTCTCTTTTCCAACTTGGTGTTGCGCTTGCGGTCGGCTCGATTCCCGACGCCCTACCCGCTGTCGTTACCACTGTTCTCTCCTTGGGGACAGTAGCCATGGCCAAGAAGTACGCCATAATCAAGCGTCTTTCTTCTGTGGAAACCCTCGGCTCTACCTCTGCGATCTGCTCGGATAAGACCGGAACGCTAACCATGAACCAGATGACCGTCACTACGCTCGTGCTCCCCGGTGCCAGCTACCACGTGACCGGACACGGCTACAGTACAGAGGGCGATATTAAGCGTGTCGCAGGAGAAGGCGCAACAGATCTAGATTCCTCACGTTGGAACAGTGGGCGCTGTGTTTGGTAGCCGCGGCGGCGGTACTTCTTCTGGGCGAACTCATAAAACCTCTGTTGCGACTGATCCCCCGTAAGTATGAATAGAAAGCGTGCATGTTCTTGAAAAAGTTATATATAACAAGGGGTATTATAGATGAAAGATCAAATCGAGGAGGTGAAGAAGAAAATGTTTGAATGCGAGATATGTGGAATAGAAACGGAAGAGCTGAAGCTATTTGGTGAAAAACTGCTGTGCGAAGACTGTTATAACGAGATGGAAGATGTTTTTTGCGATTACTGACGCACTTATATGAGCAAAAGGGCTACGGAAGGCGGATAAAGATACTTGGCGCGGCACTGTCGAATTATCCAGCCTGTATTTGTATAGCTAATCTTAAAAACCACGAGATTCCACAAGATTAACACAACACTTTTTCTTTTTTAGGAAAAAAGAAAATTTAGCCTGTGCTAAAAGAAAAACACAAATGTTCTTTTGGTAAAGCTTTTCTTTCTGCGAAGCGTTTTGATCAAACTTTCTTAAAGTTTGATAGAAAAGGTTTGTGAAAATCTGTGTACTCTTGTGGTCCCTAACTAAACTCTGCTTTTACTCACAGCACATACCATCGCGAAGACCATACCAGTACCCGTATCTTATCAATGTTCTGTTTCTCTAATACTGCTTTTGGGTCTATGCTTCTGGGAAGTAGAGGGAAATCGTTGTCCTGTGTGATCATCTTGATCAGGTTATGCTCACCACTGGCAACCACCATTTCGAGTTCGCTTTTATATCCCGCTATCAGCGCCTCAAATGCGGATCGTGCCTTCTCTCCATGATGCCGGATGTCCTCATCTCGAAGCCGTTCGAATCTACGCTGACTCATTCCACCTTTCGTGTGCTTCTCCTTTACACTGCTGCGAACTATCTTGTACTCTATAACTCGCTCTCGGTCAGATATCCCGATAAATGACTCACCAGCATGCGCCAATACGATACAAATGACTCGGTTAGTGTCCAATAGCTCTTGCAACTGCGTAGTATCAAATGCATAATCCAGTTTCCACTGTGATTCCGGTATCATAAATGGCGGTGCCACGATCTGCGGCGCCATACCCGTACTTTTCAAATCATAGAAGAGTATTATACCAGTCGGAGACTCAATCCTAGCCATCATGTATTTGACCGAGTTATCTAGCTCAAAGCGGTCGAGGTCGCGGACTGCCTCTTCTGGCCGCAGATAAGCCGTAAGTAGGTCCTCATTTCTCGACCTGAGCGAGCCGATTTGAAATAGCAGGTCAGAAGCTCGATCGGCCGTTAATGTTACCGCTTCTCTTACGCTGAGTTGGGCATCCTCTTTCTCTTTTAAGTTCTTAAGTTCACGCTCGATTGTATCTATCCGTTCCTCCGCTTTCTTCAATGCGAGGTCAGCCCCCTGCTTATCAGATAACGCCTTTTTTGCGCGCGCCGCCTGCTTTGATATGCGTTCGGATAACGATTTATTCTCATATTCAAGCTCGTTTATACGCGTTTGCAGTAATTCGATTTTTCTTTCCTGTTCCTTACGATTAAATAATCCGCCGAGCATTTATCATTCTCCTAACACAGCTCTTTTCTAAATATATGTGTATGTATAAACAAATCTATTTAGCTCCTCTTATAACCACAAGATTGTACAGATTTTCACAACAACAAAAAAATATATGAACTGCTAACACCATGCTCTTTATGGAGATAGCGAAAATGCTAATTGTGAAGCCACTGGCATTTGATAGTTTTGGCGTGCGGTCTATGGCAACCTTCGTGGCGACCGAGGACATAGCTGTGCTGATAGATCCGGGCGTATCATTAGCTTCGAGTAGATATAAATTACCACCGCATCCAATAGAGGAGCAACGGCTGAGTGAGACTTGGGCTGATATAAAGGAACACGCAACCCGGAGCGATGTCCTTATAGTTACACATTATCATTATGACCATTATGATCCCGAAGAGCCGGAGATATACAAAGACAAGATAGTTTACTTAAAACATCCGAAGGAGAGCATAAACAAGAGCCAAGCCAAACGCGCTTCTTATTTCCTGGATAAGCTAAATGGGATGCCAAAGTCCCTTGATATTGCTGATGGTATGGTGTTCAAGCATGGATCTACAGCTATAAAATTCTCATCGCCTGTCTTTCACGGTACAAACTCGAAATTGGGTTACGTGGTAGAGGTGAGCATATCATGCAGCGGTGAGAAGTTGGTTTTTAGTAGCGATGTTGAAGGTCCTGCCGTTGATGACCAGGTGGAATTCATCATTCAGGAGGATCCCGACATCGTCATTTTAGACGGACCGATGACTTATATGCTCGGCTTCCGCTATTCGTATAAGAGTCTGGCATTGTCCATAGCGAATATAAAAAGGATAATAAAGGATACGTCTGTGAAGTGCATCATGGTGGAGCATCATTTCATGCGCGACTTGAAGTATAAGGAGCGGATAGCAGAGGTGTATGAATACGCTGCGGAAAAAGATGTAAAGGTAATAACTGCTGCGGAATATATCGGGCGCGAGATAGATATACTGGAAGCGCGAAGGAAAGAGCTCTTCAAATAAGGGGCCAGCCCCCCCCCTTATCA
>PRCZ01000070.1 GCA_009903405.1 Candidatus Methanophaga sp. AG-394-G06
TAAGGATTAAACCCGATTCCGCAAAAGTGCATTATAATCTTGGGTTTTTGTTAAACGAAATGGGAAGAAAAGAGGATGCTGAAGCGGAATACCGAGAAGCGCTAAGGATTAACCCCAATGACGCAGAAGCGCATAATAATCTTGGGCTTTTGTTAAAAGAAATGGGAAGGAAAGAGGATGCTGAGGCTGAATACCGAGAAGCGCTAAGGATTAACCCCGATTCCGCAGAAGCGCACAATAATCTTGGGTTTTTGTTAAAAGAAATGGGAAAAAAAGAGGATGCTGGGGCGGAATACCGAGATGCGCTGAGGATTAACCCCGATTATGCAGTTGCGCATTGTAATCTTGCGATTTTGTTAAAAGAAACGGGAAGAGAAGAGGATGCTGAGGCGGAATACCGAGAAGAGCTGAGGATTAACCCCGACTTAGCAGAAGCACATGGAAATCTTGGTATCTTGTATTTAAAAACAAGAAAGAAAGAAGAAGCAAAGAAGGAATTAGAGATTGCAAAACGATTGTTTGATGTACAGGGAAGAGAAGCAGATGTGAAGAAGGCAGAAGAGTTGTTAAAGACCTTAAAATAAAGAAGACAAATCAAATATAGACAGTGGCCCTTACTTTTTAGATAGCTTCTCTATCATAATACTCTTATCGCAGTTGCTACATCGCACCCTGTACGGCCTTCGCTCGAGTATAATGCTCGATTCCTGTTCCACCTCGCAGTAGGGGCACTTGAGCTTGTAGTTAAATTCCTCTTCGCCTTTTCTCCGCCATAAAAACACTTCTCCACGCATTTCCCCGTTTTTGTTCTTCAATTTCCTTTTCGTAACGTATGCAAAATTGGCTATGTCATTTATATCAAAGGGTGGTTCCATTTTTTGTCGTCTCATCCTCAGTTACGAACACGCCATTGCAGTATTATACCTTTGTCCATCTTCTCGACACTTAAAAGCTCCAGCTTTGCCATATCCGTAACAAAGCCCGTACCATCTACAAGAGTCGGAGCGTGTTCGCCACCTATAATCATATTGCCAATATATATATAAATCTCATCAACGAGCCCCTGCGAAACCAGGGACCAGTTAAGTGTTGCTCCACCTTCCACCATCAATCTCTTCACACCACGTTGCCAAAGCAAATCTAAAAGGTTCTTCAAGTCCACTTCTTCCCTGCCACAGACAATAATCTCCGCTTTCTCGCTTAATCTATCAACATCCGCTATTATCGCCCGTTTGGAGACGGCAATTATACGTTTGCCACTGCCTTTGTTCAGTATCTCGGCGTCAATTGGCGTTCTCGCACTGCTATCTACTACTATTCGCATTGGATACTCATCCTTTTCCGCTCGCTTCCTATCTTCTCGCCGCTTTTTTGATTTCACAGTTAAAGAGGGATTGTCTGCCAGAACAGTACCGATGCCAACCATTATTGCATCGCTTCCCGCCTTCAGAGCATCAACTCTATCACGATCTTTTCTACCGCTTATTCTCGTCTGCACTCGTTCTACCGTTGAAATCTTCCCATCCGCGCTCATGGCGGCATTTATAATCACAAATGGTCTTTCCACTTTACTCTGATCACCACCAAATCATTCTCTATGCTGATTTCTGTATCTGCATAACCCTTCTTGATATTCTACCGCTACCAGCCATGTTATTTCCTTCCTATATACTATTGTCTTAATAGTAAATTCAAAATTTTGTTATTCAGAAAAAAAAAACAGCCATATATGGCTGCGTTTAGCTACTATGGGGTCTGCGTCCTGGTCTAAATGTTCTTTTGGGGAAGTTCTTCCTGCTGATTCGTACTTTCTTTACATCAGGCAGTTTTTCTTCTGTTATGGTTACCTCATTGCTTTTCATTACGCGTCTAAAGCTATCATAATCTCTGCTTGCAAGGATACTAATTGCTACTCCATCTTTACCAGCTCGTGCGGTTCGCCCTATCCTATGGATGTAATCCTTGCCGTACATAGGAATATCGTAATTGTATATGTGCGAAACATGAGGGATGTCAAGACCTCGTGCTGCGACATCTGTACATACAAGAACACGAACGTCATGAGAGTGGAATTGCTTCATTACCTTGTCTCTTTTGTCCTGCGTGAGTCCACCATGAATGGCCATAGCACCTATTCCTAGCGCTTTGAGATTGCTTGCAACAAAATCGGTATTTGTACGTGTATTACAGAACACCATTACAAGCTCTGATTCTTCGTGCTTCAATAAATGGACTAGCAAAGAAAATTTCAAGTTGTCTGGTACATCATAGTATAACTGTGTTAATTTACTCGGATCTACATACGCTTCTGCCGATACGCTAATAGGATCTTTCTGGTATTTCCGTGCAAGAACGGTTATCTCTCGTGAGATAGTAGCGGAAAACAAGAGCGTCTGCCGGTTTCGTGGACATTCCCCTACTATCTTCTTGACATCCGGGATAAAGCCCATATCCAGCATTCGGTCCGCTTCATCTAAGACTAGTATGTTTACCTTACTTAAGTTAAGTGTCCGCCGCCCAATATGATCTAATATTCTGCCGGGCGTTCCTACTACTACATCCGCTCTCCGTAACTGCGTAATTTGTGGATTGATAGATACACCACCAAAAACTGCAACAATCCGTAACGGTTTGTATTTTGAAAATAGGCTTAACGCTGCTGCAACTTGCTGTGCCAATTCTCGCGTTGGCGTTAGTACAAGTGTCCGAATCCCGGTTCCTTTTTCTGTCTTTTCTATAATGTCCGCAGCAAATGCAAGTGTCTTTCCAGAACCTGTTGCCGCCTCCGCTATAACGTCCTTACCTGAAAGAATTAACGAAATCGATTTGTCCTGTATTTCTGTTGGTCTTTCAAACCCTTCCTCTTCTATTGATTTTAAAATAGGCTCAATAATACCTAATTCCTTAAAACTCTTCATTTCATATTCAAGAAAAAAGTCTACTGCTTTCCCTTATTTACCTCACTGTATTATATCTACTAATTATGAGTATATAAAGGTTTAAACTTTTTTTTCATGCCCGAAGAACAGCAGTCCTTGTTGTAGATATTCAGGCATAAATAATAATCATGTATTATTTCTTTTGAATTTTGCCGAAAACACCAAAAACTTTATATATGACCTTTTTCATATGGACATTTATTATGGCAATCACCATACCGGAAGCGATAATAACTTTAGATCCCAAAAGTATAGCTTTTTATGGTAGGCTGCGTAATAGTTAAAGCACACATACCCAAACAACTCAATGCATTAGAAGCGTAAATGCAGCTCGCAGGCCAGTTGCGAAAAGGAAATCAATCCTTGGGAGATGAACTAAATCGACTAAAGGGCGGTAAAGGAAAGTCAAAATTCACGCTAAAGATGGCTGAAAAGGAAAAGGTTAGCGTAAATTTATAGGGAGAAGGCGAAAGGGCATAAAAAAGCGAAGAAGAAAAGAGCCAAGATGAAATGAAAATCGCATGCGTATATGACGTAATCTATCCCTATGTGATAGGTGGGACAGAGAAGAGGATCTGGGAGATCTCAAAGCGAATAGCTAAAAAGGGGCATGAAGTGCATTTGTTTGGAATGAAATACTGGGCTGGTGAAGATGTTATAATAAAAGAAGGTGTTTATCTGCATGGCGTTTGCGAACCAAAAGAGTTGTATGTTGATGGAAGAAGATCAATAAATCCCGCAATATATTTTGCAAGTAAAGTCCTCACGCCGTTACTAAAAGGAGATTATGACCTCATAGATTGTCAAGGTTTTTCGTATTTCCCTTGTTTTTCTGCAAAGATTTGTTCCGCATTGCGGAGAATTCCATTATTAATTACATGGTGTGAGGTATGGGGTGATTACTGGTATGAATATCTAGGTAAAAAAGGGATATTTGGGAAAGTGATTGAGAAAACGACCACGCATTTAACTGATAAAATGATTGCGGTTTCAGAAAGAACGA
>PRCZ01000071.1 GCA_009903405.1 Candidatus Methanophaga sp. AG-394-G06
TCATGTACCGTTCTGAGATGAGAAGGGACGAGTAATCGCCCTATTCTTAATCTGCTATTTAACCACACGGCGCAGCATCTTCGTCACTCGATATTTTTATGCTTTTCCAATTCATTAATAACGACTTTTGCTATTTCATCAGCCAAATGCTTTTCGTATGCCTTAAGCGAGATAATCCCCCTTGTGCTATCAATCTTATTTATCTTGCTCCGCATCCACAAGCCCTCTTCCGATTCCGCCATGATCATGACAACGGGATCTTCTTTAGTACGCCATGAAATGTTGCCATTTGAGGAATAGAATGAGAAAGCCGTCAAATTTGCAGTGGCGTAAAACGGCATATACGATACATCCCGCTCGGAAAGGTCAACTACAAGTACCTGCGCATCGTAGCTATCCGTGAGTTCGTCATCTTGAAGTATTTCCGCACCTACACACTCTGCTCCGAGTTCATTAAGCATAGAAATCAGTGTTTTATTCAGTTCTTTGACTATGCCATCATCACCATCTGCACTTACAATAAAGACATAAAACCCGTCAGTCAAATTAATTGCCGCTTGTCCCCTCACAAGAGATGCTGTTTTGATATCTCCAGTTGTTTCTGATCTTAATTCATTAAAATCTAAGCAGACAAAAGCAATAACCACTGCTACTAAAACCAAAGCAAGAATTAATAATGCTGTTCGCTTATTCATTTTGTCCACCCCCTCACAATTTTTTTATTATCTCTTCTGAGAAGCTTTCATCACATGATCCCTTTGCGCCCTGTTCGCTAAAGATCACCCTGATAGTCTGTCCTTTGGATATTCCTATTTCATTTGATGGTACTCGTATCACAATAAAATTTTCTGATACGCCAATATAATCGGGATCCTTATTAAATTCCTTTTCAAACATGTTAAAAAAGTCAAAGCGGTTTTCTTCTGCATCGTAAGTCTCTAGCCAATACATTACAGAATAGTCACCGGATAAGGACGTTTTTGTCAATACCGTTAACTTCTTATCAAAACCCGCAAGATCAGTAAAGAATTCCTCGCCACCGGTGCTTTTGTTGTTATCAATATCAATATAAATTGTCCCAATCGCACCACCTGGTGCTTTATTCACCCTATTTCTTTTGAAATAGTCATCTAAGGGGTCAGCCAACTCTATTGAAATATATAAATCATCTGGACTACCCATCATTTTGATCGCTTTAACATCATAATGGTATGACTTTATAACCTTCTGCACTCCATTCTCTGTTAATGCTACGTTCTCGAAGATGTCTATATCTTCAACATCTTCAGGAATGAAAATAGGAATATTTCGCCATTCCTCTGCTTTACCGTCTATCAGTGCTGTTTCTTTTTCAGTTTGCTCAATGCATCCGCACAAAAAGACCAAACTTAGCACAATGATAAATAACAAGCTTAAAATTGTTATATTCTCTTTTGTCACGATAATCACTCCCGTCTAAAAATTTAGGTCTATTACAGTCTCCTCCTTCTCTTTTAATATTTTAAATCCTTTAACAAATCAAATATCCAGATTCATCACTTCCTTTGCATGTGCATGTATAAAATTCCTTCTCGGCTCTACCTCCTCGCCCATCAGCACGGTGAATAACCAATCTACTTCGGCCGCATCCTCTAACGTCACTAGCTTTATGCCCCTTGTAGCCGGATTCATGGTAGTCTCCCATAACTGCTCCGGATTCATCTCTCCCAAACCTTTATAATGCTGTATCTTCACACCTGCATCTCCTTCTTTCACATTTAACTCATCCAGAATATTCACGTATTCGTCATCCGAGAACGCATACCTTATCTCCTTACCCTTCTTCACCATATATAACGGCGGTAACGCCACGTATATGTGGTTCGCGGTTACTAACTCCTGCATGTAGCGATAGAAGAAAGTAAGCAGCAGAGTCCTTATATGCGCGCCGTCAACGTCCGCATCGCTCATTATGATTATCTTATTATAGCGCGCTTTTTGCATATCAAAATCATCGCCTATGCCCGCACCCAGTGCAGTAATAAGCGTACGGATCTCATTGCTCTTTAATATCTTGTCCAGCCTCGCCTTCTCCACGTTCAGGATCTTACCGCGTATAGGGAGAATAGCTTGAAAGTTTTTGTCACGTGCCTGTTTCGCCGATCCACCGGCGGAATCGCCCTCTACAATATATATCTCTTTCTTCGCGGGATCCCGCTCAGAGCAATCTGCGAGCTTACCCGGTAGCGAATCAGCAAAAGAGTCCTTCTTCCGCACTATTTCGCGAGCATGTCGTGCCGCTTCTCGTGCCCTTGATGCCTCTAACGCTTTCCGTATTATCGCATCACCATCTTTAGGATTCTCATCCAGGAAATCCCATAAATGTTCCCGCAAAAATGATTCTACAATCCCTTTTACTTCGCTATTACCGAGTTTTGTCTTTGTCTGTCCCTCGAATTGCGGTTCTCGTAGCTTCAGACTTATTATCGCTGCAAGTCCTTCCCGCACATCATCGCCATCCAGATTAACTTTTTTTAGCAGATTATTTGACTTGCCATATTCGTTAAGCACCCTTGTCAAAGCCGCTTTGAATCCACTCAGATGCTTGCCCCCTTCCACAGTCTTCACATTATTCACAAACGAGAAGATGTTCTCCGCATAGCTGTCGTTATACTGCAACCCGATTGCAACTTTAACATCATCCTTCTCGCCTTCAAAGGTTATGGGACTGTGCAGCACTTTCTTATTCCTGTTTATATATTCTAAGAAAGACGTAATACCCCCCTCATATTTAAAAGCTCGCTGTTCACCGCTCCGTTCGTCTCTCAACGATAGTGAAAGCCCACGATTCAAAAAAGCCAGCTCTCGCAGTCGAGTTGCTAAGATGTGAGCGTCAAATTCATAGACTCCGAAAATAGTGCTATCTGGTTTAAATGTTACCCGTGTCCCGCACTCGCCGTTATTCTCCTCCGTGTAGCCCAATTCTTTTACTTCGCATACAGGCTTCCCGTACTCGTATCTTTGAAAATACCTCTTTCCGTCTCGCACTACTTCCACTTCCTGCCATTCGGAGAGTGCATTACCAACCGAAATTCCTACGCCGTGCAGCCCACCAGCCACTTTGTAAACTTTATTATCAAATTTACCGCCTGCATGCAACTTTGTCATCACTACTTCCAGCGCAGAAAGGTTATATTCACTGTGCATGTCCACCGGGATCCCACGTCCATTGTCTGTTACCGTCACTGAGTTATCCGGATGGATTATCACCACAATAGAAGTGCAGAACCCTATTAACGCTTCGTCTACGCTGTTATCTATCACTTCGTTTGCTAAATGATGAAGACCTCTAGTACCGGTGTCACCGATATACATAGCAGGTCGTTTTCGCACCGCTGTGAGGTCCTTTAGCACCTGTATGTCCTTAGCACTGTAGCTTTCTTCCATTATACTTATAATAAGATATGCGATACATTTAAATAAAACTTTATACTCTAAGGGAAATGTATTGCGGAGGTTGCCGAGTGGACAAAGGCGTGAGGTTCAGGGCCTCATCCTGCAGGGGTTCGGGAGTTCGAATCTCCCCCTCCGCATAATTCACGAGACCCGAAGCCTGCCACACTTATTTGCCGTTTCCACAACGAACCGCTTTTCCTCTGTCACCGTTTATATACCCTCATTCAAGCACTTTTTCGCAACAGAATATATCTCTTTCATCTCCGCTTCTGATGCTATGCCAACTGTTATTGAGACTGCATATCTATATAGTTACTACAATAAAGAATTTCTATCCTATTTCTTTCTCAGCATCTCTCAACGCATTCACTAAGGGTTCAACCTTCCACCACCCGGGATAAAGAGACTGTCCCTCAATTGACTTTAATTCGTACTATGGTTGGTATATACTTAAGTCTTCTTCGATTA
>PRCZ01000072.1 GCA_009903405.1 Candidatus Methanophaga sp. AG-394-G06
CTCCTCTTTTCTTCTACGTCCCTTTCTAGTTTCGTAATCCTTTGCCATTGCTCTTTTCTTTAAGTCATTGTACTCTATTAGCGCCAGAGGGTGTATGCCAATATAGGAATTAATTATGAACTCCTCGCGAGCTAAACCCACGCCATCATTCGGAATTTGACCTTGAATAAACGCGTTTCCCGGAACACCCATATTCATCATTATCTTGGTGTGAGGTCTTGGTAGTTTGTGCAGCGGCACTTTATCCACGTGGTATTCCAATTTCCCCTCGAATATCCTCCCCATGCCTTGTGAGCAATCTACTGTGACATCCTTTACGTCTTTTAAATTGCTTGTCCCGTTATCTGTCCCGATAACGCATGGAATTCCAAGCTCTCGGGAAATGATAGCAGCATGGCATGTTCTTCCTCCGCGGTTCGTAACGATTGCACCCGCTATTTTCATTATCGGCTCCCAATCCGGGTCGGTCATCTCTGTCACCAGAACCTGTCCTGGCTTGAATTTCTCGATTTCACTTGCATCTGCTAATATATTTACCTCTCCGTATCCAATTTTAGCACCAACAGCTTCTCCCTGAACGAGTGCTTTTCCCTCCTCTTCCAGCACATAAGTCTCGTAGAACGAAAAGTCCTTTTGCGATTCCACTGTTTCCGGCCTCGCTTGAACGATGAAGAGTTGATTGGTTCTCCCATCCTTTGCCCATTCTATATCCATCGGCTTATCATAATGCTCTTCTATCGTGCAAGCCCAGTTTGCAAGTGTGAGCACTTCGTCGTCAGTCAACACAAACCTTTCCCGGTCTTTTTCTGCGACTTCCTTTTCCTCTGTTCCTGTTCCTTCTTCTTTATACACCAGTTTCTTTCTCTTCGCCTCCAGTTTCTTCTCCACTATCGGTTTAAAACCTTCTTTTAAAGTCGGTTTGAACACATAAAACTGGTCGGGATTTACGGTTCCCTGCACGACATATTCTCCTAAGCCGTATGCCCCCGTTATGTAAACTACATCTCGGAAACCTGAATCAGTATCTAATGAAAACATAACTCCCGAGCATGCCAAATCAGAGCGAACCATCTTCTGCACTCCCGCCGAGAGATAGACGCTGAGGTGATCAAATCCTTCATCCACTCGGTATGATATTGCCCTATTGGTGAATAAAGAAGCAAAACAGTCCATAACCTTCTCCACCAGTTCGTCTTCACCCCTCACATTTAGATACGTGTCCTGTTGACCCGCGAAAGAAGCAGTAGGCAGGTCCTCCGCGGTTGCGCTGCTTCTCACCGCTACGTCAACCCCTTCTCCATATCTCTTCTCCATCTCTCTGTAAGCGGCTCTTACCTCTTCCTCCAAATCCGCAGGGATTTGAGCATTTGTTATCATTCCTCTTATCTTACTACCACGCTCGGCTAAATTCACCATATCGCTCGTATCCAAATCCGCCAGCGTATCCCTGATTTTTCCCTTTATCCCCGTTTCTTCTATCAGGTATTTGTAGGCATCAGCCGTAATGGCGAATCCCGAAGGAACGTTTACGCCCTTTTTCCCCAGATTACTTATCATTTCACCAAGAGATGCATTCTTGCCGCCAACCAGTGCTACATCTCCTATTCCAACCTCTTCAAACCACTTTATATATTTCATGTTTTGCCTCCTTTTTTTGATCACCTAGATGCTAGGGGGAGAATGATCTTCCCCTAAAAAGTTAGATTTTTTTTGTATATATAAAGCATAACTTCTACCTGTTTATTCTACCTTTTCAGATGTCGCTTTACACGGATTTACACAGATTTAATTTTAGTTGGATATTATACTTTCTTGTAAAAACAGAGTAAAAACAATTTCCTAAAATCTCGGTCATTGTTTCTTTAATACCTCTATCCCCGGCAGAGGCTTCCCTAAAAGATACCTCAAGAATGCCCCACCCGCAAGACTAACATGAACATGATCACTTTTAGCCATTCCCAGTTCGCTCATCGCTGCAGATGTATGTCCTCCGCCGAGTAGCGAGAAAGCATCAGAGTCAGAAATAGCTTTAAGAATCCTTTTCGTCCCTTTTGCAAATCCCTCTTTCTCGAATACCCCCGCAGGTCCTTTCATTATCACCGTCCGCGCATCTTTTATTATCTCTTCGTATTTCTCACATGTTTCCTCGCCTATATCGTATATTGGCTCGTTTGGTTTTACTTCATCAAGCGGTATTTCTTCTCGCTTACCGTCCACTTCAATCGCAACGTCCCAGGGATACTTTATTCTTCTACCCCCTTGTTCCGCAATTCGTCTCGCTCTATCCACACTACCAAAAAGGTCCTTATCCACTTTCAGCGGAATTTCTCCCTTTGCGTATAAAAATAGATTCCCGATTCTACCTGCTGTGAGTATGCTATCTACCCCTTTCTCCAATGCAAACTCCATTATATCAAACACTTCTGGGGGTTTCGCACCGCCGAGAACGTAAACACAAGGTCTTTCTATGCTGCCAACTGCTCTTTCCAGAGCTCTCAACTCATGCTCCATTAATCGTCCTATCCCCGCATCCAGTACCTTTGGAAAGCCAACCACCGATGCATGCGACCTGTGAGCTACCGAGAAAGCATCATTGATGTAAATATCTGCAAGAGGGGCAAGTCTTGTTACGAACATAGATTGCGCATGCTCTTCTGGTGTTCGGTCCAGCGTTTCTTCTGCAAGTATTCTTATGTTGTCAAGCAGTAAAACATCGCCATTAGCCATATTTTTTATCGCCTCTCTTGCCGCAGGCCCTATTATATCATCAACATATTTCAAATCCACAAGATACCCAAGCAGTTGCGCATGCTGCTCCAAAGACAGAAAATGTGCATCACCTGCACGACCTTGATGTGCGAGCACAACAACCTTCGCTTTTCTCTCCGAAAGTTCACGTATCGTTTTCGCATTCTCTTCTATCCGCTCCTTCATCTGCACTCTTCCGTTGATAACAAGCGAGTTTAAATCAGCCCGAAAGAGCACTGTTTTCCCTCCAACGTCAAAATCATCTATTGTCCGGAAATCTTCTAACTCTTCTCTCATTTTCTCTCGCTCTCTCTCATAGGATCTGCATAGCATCTACCACTCTGTTGCTATAACCCCATTCATTGTCATACCATCCAACTACTTCTACCATTTCGTGTTCTGGTATAGGGAGTGTTCTTGTAAGCTGACTGTCAAAGATAGCTGAATGAGGGTTGCCAATTATGTCCGCAGAAACAAGCGAATCTTCACTATATTCTATAATGCCTTTAAGCTCATGCTGTGAAATGGTTTTGAACACATGATTTATTTCTGCTATGCTTGGTTTCTTTTCAAGCTCACATACAAAATCCACGATTGAGCCATCTGCTACTGGGACACGCATTGCCATGCCATCTATTTTACCTTTTAACGCTGGGATTACTTCTGCAACTGCTTTTGCCGCTCCCGTGGTTGTAGGCACAATTGATAATGCTGCCGAGCGGGCACGTCTTAAATCCTTATGCGGTCCATCGACAATACGTTGGTCAGCAGTATATGCATGCACAGTTACCATAAAACCGACATCAATGCCAAAATTATCGTTAAGAACTTTAACAATTGGAGCCAAGCAGTTTGTAGTGCATGATGCATTGCTGATTATGTGATGTTTACCCTTATCATAAAGATGTTCATTAACACCTTTAACAATTGTAATATCCGGATTCTTTCCAGGTGCACCTAGCAGCACTTTTTTTGCACCCGCTTTTAAATGCTTTGAAGCCCCTTTCCTA
>PRCZ01000073.1 GCA_009903405.1 Candidatus Methanophaga sp. AG-394-G06
AACGCAGAAGAAATTAAATCCGTGTAAATCTGCGTCCTAAATTAAATTTATAGGTAGTAGTTATACGTTATAAAGAAAAAATAAATAAAGAAGGAGGAAAAATCATCCCTCCTTAAACTTCCTTTCTTGTTCGTTCGTTCGCGTTATTTACAACTTTGCACCAGATTCTCTGCCGTAATGTCCCGCGATGATCAGGTCTCTTTCTCCTGCAACATTGCAGAATTCCCTGTTTGCTCCCAGTCCGTACTCTCTGGTTACGTATCCACGGTCGAATGGCAAGTCACGGTCTGAGAATGCCACCTTCCACAATGGAGACAGCACCCATGCGTCCTTGTTCGCAACGTGTGCACCCATAACCAGACCGCCGTACGCACTCTGATGCCCGACATTCATCGCATAGTTCGGATAGTTTACGCCTCTCATCTCGAATGGGAGTCCCTCATCGCTCTGGTATGAATACGAACCACATGCCGTACACTGGTCTTGCAGATCGTATCCGAAGAATCCTAGTCTGCCTTTACGCTCGTAGTGTCCCAACTGAGACAGTGACCACGCACTCAGCGTTGGCTGTGCAAGTCCTGTTGCACATGCAACGGCACTACCACATCCCGCTGCTGCACAGCATGCCCTAACCGATCCACCGAAGTGCGACTCCGCAACGGTCGGGTACGCCTCGTATTGCGTCAGGCAGTAATCGTTCTCTGCCCTTACCATCTCTTCCAGGATGTCCATGTTGAGCTTGTCGCCCTTTATCGACGCCATTTCGCCGTTTGCGTATTCCAGTCCTATCTCACATCCCTTGTAGCAGAAGTCCTCTAGGATATTGTCCGTGTAGGTCGCAGATGCGTACTGCGTGAATCCTACACCGCCAGACATGTACGTTCCGAACCACAACTGGTCATAGACCATAGCAGCAACTGCGATGCTCTCCAACTCTGCCCTTATCGGGTCGTTCGGGAACAATGCGGGTGATCTCACACTGTCTGCATTTATACCTAATGGCATTCCACCTGGCTCGTTATGCGCCCTTGCTCTCTTTACTGGCATGTAGTTTGACAACTGAACCACTGCGGCGTGCTTCGCATAGTATGCGAATTCACCCGTAACTGATTCTCCTGCGCACAGCTTGTATGCACTTATCATTGTCATTCCGACCTGCATACCTACCCATCTGAACATCGTTCCACCGTCTGACTGCCTGCCTACAACGGTAGGCATCCACAGGACCTGCCAGATCTTCTTCCCAATTGCATCTTTCAACTGGTCCGCCTGCTCGCCTGGTTTCTCCCAGCCTGCTGCGAACTCCTTGTTGATGTCTAACAGGAACCTCCTGTCTACAGCATCTGCAAGGTCGTCATCACCGGTGAATATCTTCGCGTAACTGTCATTTACGAGCATTGGCTTCGTCTCCACCATGTGCTCCTGAATGACCGCACCACCAGGTAATGCGTGGTTCAAAACTTCCATGTAGTGGCTTATTGTATCGGGCGTAACTTCCTTACCCAATCTCGCCTCTAACAGGCCGTGTGCATCGTCTAGACCTAAGACGATACCTCTCTTCATGTCGTCCCAGCACTGCTGCATTGCTGCATTGTTTATCCAGTGCAGATCGTCCGCGTTCACCATGATGTCCGTGTGGTTCATCATGTAAGGCATCAAGAATCTCTGCCCTTGTGGCATCCCTACATCAGGATTGTACGCTGGCGTACCGGATATCCGGCTATCTACAATCTTCTGTGCTTCCGCTATGAACTCTCGCTTCCTCATCCCTCCTTTCTGCGCTATACCACCATACACGTAGAACTTCGTATTGACTGCCTCTGGCTTCTCTTCGAACTTATCTGACATCGCCTTCA
Organism: Candidatus Methanophaga sp. AG-394-G06; assembly: GCA_009903405.1. Lineage (GTDB taxonomy): Archaea > Halobacteriota > Syntropharchaeia > Alkanophagales > Methanospirareceae > Methanophaga. The sequence continues at coordinate 1,857 of PRCZ01000073.1, forward strand.
TGAAACTATGCTGTATATCATTATATGGCATTTTATAATACTCCTCCTCTTGGTACGAATAACTTCAGGTTCTTCACGCCTACGTCCTTCTTTCCACCTTTTATCTCTGATATTTTCTTCCAAGGCTGGAATCCACCGACCGTTCTCTTCCAGTGTATCTCTGCACATACATCCATTGACTCCGGATCATCTTCCTCTTGCCAGACTCCGCCTTGCGCGTTCCTGTACATGCACGTCCTCTTCAGTAGGTCTGCTTCTGGCAGTGGCTTTCCTAATACTACCTCTTTGTCCATCGCACCGCCGATCATGTCCTTCACGTAAGTAACCTCTTTTGTGCGCTCATCTATTGACCATCTCCGCAGAGCATCGAACATCATACCGTCCGCATCCAGTCGAACCGCATGTCCGTGCACTGTCCTTCCTCTCAGTCCGGTCCTTGCTGTATCGAAGAGCTCACTATCGAGAGTTTCCTTGGCTATCTTCTCTACGTCTCTCTCTCTCGCTTCTATGATAACTCTCCCTGATAGCACTCCTGGGTCTATACCTCTATACCTGTTAAACGCAGACTGTGCACGTAGATAAGGCGTTATCGGTGAGAAGAACATCGAATCGGTGTACTGCACATATCTTATTCGGTCACCTGCTTTTGCGCCCTCTGTGGGCTCTACCATCTGACGAACTGCGCAATCCGGCTCTTCCATCTCTTCCAGAGGTGGATGAATACTCTTGTACTCTTCCCCTGGAGCACGGTGTGCAAGTAATCTCACAATGTCCTCTTCCGCTATGTCTCTCAGCTTCTCTAACTTGACGTCTGGGTTCATGTATTTTCTTCGTGTATCAGCTATATGTGTTTTTCCTTGACAATATTGTGGCATTTTTTTTTCTTTCCTCCTTATTTATACGGCTCCTGCAACCGCTTTCATTGGCTCCGCAAACTCCGGTATCGCACCCAGCACCTCACCATACAGCGCAGATGTCCTCGCCGGTGAGAAATACATCGTGTCCGCATCTAAGCACATCGAAGCGCAGAAGCATGGTATGAACTGACCTTTCGGATGCCTTGTAACGATGTGGTTCCCGTAGAACACTCCTGGTCCTCCGCCTCCATAGATCGAATGCGAGAAGAACGAACTCGATACAGAAGCACCTTGTGCCATTCCATTATCCACTCCAGGCATACCGGTCTCATGCTCCAGCAGCACGTTGTAATACATGATACATCCTGGTACTGACTGACCTGCACGCATAGCTGCGCAATTCACGCATACCGCTGCAAGCATTCCCGCAGCTGCATATGCATTCCACATCTGTGGATCATCTGCCGTATAAACCGTGTACCCGGATCCCATCTTCTTCTTAGGTTTTATCACGCCGTCTGCTTTTGCTTTCTCCACCAGGCCATACACAACATCGGCCAGTGTACCCTTTCCGTTATCCTTTATCAGGTTGTACACCATGTTGTTCGCATTCAGTCCCTCATACGCCAGGTCCAGAAGATGCCCACGCTCATGGGGCCCCATGCAGTTACCCATCTCAAACTGCGCTGCCTCTTCCAGGATCATGGTTAATGCCGCACCCTGAACCGCTCTCTTCCGCACAGTCGCCGCTAAGTGGTTCACAGGTATGTTCCTCAGCGTAAATCCCGGACCCTCGTTCTTCATCGGTATATCCACGAGCATCTTTACTGCTCCATCTGCCGGGTCTGGATTCTGAGGGTACATTCCCCATACTGCTGCTTTCACGTACGGTGCATCCCACATACTCACGTCGCATACGTCTATTAT
>PRCZ01000074.1 GCA_009903405.1 Candidatus Methanophaga sp. AG-394-G06
CCGCAATTTGCGACCGATGATGCAGAAGTGATTGCACATGCGATTGGCGGGCAAACCGTTTGTATAGACCCGCTTCCTCTTGATTATACTGCCAATATGCGAAGCATAGTTGATGCACTATCTCCGGAGATGGAATAAATAATAATGATAGAAAGAAGTGAGATAGTAAAGCTGGAAGATGTATGGTTATATTTTGACAATATGCCTGTGTTGGAGGGGATAAACCTATCAATAAAAGATCATGATTTCTTGGGTATAATAGGTCCAAATGGCGGCGGAAAAACATGTCTCCTTAAAGTCATTCTTGGCTTACTGAAGCCTAGTCGTGGTGAAATCACTGTTTTTGGACATACGCCAGAGAGAGGCCGTAAATTCGTTGGCTATGTGCCCCAGTACAGCCTTTTTAATCGTGATTTCCCGATAAATGTCTTGGATGTAGTGATAATGGGGCGTGTGGGACAGATTAAACGGTTCAGAAGATATAGTGGAGAGGATAAGAAGCTTGCTTATGAAGCTCTGGAGACCGTGGAGATGCTCGATTATCGCGATTCTCAAATAGGGCAACTTTCTGGCGGGCAACAGCAGCGTGTTTTTATCGCGCGTGCACTGGTAACCAAGCCAAAAATGCTTCTATTGGACGAGCCAATGGCAAGTGTTGATTCGCATATGCAGACCGAGCTTTATGAACTCTTTGAGAAACTGAGGCAGCAAATGGCGATTGTTTTAGTATCGCATGACATCAGTGCGGTTTCCATTTATGTTGATAAGATCGCATGTCTTAATCGCAGGCTTTTTTATCATGACTCAAAAGAGTTAACGGCAGAAGACCTGGAAGAGTCTTATCTCTGTCCCGTAGAGATAATAGCGCATGGCGTTCCTCATAGAGTGTTGAAGGAGCATAGGTAAATGAAACTCAAGAGCCATTTCAATTTGGATCACACGCTAAGTTGCGGTCAGGTATTTCGATGGGGCAAAGCAAATGGGTGGTGGTATGGGATTGTAGATGGAAGTATCCTAAAAGTAAGACAGGAAGGTGACGAACTGCATTTCACTGCATATCCCGAAGATGTGGAGGAGGAGTTTATAAAGAGTTACTTTCGTCTTGATGATGACCTCAGTAACATACTTCAGACAATAAATAAGGATGTCAAGATAAATAAAGCGATTCGACAGTTCAACGGGTTGAGGATTGTCCGACAGAGCGTCTGGGACTGTCTGATCTCTTATATCTGTGCGACAAATGCCAGTATCGCCGTTATCGAAAATATGCTTCAGAACCTTTCCGAAAAGTTTGGTGATGAGATTGTAGTTAATGGCAAAGCTTTCTTCTCCTTTCCCAAAGTGAAGAGTCTCGCAAAGGCAAGTGTAAACAAAATTAAACTGTGTAACGTTGGATACAGAGCGCAATATCTATCGGAGATTGCAAAGCAAGTCGAGAGCAATCCGAATCTGCTGGAGGAGCTGAGGGATTCTGATTATCTCGAGCTCAGGGATGAGTTGCGTTCATTGCCCGGAGTGGGTCCAAAAGTTGCGGATTGCGTTTCTTTATTTGCATTTGATAAATTAGAGGCTTTTCCTATTGATGTGTGGATCAGGCGTGTGATATATCAAATAAGAGGGGCGGGGATTCCGAGAACTAAAGATGGTACGGAGAAACCGCTTACGACTTCAGAATACACGGAACTGAGCTCTTTTGCCAGACGGCATTATGGTATGTTTGCAGGCTATGCACAAGAATATTTATTCTATTATATACGGAGTAAAGATAGATAGATGATAGAAATTTTAGAGTATGAATTCATGAGAAACGCGCTTATAGCGGCGTTATTAGCCAGTATTGCATGTGGTATTGTCGGCGTCTACGTCGTGGTGAAAAGAATTGTATTCATAAGTGGAGGAATAGCACATGCTGCCTTTGGAGGTGTTGGCTTGGGCTATTTCCTGGGTGTAGACCCTATTCTGGGTGTTATTCCGTTTAGCATCGCATCTGCACTGAGCATGGGCATTATCGGGCGGAGGACGAAAATACCAGAAGATACCGCGATAGGCATTTTGTGGGCTATGGGTATGGCTCTCGGCATTGTACTCATCGGATTGACACCGGGATATGCGCCGGACCTGTTTGGCTATTTATTCGGGAGTATTTTAACGGTGCCTACTTCGGATTTAATCCTGATGCTGTGCTTGGATGCGGCTATAATCGTGGTGGTGCTTTTATTTCACCGTGAATTTCAAGCGATTTCGTTCGATGAGGACTATGCAACTGCGGCTGGTCTTCACACAGAGCGATTATACCTTCTCCTTTTATGTCTTATTGCACTGACTGTGGTGGTACTGATAAAGGTTGTGGGTGTTATTTTAGTCATTGCTCTATTAACCATACCGGCTGCGATGGGCAGACAATTTACACATCGTTTGAGTAGTATGATGTGTATTTCTGTTTGCCTTTCTGCAGTCTTGGGTATTTGCGGGTTAGGGCTGTCTTATGCGTTTAACTTACCTTCGGGAGCGACAATAGTCTTAGTTGCCGGAATTGCGTTTATCGTTTCCGCGGTTTCATTTCGAGGCAAGGTAATACCTCATTAAGCAAGTGAGCGATACATTTTTATAGCGAGAGAATAAAAATAAGAATGAGGAATAAAAATTAGAGGTGAAACACAAAAATGCGGATCTTAACGATAATTGTGTTAATTGTGCTTGCGCTGTTGATACTGCTTCCCATTCTCTCTGGAAATGCGTCCATTCCAGAGGATATATCAGCGGTAGAGATAGGGCACTTTGTCGGCGGCTTTGGGCGTTACTGGGTAGATGCGACAAAAGTTGTATTTTCTCATCTGTGATAAAGTGTAAGTAAGAGCGAGAAGTGCCAAAAGAGATTACAGAAAATCTCGTTAATCCTACATTTGTATTCAAGGTACTCCAAATGACAAAACAAAGCTAGAAGTAAAAGTGTAGATAAAAAGAGCTAAACAACAAGAGGGATAAAGGTGATATGATAGTGAATAACGTGGATACTGCATTTTTCCATTCATGGTTTCGGAATTATGTCAAATCTTTTTACATAGGAGATCCAAAAATCCAGCAGAATATCAGACTTAAAGAAGAACATACGTTACGTGTTTGTAAGGAGATTCTTCGATTAGGCAAAGCGCTGAATCTAAATAAAAATGCACTTCGTCTGGCTGAGACCATTGCATTATTTCACGACATAGGTCGTTTTGAACAATTCCAGACATACGGCACTTTTAATGATCGGATGTCGGAAAACCATGCATCTCTTGGGCTGAAGATTTTAAAAGCGAGTAACATATTAAGCAGACTAACAAAAACGGAACAAACTATCGTTTATAAGGCCATAGAATATCACAATGTACGTAAAGTTCCCGACAATGCTGATGAAAGCACTAAACTGCATTCAAAATTAATACGGGATGCAGACAAATTGGATATATGGTATGTCGTGACAAATTATTATAGGGAACGACATAGGCATCGTAATCCAGCATTGGAACTCGAACTTCCCGATACACCTGAATATTCACTTTGCTTTATTGATGATATCCTTAACATCATGGTTTCAAATTCTCATTATTTGAAATCATTTAATGATATGAAACTACTGCAACTGGGC
>PRCZ01000075.1 GCA_009903405.1 Candidatus Methanophaga sp. AG-394-G06
CCACTCTTCCTTCCTTGTTCGCACAAATGGCGCGTGCGCATATGGAGAGATTTCATACTACGAGCGAGCAAATGGCAAAGGTAGCCGCGAAAAATCATGCCAACGCCGTTCACAACCCCTATGCACAATTTAGACGGGCAATATCAATAGAGGCCGTGCTTAATTCACCCCTTGTTGCTGATCCACTGCACATGCTGGATTGTTCAAGCATCGCGGATGGTGGGGCTGCAGTCGTTTTATGTGCCGCGGATAAGGCGAAGGAGTATACTGATTCACCGGTATATGTGAAAGCATCTGCACAAGCGAGTGATACCATCTCGCTTCATGATAGACGCGACATAGCCGCGATGGATGCAACGATATTCGCATCGAAGAAAGCTTTCCGGATCGCATCTTTAGAACCTTCGCAGATAGATGTTGCTGAGGTGCACGATTCATATACCATAGCGGAGATAATAGCTATCGAAGATTTAGGGTTTTTTAAAAAAGGCGAAGGCGGAATTGCTACAGGAGAAGGACAGACAGAAATCGGCGGCCGTATACCTATAAACCCTTCTGGTGGGTTAAAAGCATGCGGGCATCCTCTTGGTGCAACGGGCATAAGGCAGGCGGTAGAAATAACACAGCAACTCCGGGGAGAAGCAGGTAAAAGGCAGGTACCCAACGCGGAAGTTGGACTGACACATAACATTGGTGGGACTGGAGGAACCGCAATTGTCCACATATTCACTTCTTAGGATGTGCATAGGACATATCCAAGATTGTCTTGTTTGCGTATAGGTATCGAAACTTTTAATTAGTCTCATTACATTTCTTATGTAGGATAGAGATAAAAGATGGAAAACTTGTTTGAGGGCTTGATAACAGAAGGGGGGATATTTGCAAATAAGGAAGTACTTCGCTCTACGTATATTCCTGAAAATTTACCGCATCGGAATGAGCAAATAGGAGGGTTAGCTAGAATACTATCCGCAGCATTAAAAGGTGAGACACCGTCTAATATAGTGATCTACGGTAAGACCGGGACGGGAAAGACGGCAACGATGAAATTCGTGAGCAAAGAATTAGAGGAGATGGCACTGAGGAGAGGATCTAATTGCACCATAATATACATAAACAGTGAGATATTTGATACTCAGTATCGAGTTTTTACCTATTTAGCGCGGGTATTCAATAAACGTGTTCCGATGATCGGTTGGCCAACAGATATGGTGTATTCCGAGCTTAAGAAGGGTATGGATACAGAAGATAGGTGCGTAATTGTGACATTAGATGAAGTGGACAAGTTAGCAATCAAAGGGGACGAAGCATTATATAACCTATCAAGAATAAACAGCGAGTTAAATAATGCACGCGTATGTGTAATAGGCATTTCAAATGACCTGACCTTCACTGAACTACTGGATCCAAGGGTAAAGTCATCATTAGGAGAGGAGGAGATAATATTCCCACCTTACAATGCCGACCAGTTAAAGGATATTCTGAAAGAGAGAGCGGAGGTGGCGTTCATTGATTCCGTGCTTGAAGATTCCGTGATACCGCTATGCGCTGCTTTCGCAGCTCAGGAGCATGGCGATGCAAGGCGCGCTCTTGATCTGTTACGAGTATCGGGTGAAATTGCTGAAAGTTCGGGATCTAAAACGGTCTGCGAGGAACATGTGAGACTTGCAAGTGAAAAACTAGAGACTAATAGGGTGGGAGAAGTGATAAAAACACTACCTCTGCAATCAAAAATATTGTTGGACAGCGTGCTAGTGCTAAACAGAGAGAAGAATAAAAGGCGCTTCTCCAGCGGCGAAGTTTATAACACCTATCGGCGATTGTGTAACCATCTGGGCATGGAAGCGTTAACGCAGCGGCGTGTTACCGATTTGGTCTCGGAATTAGACATTTTGGGATTGTTAAATGCAGTAATTGTAAGCAAAGGTAGATATGGACGAACTAAGGAGATTTCACTAAGTGTGCCCGAAGAGTGTGTGCAACCCGTCTTACTTGAAGACTATAAACTTAAAGCACTATCTGATATTAAAGTAAGAACGCAGATAACATTGAAAGGGGAATGAAAGATGAGCGAGAAGGAAAAAAAAGAGATGACGAGAGGCCTCAAATTTGAGGTGCCGGAAGAGTTGTTAAAGAAGTCATTAGAGGCCTTAGATTTGGCGAGGACTACGGGTAACGTGAAGAAGGGGACAAATGAAACCACGAAAATTATAGAACGGGGTATGGCTCGGTTAGTGCTGATCAGTGAGGATGTTACTCCAGAGGAGGTAGTAATGCATCTTCCACCGCTGTGCGAAGAAAAAAACATACCCTACTTGTATGTGAAGAACCAGAAAGATTTAGGTGCTGCTTGTGGTATAAACAAGGGTTGTGCCTCAGCGGTCATCCTTGACCCCGGTAAAGCAGAAGAAGCAGTTGTGGGCGTTATAGCAGAACTAGAGAAGGTAAAAGCGTAACTAACGGAAGTGGGAATGTAGGAAATGAGTGAAGAGAGAGGGGTACCTGCTGAGGTAATAGAGGTGGTAGGTAGAACGGGGATGCATGGTGAATCTACGCAGATAAAATGTAAGATACTGGATGGGGAGAATAAAGGAAGAATCCTCACGAGGAATTGCATTGGCCCACTAAGAGTGGGTGATTATATTATGCTACTGGAGACCGCAAGAGAAGTAAGGAAATTAGTGAGAAAGTGAAGGGCTATGGAGAAGAAATGTTCTTTTTGTGACTTGCCAATAGAGCAAGGAACAGGGATGATGTATGTAAAGCGTGATGGAACGGTCTTTTATTTCTGTAGCTCTAAGTGCGAACGCAACATGATAAAGCTGAGGCGGAAAAGAAGAAAAGTGCGATGGGCTGCGAAAGCTAAAGAGGTATGAAGAGTGATTTTTTTTGACCTTGCTGTTTGTTCAGAAAAGAAAGTCAAAGCACTCTGGACAGAATCTCAATTAGCAGAATGGATTCCATCCCCACCTAATTTTTTATTTTGACGTTCCTGGGCGGTATATCGTTGTATTTGTCTTACAAACGGGTATAAATACAAAATCGGCAAGCTGCTGCGGGATGAACCGACTTTAGGTCGTGTGATGGCTTCAAAGAAACATATCTACTACATACAGGGATCCTCATATCTTCTTCCTCAGCTCATATAACTTATTTAACGCCTCTAGTGGTGAAATCTTCTCTAGATTTATCGCTCGCAACTCTTCAACCACCGGATGCGTTTGAACCACATATTCCGTTTTCACCTCCGCCTTCTTTACTCCCCTTTCGCCCTCATCTTTTCTTTCGCTCTCTTTCTCTACCTCGCGTTCCATCCGGATCAACATACTTTTTGCGGATTCTATCACCTCTTCAGGCAACCCCGCTAATTTAGCAACTTGAATACCATAACTCTTAGTGCCTCTCCCTTCTACAACTTTGCGTACAAAGAATATCTCGTCTGCGACTTCTTTTATTGAAACGTTGAAGCATTTTGTGCTATCGAGCGAATCGGCAAGCTCTGTCAGCTCGTAGAAATGTGTTGCAAACAGTGTTTTCGCTTTTATTCGCTCATGTACATAT
>PRCZ01000076.1 GCA_009903405.1 Candidatus Methanophaga sp. AG-394-G06
ACGTCCGGTTCTGTGAGGGGGCTCATAGCAACCTTGGGGCTATTACCTCAAAAAAAAAGGTGTGCTATGGGCTCTACTCGACATCAACAATGTCAAACTTAAATAAGCCCCAACCACTCCACACTCGGAATAAATTCCGAGGCATCCCTGTGTCTTACCACTCAACATCATACGACTTTTTTCCTAATTCATCAACAAATTGTTTTGGTGTGCTCACTCTTTGCGAAACGTTTCAAATCTACTGCCCCTCCCTAGCGAAACTAAGAGCACTTCTAATCATTTCACATGTTCTTGCATGACTTGGTATATTGTCATGAGTTATACCGCTTTCTGATATTCGGATATTAGTGTACACCTTGCAATCTGGAAAATTTGCTCCCGTGGGACGATCTCTGTGCTGATAAATAGTATACACCCTTAAAACATGTGCATTAGACGACCAGCCGCCGGGCCACCATAAATCCTGACGATCACAGTAAGGTCCAGCCGTACCATCCTTCCTAACAGCTCCATGCGGATCAACTAAAACCAAAGCAGAACGATGAAAATCATCTATAGCACCATAATGACGTTTAAATGTATTCCATGCCAGCACTCCACCAGCACTTTTTCCTATAACAAGTAAAGATAGATTAGATTTATTACCACCGTTTCTTGAAACAAGAGTATTTATCTTATCTCTGATGCGCCTCGCGTCTCTATTACCAGCAACTCCGTTCCCTTTGTCTTGTAACCAGTTTCCATCTAATGTTAAAGTATATCCGTATTCTCTTGCACATTCTTCAACTACACTATGTATATCAGTAGATGAAGACCCTCCAAGAGAAATAACTACAACTGGAAGATGTGGGGGATCAGTAATTGATTCCTTGAATGTTAATTTCCAACGCTGATTTGTAGTATTAAAACATCTATACTGTATAATTTTAACCTCGTCCGCAGTGCTACTCTTTGGGACATCTAAACACTTGTCGCTATGCATTGCCCTAATCTCGTAATATCCATCAGGACCTTCTGTGATTTTCCAACGCTGATTTGTAGTATTAAAACATCTATACTGGATAATCTCGACTTCGTCCTTATTGCAACTATGTGGAACATCTAAACACTTGTCGCTATGCATTGCCCTGATTTCGTATATACCGTCGTCTACCATCCTATCCACCTCCCAACAACCTTTTTGTCATAATGTTCTTTGCATGGCTGTAACTTGCTTTCATCATCAATTACTAAAACCGTACCTGAGTCAATCTTCTCTTTTTCTGCCACATCAAACTCTTCACATACATCAGCACCTTGCACCTTAATGTCTCCTGTGTTTCCATCCAAGCGAATCCTTTCGTTTCCAGCATCGTCTCGGACAATGATGTCTCCTTCGTTACCATCTAACTTAATGGTGACTGGAGCTCGAGTGCCCGGTGGAGCGACAAGACCGCTCACGTCTTTTTTAATCTCAACTCTTCCATAAAATACTTCACCCATTTTGTTTACCTCCTATTTAAGTCAAATGTTCAAGTTAATTTTTTTACAAGCCATAAGCTTCATTTATGGCCCCGGAGTGGATTACGTTCTACATGATAAGGGCTAGATTTCCGTGGAGCTTTCATCGTCTTTTTCATAATTCTGGACATCGGCCCCATTTGTGCTTTATTGAATGCTTTTAACTCCTCCCTGAATGGCAAATCAGATTTGTATCCAGATGGATTGAATTTATAATAGTTGATTACCGAACCAGAGACATAGTTAATCGCCGCAAGTACAAAGGGATCGCCCGGATTATCCGGCACTTTTACAATACCTAATTCAACATACATATGACCAAAAGCTCGTATATCATGGTGGGAAGGAATGCGCTGTCGGACATCATCTAATACTGCTCTTTGAAGTATACCAAGTCCATACCAGACGCCCCTAGTACCCTCTACTGTTACGGTGAGTCTATAACTACCAGTATCCCTTCGGTAATTATTGCTGTACAAACCACTCACTTTGAAAAAGACGTCACGTGATGATTCATAACCAGTGGTCCGAACCCTGATCGTATGCCCGCCCTCTGGCCACTGGCTGTAATCAATGGTTGCTCTGTCCATTAATGCTCTGTCCTCGAATTTGGCATACGGCATTCCTAAATTAGGATTTGACGGAATGATACTAATTTCTAGTGCGAGACCAGGTGGAACCTCTACAACATATCTGTCTATATCAGCACCTACCGTTTGACCAAGGTGCCAGTGGTCCTTAATCCAGTCACCTCCGATGTATATTGTACTTCTTAGTGCTATGGTCCGGTATACGTTTAATGATAATCCAGAATCAGATTCTTCAGTGGATTCAGGCTCTATACGATAGGGTTCATCACCGGTTTCTCTAACAATCATGGTATCGTCAGTAGGGATAAGACCACGCCTCTGCAGGAATACGCCTGAGCTACCTGAACTGTCAGATTCAGAATCTCTGTATGATGTAAGTTCTGGGCCTTTGGTTTGGATAGCGATGGCATATTCCCCTGTTTGATTGTCTGGAGAATAGACTTTGACGAAAGCCGTCATTTTACGATGCCTATATGTCCTGTCGGATCGCCGTGGCAGCAAGATAGACAAACCGTATTCTTCATGTTCGGATGCGGATTCTATTAGTGAGGGTTCGTCTTCATCCGGTAATTGGCCCCACAGTTCAACAACCGGTGGACTGGTAAAGGCAGCTTCTTCATAGTCCAGATCGATGAGTACTGAGTTGTCAGCGAGTAATTCGAATTGATAAATATCAATATCTGCGGGTACATTCAGGTTCATATGATTGTAGTAGCCGGGTTCAATCTGTGCGGCTTTTTCCCAGGTGTTATTTTCTTCAAAGGTGTCGGGACACAGGGGTGGATTAAGCGGATCTTCTACTTCCATTTTAAGCATTTCATACCAGATGAAAAGACCGGGATCTTCAGGCGATACGCCACATCGATCCAAGAGTGCTTCACCGGCCTCAACAGCTTCTTCATAAGATCTGCCGGCTCCAAGAAGGCCAACCAGTTCATCATATCTTGCCAGCGCTTCATCCCAACGATTAGCTGGTCGTTCACGACCATAAATCTCGGTGTACATCACATCGAGAATCAATAATGACGGGCCATATATTGTTCGTAAAAAATCTCCTTTGACCAGCTCTTTATGCATATCATAAATATCCATTGAGTTGGCAAACCACATATCGTAAGCATCAAAGCTGGCACGAAACCGGTAATATTCAGGATCTGTTGTGCTAAAAGTGTGAGGATTGACGATCCAGTAGCGGTTGCAATCACTTTGGGAAGGTTCACCGGGAACTTCTGCCCAAGGATAATGACAATCACTTAAACCTCTTCGATAGGCATAACCCTCAAGGCATTCTGCTCTGGATACATCTACATAATAATACCATCTCATCCCATCCAGACGGGCAACAGCAGCATCGGGTTCATCAGGAGTACCCCAGTTGGCTTCATCATTCACAACATCCTTATTATCATACATATTGGGATTTCCATTAAATGTTTCCATGTGCCCCGCCAATGGAGTAAAG
>PRCZ01000077.1 GCA_009903405.1 Candidatus Methanophaga sp. AG-394-G06
GATACTGGCAGAACTGGTGTGGAATGCCAAGTAGAACATTCTTCACAGCTTTGATGATCGCTGGTTGCATATCACTTATGACCGCAATAGGTAGGCCATACATTTCAACGACCTTCTCTAGCAATGGTTGGACGTGCGAGACATCGTCTTTCTCGGTGGTATTCGCATACAGAACAACGCCATTTTCGTAACTGCGGAAAATATAGAGTGTTTTTCCTTTATAGGTGTATGTTCCATCGATACTCAGGATATATTCGCCTAGCTTTTGCTTTATTTCCTGAATATGCTCCTCATGCCAGCCTTTGATTAGCGATTCAAAGGTCATCGTCAGGTTTGTTAGCTCACCCATGCTTATTCTGATACTTTTCTTATCCAAAGCCGCTCTTATTTCTTCGTAGGTTTTATGCTCTTCGTATCGCAGTGTCCCTATATGCAGAATAACATCCAATCCAAATATCTTATACGGGATAATAGCCGCTTGAAAATCTTCTGCCCGGAAGGATAAAGCATGCCCGGGGCATTCACGGTTACGGCATCGCAAAACTCGTTCTCTGACCCAAAATTCCCCATTCAGTGTTATAATATGCCTGTTATTCTTATTGTATTTCTTAACTAGCTTCGCGCTGCAAAAGGGGCAGCTATTCATCCTTGTGGAAACTTTAACCACTTTTTGTTGCATGATACATTATAGTGGCTCATAATATAAGGAGCTATGTGTGAAACTATGGTGGCAAGTTTAAAGATGCCATAACGGAGTTCGATTGAACGTTTTATCTACCGTTGCACAATCCGTTGTGAAACAATCCACAGGCGATGGCGTCATTCTATTCCCAGCAGGCATGTTCTAGACCGACGAAAAAACGGCAAGCACATTTTATAACAGAGGACAGGAAACGCTCATACCCGTTCTCAAACAGACAACCAACCATATCATTGTCTGCACGGGCGTAGATAGCGCCCTGGATCAGATCGCCATAGCAATAGACAAGACCGGTATCATCGCTAAAGGTCGTAAATTCTACGCATCGCCATGCGAAGATCAAATAGAACTCGCACCGGATTTTTTATCAGCAGAAGACGGTAAATCGCGTATCTTTGAGCTGAACGGCACCTGATATTACATGTGCGTCTGCTACGACATCTTTGGGCTCCTGCATAAAGACCTGCCCAATCCCGGCGTAGATGTCGTCCTGAACCTGGTGCATGCCTTCTATCCAAGTGGTGAAGGTCCATCTGGCGAACCATATTTTGCCAGACACTGCTTTGCAGATGCATCGAAACAATGGGGTTACTTAGTTTTTGGTACAGCAGTCTTCTTCAATCGTAAAATTCCCGAGCATTTGCCTACTGGCGTCTACTGGAATCAAGGCGATAAGAGCACCCGATTCTGGCGATATTCGAATAATCCGATCAAACCGGCGGATAGCTTTGAAACGGAAATCTAAGAAGGTGTGGCTTTCGTTAGAATGTATAAACATCCGGGATTGGCGGCTCAGGCACAATAAATTGTTGACACAGATTAACGCAGATTAACGCAGAAGAAATTAAATCCGCGTAAATCCGTGTAAATCTGCGTCTTAGTTGGTAGTTATACGTTATATATAATGAGAAATTGCAAAATAAGGAAACAGCGATCGCTGCTCTGGAACTTATAGAACAGCATTTTGGTATGACATCGCCAATATATCTCTTTAAAACCAGAGATTTGTCAAAATCAGAAAATCACAAGATAGTAGATACCATGTTCATGCCTACAACCCCCGCTTCTGAATCGCCCTCTTCACCTCGCTGACGCTTTCACCACCATCATCAACACATTCTTTCCATCCCTAAACTCATACTTGAGCTCATCCACCAGCGTCTTCATGAAATATACCCCGAGTCCACCTATCTTCCGCTTTTCTAAACTCGCATCCAGATCTGGCGGAGGGACCGACGTGGGATCAAACGGCTTAGCCCGATCTTTGATGACCACTAGGACGTCCTCGTCCCTTCTCCAGCAGGAGATATTAATCATGCCCACATCTACGGTGTAGCCGTAGTTGATAATGTTAGTGCACGCCTCGTCAACAGCCATTTGAATCTCGAATATCTTATGATCTACCAACCCAAATTCACGCATCGAATCAGTGATGAAATCACCTATCACCGCTAAGTCCTCCAATTTCGATTCTATCTCGAGTTCAAACAGGTCTTCCATTTGTAATATTCACTCCGCCTTCAATACCATTAACGTAATATCATCAAATTGCGGCTCATCGCCACAGAAGGCTAACATTTCCCCCTTTATCTTCTCTATCATATCATTTGCAGATAATTCATGATTCACCTTAATAGTCGTAATGAGTCTCTCTTCCCCAAACTGCTCCATGCTCTTATTTATCGCCTCAGTCACACCATCGGTATAGAATACGACTGTATCACCGCCGTCCAGTATGATCTTTCGCTCTTCCAGTTCTATATCCGCTATTGCACCCAGCGCGATCCCTTTCGCATCGAGCCTCATTAGAGTTCTGGTCTTCGCTTTGAAGATCACCGGTGGGTTATGTCCCGCACGCACGTATGTCAACGTCCTCTCGCTCAAATCTAATACCGCATAGAATAACGTAACGAACATACCTGACTTCGCATCTGCCGTAATTAAACTGTTCGCATCGCGTATTACTTCTCGCACTCCGGAACTCCCCGTTGCTTTCGCCCGGACTATCGTTCGTGCTAGCGCCATGAAAAGTGCGGCGGGAACGCCCTTGCCAGAGACATCCTCAATCGTGAGCCCGATCTTACCTTCCGAGATAGGGATGAAATCATAGAAATCGCCACCAACCTCTTTCGCCGGAATATTCTGTGCTGCAAGCTCGAAACCCGGTAAGTCCGGTATGGCATCAGGCAAAAAGCTCTGTTGTATGTCATGTGCCATTTTTAATTCATACCGCTTTCGTTCCAGCTCAGCGGAGTATTTATCGCGCTCTTCCGCCGTCTCCAGCTCTCTTATCCGATTTGAAATGATGTATGCGAAGAAGAACATACCCAAAGAATTGGCGAAGATCATGGGTATGCTTACTTCTACGACTATCTTAACCGCTTCTGAATATGGGCGCACAAGGATAAGTGCAAGAATCATATGGAACGATTCCATAAGGGCTGCAAATAGTACTGCTCCGGAAACGCCAATGAACTTGCCTCTTCTTAATATATATATAATCCCTCCAAATAGTCCTGCAAGCACGGTGGCAAGTGAGCAAGGGACACATGTAAATCCACCTAAGAAATACCGATGTATGCCGCCTATCAGGCCCGCACCCAAGCCGATTACAGGCCCACCAATTAATCCCGCGATCATCGGACCGAGGTCGCGGACGTTTGCAATCGCGCCCGGTATCTTTATCCCGGAGTAGGTGCCGAATATAGAGACTGCACCGAAGATTAAAATAAAAATAACACAATTTTTTAGTGTGAATTTTTTGTCCAGAATCTCTCTGAAATATTTAGTGCGGGTGATCAGATAGGCGATTACCACGATTACACATATC
>PRCZ01000078.1 GCA_009903405.1 Candidatus Methanophaga sp. AG-394-G06
ATATTATATAACGTAGTATATCCAAACACACTTCGCATATCACTCCAATTTAGTGGTATATCCAAACTTACTTCGCATATGCCCCCCTTTCGTTGAACCTTCTCACTCATTTTTCGCCTCAGCTAAAACAAAAAAAGGGATGTGATCACACCCCCAACACCCGTGTCTGTTCCTATTCCCCTTTATTTATTCTCGCCACCATGGCAATTTTGGCATCATGTCATCAGCCATTTTCTCTGCTTCCGCTCTCGTTTTACCCATAAACTTCATCGCTGCTAATATAGTTCCTTCTCTCACCTGTTCTTTACTTGCCAACTTACCGCTTTGCTGGTCTTGACAATGGATGCAATATCGGTTGTCGAATTTGGATGTCGTCTTTTCATCAACCGGCATCCCGCAACTTTCACATTGGTTCATTTTCGCGTCTTCATCGCATTCCCAGAGTCCAAAGGTATTATTCTCAGTGTCAATGCAAACAGCAGCATATCCTATACCGGGCACAGCCGTCTTGGGAACCACTACTTTACCACCGAGTTTTTTAACTTTGGCGATATACTCATCCACTGACGGCACATCAACATAGTTGACAATTGCCTCTTGTGGTTCTTCTCTTTTTCCCAGCCCGCCACCAAGACCTTCTTCGCCGTTTTCCGCGGTAGTGGTAATCGCATAGTATTCTATTGGTCCCGGGAATTTTTCAATTTTTCAATCAAATAATTCGGTATAGAACTTTTTTGCTCGCTCCATGTCATCTGCCGGCACTATAAAATGTGTTATTGTTGGCATTTCTATTTATCTCTTTTCATGGTTTACTTTTTGGACACCTTTATCTCGTATCCCTCATCGGTATATTCAACGTCCAATTCCAAGCCCAGTTTCTCTGCTCTCGGTTTGAAATAGCCCTCAATACATCCATGTTGAAATTCCTCTTTACTTATAGGCAACAATCCTTTTTTTATGAGATTTATTGCCGTCGTCAGGAATCCGTCTCTCTTTAAGTTTAATGTCGCTTCGTTGGGATTTCCGTCAACTTCAACATCGCTCCCCATTAAATTCTTGCGAACTATCGCCTCACGTAGCGCAAAGCCGATTGCGTTATCTTTGCCCTGTGCCTGCAACATATCTGCATATTGCTGAGAGGTCATTTCCGCATATTCACTCATCTTCTCCGTTCCCATTTGCATGATGAAGCCAATATCTGCTTGCTTGTTCAGCACGAATATCTCGCGCATCATCTCCCATTTTTCTTCTTCCGATAAAGTTGCTATTTCCATTTTTCTTTCACCTCATTTCCTATCTTCAGTGCTATTCTATTTAAAGTATGAGGCAAGTAAGTTCGGAATTTATATAAAATTAGCAATTGGTAAAAACAAGGACACAGACATAATATGTTAAGAGAAAAAATAGGAATCTGTCTTGCCTATCTAATGCAGATGCTTATCGTTGTTTATGCCGTTTATAGCGTCTATACCAAAGATTACATCTGGGCTGTATGGGGATTGTTTGCCTTTATTTTAACTTTGACACCATTAATGCTAAAACGAAGATTTAATGTGACTTTGCCGTGGGAACTAAATTTTCTCATCGTTCTTTCTCTTTACCTTCATGTGAGTGGTGGTGTGCGAGGATGGTATCAACTCTTTTACCCATTCTATGACAAGGTAGCACATCTTGTATCTTCTATAACCATAGCTGTCCTCGGATTTGTCGCTGCCGTTATCATGGACCGATATACTGAGATTAAAATGAACAGACCCATGATTATATTTTTTGTTATAATCTTTACGATGAGTTTAGGAGCGTTTTGGGAAATCACCGAATTCGTATCTGACCAAATTCTTGGAACACAACTGCAAATCAGTCTCGAAGATACGATGCATGACTTGATGTTTGATTTAGTCGGTGGGGTTTTCATCGGCGTTTTGGGAGACGCTTACCTCAAGAGAACGCCAAAAGAACGTTTCATTAGGGATTTCCTGAATGTAGAATGAACCCTAGTCTATTTCACTTTCACAAATGTTAACAGTATTATCGCCAAAAATGTCAAGCCTAATGAGAAATAAACTGGCATAAATATACTAATCCGGTCCCAGAATATCCCAGCAATTAGAGATGCTGGCAGGGCACACAAACCTGTAATCATTTGAAATCCGCCTAAACCGCTGGCTCGGTATGCAGTTGGTGCGAGTTCGGAAACAAATGTTCTCTGTACGGGTTCTAAAGCACCTTTATGCAAACCGTATAAGACAAAGGTCAAAATAATCGCCAAATAGCTCTGTAAGAAAATTTTTCTTCTTCTTAGCCTGTCCGAAACGTAACCGGAAGCTGCTTGCGATATTGAAACTATTGCTTCTCCTAAGCCATCTATGAAGTCAAGCTAACAACCTCTTTATCGCCCCCTCCATAATAGAGCTACGCGACACAATCCCCACCAGCATATCAGCATCCATTACAAGTAATCTTCCGATTCCCTCCTCGGTCATTTTCTCAACAGCCGTAAAAACTCCATCTCCTGGACTGACACAGACTAAGCGAGTACTCATCCGTTCCTTAACACGAACGCTATTCCAATCTTCTCTTTTCACGCGAAACAAATCTTTGTACGAAATAACACCAATAATTTTATTCTCCTTGTTAAGTACAGGGTAGCCCAAATGGTGATATTCACTTATCAAGGAAAATAACCGTTCCAAAGTCGCATCCTCATTAATTGTAATAACTTCTGTTGCCATAATATCACCTACGGATATACCCTGAAATTGCGCGTTTAGCAATTTCTTGATCATTTTATTTATTTCCATTCTTTTCCGCTCTCTTTTTATAACCACATGATTACATATAAGCCCTTTCATGGCTTATCCCCGCTTCATTTTCTTGTGCTAATCTCGTGAAATCTCGTGGTTTTTTATTTTCTCTCTCAAACAACACCAGAACAGCGGGCACCACCGTTAAGGCCGCAACCATACAGAATATGACGCCCGTTGCCATCATTGTCCCCATATCTTCCATCATCGGCAATTCACCAAGCGAAAGGCATTTAAAGCCTATAACAGCCGCTATTGTCGTTATAGTCATCGGATAGAATACATTCTTGATCGTATCAACCATAGCAGCCTCACGTTTTTGCGTTTGCAGCTCATATCGAAACCGTTTTGTAACTTGAATCCCAAAATCTATACCTATACCCATTATCATCGCCATCACACCCGATGTAGAGGGCGTTATCTCTAACCCAATCAGAACAAGCGTGCCAATCGCCCATATAAGACCAAAGACGATGGTTAACAAAGGGATAAGCCCGTATTTAATAGACGCAAATACAATTATAAGGATGAGTATGATTAAAGCAAAGCTGACAAAAGAAGTTAGATCCATTGTTTCCTGTGCGAGTTCTTTCATCGTTACCTCTATTACCGGACCACCTGTAAG
>PRCZ01000079.1 GCA_009903405.1 Candidatus Methanophaga sp. AG-394-G06
GTATAGGAAAGATAGCCGCGGGATTTTATCCTAATGACGTGATAGTGCGGTTTTCTGATTTCAAGTCAAATGAGTATGCGAATCTAACAGGGGGATTTCTTTACGAGCCTGTGGAAGACAATCCTATGATAGGCTGGAGAGGTGCGTCTCGTTATTATAACGAAAAATTCAAGCCAGCATTTGGGTTAGAATGCAATGCGATACTGAAAGTGAGAAATGAGATGGGATTGACCAACGTTAAGGTGATGGTTCCATTTTGCAGAACGCCGGAAGAAGGGCGAAAGGTAATAGAAACAATGGCGGAGTTCGGATTGAAACAGGGCGAAAATGGACTGGAAGTGTACGTGATGTGTGAGATACCATCGAATGTCATTTTAGCGGACCAATATGCGGATTTGTTTGACGGGTTCAGCATAGGGTCTAACGACCTGACACAGTTGACACTTGGTCTGGATCGCGATTCTGACATTGTTGCAGACTTATTTGACGAGAGAAACGAAGCAGTGAAGTGGATGGTGAAACACGTCATAGAGGTTGCGCATGCACACGAGCCGAGAAGAAAGATAGGTATTTGCGGTCAGGCGCCGAGCGATTTCCCCGATTTCGCTGAGTTCCTGGTCGAGTGCGGAATAGATTCGCTGTCTTTGAACCCGGATGTAGTAGTATCAACGAGGTTAGATATTGCGAAGGTGGAAGAAAGGATAGCTGGAAAATAAATCCCAATTTCCAAATTGGGATCATACCCTTACCCATTCCCCATTGGCTATTCTCCGTTTGGGATTTCGGATTTTTTTTTCAAGAAAGCATAATATCCAACTAGCATTAATTATTGACACAGATTAACACAAACCTTTTTGCAAGCAAAAAGCTTTACCAAGAAAATAAATCTGCGTAAATCCATGTAAATCTGCGTCCTAAATTAAATTTATTTATGGGTAGAAGTTATACTTTATACACAATCAAATGAGTTGGAGGAAATAAACGTTGACAAATGCACCAGAGATAATTAGGGAATTGGTGGAACAATTTGAAACGAATCTAAAGGCATACAAAAGTCCAACGTATAAAGAGGAGCAATTAAAGCACGAATTCTTGAATAAATTCTTTAAGGCTCTTGGTTGGGATGTCTATAATGAAAAGAACGCTGCTCCACAACATAGAGATGTGATATTTGAAGATTCGATAAAAATCGGTGGTGGAACAAAGGCACCCGATTATTGTTTTACACTTGCGGGAAAGCGTATATTCTTTGTTGAGGCGAAAAAACCTTCTGTTGATATTAAAAAGGACATTCACCCAGCATTTCAATTGAGGCGATACGCGTGGAGTGCAAAGCTACCGTTATCCATATTGACGGATTTTGAAGAATTCGCAGTCTATGAAACACGAACACGTCCCCAAAAAGATGACAAAGCAGGCACTGGCAGGGTCATGTATCTGACATATAAGGATTATATCGACCAATGGGATGAAATAGCGAGTAGGTTTTCTTATGATGCTGTCGTCCAGGGCTATTTTGATAGATTTGCAGAGACGAGCGAGAAGAAACGAGGAACCCAGGAAGTAGATAGCGAATTTTTAAAGGAGATAGAAAGCTGGCGTGAACTGCTGGCGAAGAACATTGCGCTACGCAATCCTGACGTGTCTATTTACGAGTTGAACTATGCGGTGCAAAAGATAATAGACAGGATAATCTTCTTGCGGATTTGCGAAGATCGTGGAATCGAACCTTATGGACAGTTGCAGACGAAGGCGGAATCTGGTGACGTGTACACGCATTTGCTGAACCATTTTAGATTGGCGGAATCCAAATACGACAGTGGTATATTCGATTTTGATACTGATAGGATAACGCCAGCATTGAGAATTGACGACCGCGTCTTGAAAACGATTATTCAGAGTCTGTATTATCCGAAATCACCTTATGAATTTTCGGTACTCGGTGTAGAGATTTTAGGGAACGTGTACGAGCAGTTCTTGGGTAAGGTTATCAGGCTGACCACAGGACATCAGGCGAAGGTGGAGACGAAGCCGGAGGTTAAAAAGGCGGGTGGTGTGTATTACACGCCTCAGTATATCGTGGATTATATTGTCAAGAACACTGTGGGTAAATTAGTTGAGGGGAAGACGCCTGAGGAAATTGCAAAAATAAAGATTCTGGATCCGGCATGTGGTTCCGGCAGTTTCCTTATTGGTGCCTATACCTATCTGTTGCGGTATCATCTGGATTGGTACGTGAGTAACAAGCCGAAGAAACATAAGGGGAAAATGTTTCAGGTTAAGGAGGATGAATGGTACTTAACAACGGCAGAGAAGAAGCGGATTCTTCTGGATAATGTCTTCGGTGTTGATATTGACTCGCAGGCGGTGGAAGTGACGAAGATGAGTCTGCTACTGAAGGTGCTGGAGCACGAGAGTCGGGAGAGCATAGATCAGCAAGCGAAGCTGGGGCTGGAGGGTGTGCTGCCGAATCTGGGTGATAATATTAAGTGTGGCAATTCGTTGATTGGACCTGATTTTTATGATACGGGGCAGCAGGAAACGCTGTTTGACGAAACGGAGATGAGGCGGGTTAATGTATTCGATTGGAATGACGATGTGAAGGGGTTTGGGGGGATTATGAAACGCGGTGGGTTCGATTGCGTTATTGGGAATCCTCCGTATGTGCGGCAGGAACTGCTGAAAGAGCAGAAGGAATATTTCAAGGCCCATTATCGTGTGTATCAGGGAACTGCTGACCTGTATGCGTATTTTATCGAAAAAGGAGTTTCTTTGCTCAGTTCTGGAGGGCTGTTCAGCATCATCGTTGCCAATAAATGGATGCGTGCAAATTATGGGAAACAACTCCGACAATGGCTCAAAACAAAGCGGATCGAGGAGATTGTAGATTTTGGCGACCTTTCAGTGTTCAAGAGCGTCACAACCTACCCTTGCATTATGCGGATTTCCAACGGGAAACCCCATTCAACATTTGAGGTGACTCAGGTTGAAACCCTCGAGTTTCCAGACCTTGAGACTTATGTGGAAGAGCATAAGTATGCGGTGAATCAAGATGAACGGGATGATGGTGGTTGGTCTATAGTGGATGAGCAGTCTGCTGCACTGTTGAAGAAGTTACGTCAAGTTGGGATTCCGCTTGGAGAATATGTGCAGGGAAATATCTACCGGGGTATCGTAACAGGTTTGAATTATGCGTTTGTCATTGATGCTGAGACTCGTAAACGACTCATTGCTGAGAATCCAAAAAGTGCAGAACTGATCAAGCCTTTTCTTGCAGGTAGAGACATAAAACGGTATCAGCCGCCACAATCAGATAAATATCTCATTTTTACACGAAGAGGAGTAAATATCAGAGAATATCCAGCGATAGAATCCTATTTGAAGCAATTTAAAGAAAAACTCATGCCAAAACCAAAAGATTGGAGTGGA
>PRCZ01000007.1 GCA_009903405.1 Candidatus Methanophaga sp. AG-394-G06
GTATTAGACACATTAAGAAAAATAGGAAGGAAGAAATAAGATGAAAGTACTGGTGTATCCACCGAATAGCATGATACTAGCGGATTTGGTGGAAAGAGGCGGGCATGAGCCCGTAGTATTAATGAAAGAAATAGGAGAACACGTGAGGGAGGCTGAGATAGACGCACCACCGCTGAATATCACCGAGGAGGACTTGAAAAGGGCGTTGAGATATGTCTCCGTGGAAGAACCAGCAGGCCTAAAAGGGCGAATAGGGCTGCTTGCACCTCTACTGGAGGCGGCAGAAGCTTCGATTATATTGCGCGATGCACCCCCTACTTTTGGCTGCATGGGCTGCGCAGTTGCAGACGAATTCTTCAAGTATCTGATAAGGCGGCGCGAGATACCGACATTAGAAGTGACGTATGAAGGCGGCGAGAAAGTGGAAGAGATGGTATCGGAAGTAATGACGTTTTTAGAGCAGTTAAAGAAGGAAGGGCAAAGATAAAATGGAGAAGGTGAGAGTTGCACAGATATCTTGTGGTACCGAATACAGTGGTATCCAATGGATATTTGACGACATAGCAGAGCGGGTAGGTATAGAACTGGTCTATCCAGAGATGGAATTGTCGGAGGTGGAACTAGCCTGTAAAGAGTTTGGATTCGAGGTAGAAAGCCCCAGCCTGAATATGATGATGGCAAGAGCGATATCCATGTTAGATGACCCTACGATAAAGGGTGCCTTACTCCTCACTTGCTTCAAATGTGCTGAGGGCACAATAGTAAAAGATACGATAAGAAGGTTCCTGCAGGAGAGAATTGATATACCAATTATAGTATATTCAAATGTGGAGAAGCCGAAGGAGATAGAGATATATTCGAGGCTGGAAGCGCTGAGGACGTTAATAGCGCGGAAGTCGCTTTTAATGCGTGAGAAGCAGGAAGGGATCACAATTGGCGTTGATTCCGGCTCTTCTACCACAAAAGCGGTGGTGATGAAGGATAATGAGATAGTGGGGGAAGGCTGGATACCAACAACAGACCCAGTAGAAAGTGCGGATGAAGTGATAGAATCGGCGTTAAAGGGTGCGGGTATTTCGAGAACGGATGTGGATGCGATTGGTGTTACAGGTCATGGACGTGAACTTGTAGGCAAGCATGTGAAGGCGGCACTCAATTTAGAAGAGGTGAGTGTAATCGCGAAAGGAGCGGCTTTGCTTTCTCGACAGCATAAAGGCGATGCAACAGTGATTGATATAGGTGGAATGAACAATAAGTTGATACTGATGCGAGATGGTATAGCAACTAGTTTCAATTTAGGCGGTATTTGTGGTGGCTCATCCGGGCGGTTTCTGGAAGTGGCATCGAATAGATTGGATGTGGACATCTCGAAGTTGGGACAACTGGCGCTGAAGTCAAAAGTGAAACACGTGTTGCAGAGCTATTGCATGGTATTTGGAATACAAAGTCTTGTCGTTGCTCTTGGTTCCGGGGTGAAGCCAGAAGACGTAGCTGCTGCTGCTTGCAGGTCGGTTGCGAACCAGGTGTATGAAAATCAGATACAGGAGATGGAGATGAGACCACCGATTATCTTTGTTGGCGGTGTATCGCTAATAGAAGGGGTGACGCACGAATTTGAGACTATGCTCGGCATTGATATTACGGTCCCGCCTAATTCACAGTACGCAGGTGCAGTAGGTATTGCTACGCTGGCGTCCGGCGTTTAATTACGACACTACCTGCAGCTTTGATACCATAATTGATGGCGTGACCACATTAGATATCTGCCGTGTATCGGTCCCAACCAATTCCACATGTTTCAGCACCTCTTGCATGTTGCCTGCGAGCATCACCTGCGTAATGGGATACAACTCACCATTTTTAATGCCAAGAGCATTCTGAGTAACGACAGAGAAATCACCGGATGCTCTTGATGCGGTATGTGCACCGATTACATCATTTATAAATAGGCCAGCGCCTGTTTCGCGGATCATTTCGTCCGTAGAAGCTCTGCGCCCACTTATAGTGAAATTCGTTGCCCCAGGTGCGGGTAAACTGTCAAAACCTCTTATTGCATTACCCGTGCTTTTCACATTGTCTTTACCTGCGGTGTAGGAATCATAGAGGAAATTCTTTAGCACGCCCTTATCAACCAAACGTGTAGCTTCTGAGCGGACGCCTTCGCCATCCATCTGCCTACTATTTATCCCTAACGGCATCGTAGCATTGTCAATAATCGAAAGATTCTCAGACGCTATTTCCTCTCCTTTCTTTCCCTGGTATGGTGATTGTCTCCGCTGCACGCTCTCAGCGCTAAGTTGCGGGATCAGAGTATAAGCGAAAAGACTTTGCACCGCTCTAGGAGAGAAGATAACGGGTATCTCCTTCGTTTCTAGTTTCTTACCACCTAAACTATCCGCCGCTATTTTCACTGCGGACCGACCAATCCAATCAAAATCTATCTCACTGAGCATCCTACTGGTTTTTCCCTCCCAGCCAGAAGTTTCTTCGCCATCATCTTCACTTGCCACAATCGCTATTCCGGCAGCGACATAAGTGCCGGTATCACTCGTCTCGATACCCTCAGAATTCAAAATGTATGTTTCGTCATGTGCAGCGGCGAAGCTGCCTTCTGTTGGTATGCAGGTAACGCTTTTTCTTACCGTATACGCTTCCATTCCCGTTAGCAGCTCTTTACAATGTTCTATTGCATCACCGGTCCCACTCTCGAGAAGGTCAATTATTCGTGGATCAAACGTCTTTTTCGGCTTCGTGTAGCTCTGTGTTGATCGTGCCGGTAAGCACACGAAATGAGGATCCGGATCAGACACCCGCGCTTGTTTTATTGCATGTTCTACGCATGTTTCTATCGCCTCTGATTCCAAAGCCGTGGTGGACGAGAACCCGATTTTATTTGATAATACTACTCGCACGCCAATGCCTGCGCTTTTAACGTGCTTCACCTTTTTGACTTCCTCGCGCTCAAGGTCAATGCTTAACACATTGCCCCGCTCACCATAGATCTCTACCTGATCACAGCTCTCCAACGCCTTTTTCAATGCTTTATGCATGATGTTGAACATTTTTCTTTCTTGTTGTTGTATATAAAGTATAGCTTCTACATACTTAATTTAGTTTAGGACGCGGATTTACACGGATTTAATTTCTTCTGCGCTAATCTGCGTTAATCTGTGTCAATAATCAATTTTAGTTGGATATTATGAACTTTGCTCGGCACACACTCTCTTACCCGCAAGAATAAACATGTGGCCGGGAGGGTTGATAAGGGGGGCCTGGCCCCTTATTACATGAAATCTGTCAAAGCCTTCTGCTGCTTCCCGGCATCAGGAAAGAGCGAATTCACATCCTTCTGCAACAGCTCCAGCCGTTGTCGCGTGTAATCAGAAAGATGATACT
This sequence comes from Candidatus Methanophaga sp. AG-394-G06, assembly GCA_009903405.1. GTDB lineage: Archaea > Halobacteriota > Syntropharchaeia > Alkanophagales > Methanospirareceae > Methanophaga. Next base: position 3,397 of record PRCZ01000007.1, read on the forward strand.
CATTTGCCATACGCAGCGAGACGTCAAGATACTTTTTCACACTTGCTATATGTACTGTAGGGAGTATCTTACTGCCGCACCGCGTGCATTTGCCACTCAGCGGAATCCGCCTGTATTTAGCATTACATTTACTGCACCTCATCCTCTGAGATCCAAACGCTCTGAGGTTACCCTTTATATCACGTAGGAAATGGTTTTCTATGACCGCTTCCGCCACTTCAGGTGCATCCACAGCCCTTATTATCCGCGCTAGTTTTAACTGCGCATCCAATTTCTCCATCATAGTTCCCAAACTCTTATATAACGAATTTAAAGGACCTGCTGCGATGTCTGTTGTCTCATGTGTATAAAGGAATCCATAAACATCCTTTGGCTCTTCTATTCTGGTCGACGCAGTCTCTATATCCACCTCTTTTGGAAGCTTCTCCAAGCAAGCAGCCTCGTAGAATTCCAATGGGTATTCACGCGCGATAGAAACGTTACGTGCCTCTTTATCTACCTCCTTCGGATTGATGAATGGAATGAGAACAAGAGGCGCATCCATTCTGCCACCGCGTTTCTCAGGTAAAAAGAAGAGCGAGAAATTGATAAGAGCATCCAACAGAAGGAGGACGGAGTCCTCGTCACCGTCACAGTTCCTCCTCTTCGCTGCATGGAAGAAAGGATGCGCGTAACAGGCCGAAGCCTTTGTGAAACCTATTATCCGACCCAAGATCCCAGCAGATGTATGTGGTGCCAGTCCAAGCACGAGTTCACCTAAAAGGTCCTCTTTGTTTGATGCACCATAATAAGGCGATAAGCCATAGAATTTAGAGAGCAGAGAGTCCAGAAATTGGGTCACCTTTAGCAAATACGATGCCGCATCAAGCGAAATAACAATATCCTGCTGCTTGAGCTCTATTACCTGTGTCTCATTTACCAATTCCTTACCGAAGGTATCATGCGAATAGCCCAGTTCCTTCGCCTTCTCCAGGCCCAAACCTATCTCTTTGGGCTTGAAATGCGTTAACGGTAGATTCGTGAAATCATATCTTATCGTGCCATCCTTGAACACAAACACGCCATGTTTTGCCCTTAATATACCCTTACCTAAATGCTCAGCCACTTTATGCTTTGAAATAAGCCCCTGCACGCATTTCACGTTCTGTTTGTTAGGCGATTCACCCAGTTTCTTTATTGTCGCATGATAATAATTCCACAGATCTATGCTCTTTTTAGCTCTAGAACCCGTTTTTAGCCGGGATCTTGCATCTTGCATCAAGCCAGGAGTTTTAAAGTTTGAAGAGCCGCACTTATCACAGATGCATGAAGATGATATGAATTCATTACCGCATTCGTTGCACCGTCTCATGCCGATTTCTACCTCTATCACCTTCTTCTTTAATGCTTCCTTCAGCAACCTGCTCTTTCCTCCGTATTCGCCTACCGGGAAGATAGAATGCGGTGCAGGAGTCATCCGCCGCTCTTTCGATTTCTCCGGTCGACCCATGCGAACACCGATTCTTGTCGGTGCTTTGTTCCTCGTCTTTACCCGCGTAAATTCGTCTCGCCTCAAATCTCCGGTTATCCCTAAAGACCTTAACAGAGCATCTGGCTCCTCTATCGCTAAAGAACCATTTTCAATGTGATGCAGGACAAGCAAATCCTCTAGAATCGCCTTTACTCTGCCTCCATCATCAGAGTGAATAAAGAGCATATTCTTTTCCAAAGTGCCCTTCTCGCATATAGAGTCCGCTAAATATGCGTTAGCCTCTTCTGTTATGTCCGCCCAGAGATACGTATATGCAGGATGTAACGGTACATCGAAGCGGGATGCAAGCTCTATTGCTTCTGCTTGATTAGGCGGCTTCAAACACCATTTAGCCGCTTCTTCATTTGATTTCACTTCCAATTCCCGTAACCACCACTCATGCGAGTATGCACCGGGCATTAAACGATGTCCGGTCTCTAAAAAATCGCCATAATCTATGAGTATCTCGCCTACATCCACTATCTCTGCCACTTCGTCTCTTAGTTTAGTGACAGTCTCTGCGGAATCTAACCTGACAAGGGAACCATCTTTCAATTTCACTGTTGCCCCGTCAATAGAATCAACAGGTACAACACAGCCCGCTTTACCTGGTAGTTCGGGCTTTATCTGTGTGCCCGCAGCGACGAATCCAAGCAATGACATTGTAGCGGGGTTTAACCCGACAGTTTCGAGGCCCGTATTGCGAGAACGTCCATAACGGAGACTGAAGGAGCCTTTTGCCGATGGTCGTCCAAATACGGGTCTACCGGCGATTAAATCGCCTAAGAACTTCTTCTTTTTCTTCTCGCCTTTTGATTTCACCAACTTTGCTAAGAAGTCCCAGCCTTCGAGTCCAAGTCGGTCAACATGCCGTTTTATCTTCGTTGCCTTCATTGCGATCCCCTCGATGAGTACGAGCACCATACCACCACGTATTTTATTCGTCGCGACCCTTTGGAGATCTTTAAAGCCGCCTACCTCCATATCTTCGGTTGCGTCTCCATCAATACAAATAGGGCAACCACGCACTATCTCCTTTATCTCTTCGTCCGTAGGCTTGTATTGCAAGCCGCTTATTCGCTCGTATACTGAAACTTCTAATACGTACCGACCTATTTCATTTTCGCGTGGCTGATAAGCGGCAAAGCCCATTCTACACCTTATATAATCCGCAACCAGTACAGATAGCGCCTGTGCAGTTCCACCTGCACTTCTTATCGGACCTGAATAAAAGACTTTTATATACTCGCTACCATCATCGTTTCTATCTGATTCGACACGGGATATACCTTCGATAGGTGCCGCAACTACGCCTTCGGTGAGAATCGCAACTGCGGTTCTTACAGCAAGCTCTACTATCTCTATCCGTCTATACTCACCAAACTTATTCTCTACGAAGTCATAGCCGATTTTCAATGCCAACTCCTCTCTGCTATTACCTGCTTGCTCTAGTTCCCTTATCCTCGCACTCAAACCTTTTACCCCTATGAGTGCTTCGACCCGCTCTGCAAGGTCTTTTGTTATGTTGATTTCAGAAGTCGGAGCGGGGTCAAGGCCCTTTTCCCTCGCCGCTAGTGCTATATTTAGCTCAGTATCTAATTTTTCCTTTAACGTGCTATGATAGATCGAAGTTGTAGCCATTGTGATTATAAATAATATTTAGATAATTTTTTTCATTTCTGATTCCAGTCGTTCCGCTTCTTTAATTGCATTATCACGTTTTTTCTTCAGTTCAAGCCATTCCGGATATTTTTCATGTTCTATCAAAGCCTTCAACTGCTTTTCCTGCTGCGTCAACGCACGCTGTTCCGTTTTGAGCTCGTTCAACCGCTTTTTAAGCGCGACCTGTTTATTTCTTAGCCGCGCTATTGCTCGTTCTTCCAATCGCTGGAATTTAGCATCCCCCTCGGCGTCTTCTTCACGTTCCATATCGGCCTTCAACTGCTTTTCCTCTATCACAAGCGCTTCCACATTCCTTTCAAGCTCGGCCATCTTCTCGTCGAGCTTTTCACGCTCGTTTTTGAGCGGCGCTTTTTGCTTGTCGCTCCAATTGCTATCCATAACAATCAGTTATGTTATACTTGCTGAAATAGTTAATAGCTACAAAATATTATGTGTATATTTTTTACCCTGAAATTGACTGTATTACTATTCCTGTCCGCCCCTCAAGTGTCTTAACGATAAACTCGGGCCGGCATACAAACAACAGCTCTCTCCCCGCCGTGTTCCACAAACTCCACCGCCGCTTCTATCTTGGCACCCATACTCCCAGGCGGAAACAGACCCTCACTGAGATATTGTTTGGCTTCATTCAGGCTCAGCCGTTCCAGTTCTACTTGCTGTTTCTTTGTTCATCTTCTCAACAATCACTATCTCCGGAATGGTAGAGTTGACGCATTTTGCTCTTTCACGCTCCCTATCACCCTGTTGACTTTTATCTGTGTAGAAGGCATTACTTCTATTGTATTTATGAACTGAAAAGGATGGTACATATATCCAATGTGCTGATCTCCAAGAGCCTTACCACAGGCGGGACATTTATCTTTAAATGGTACAGAGTTGATAATGAGAAAGAGCCATGAAAATAGCAGTAATATTAGGAACACGGCCAGAGATAATAAAGATGTCTCCTGTGATACGGGAATGCGAAAGACAAAATTTGGATTATTTTATCTTGCACACCGGTCAGCATTACTCATATAACTTAGATAGTATCTTCTTTGGCGATTTAGAGCTGCCCGCAGCAAAATACAACCTGGATGTCGGCTCAGGCACGCATGCAGAAGAAACGGGGAAAATGCTAACTGGGATAGAAAAGATACTAAAAGAAGAAAAACCGACTGTCGTACTGGTTGAGGGCGACACAAACACGGTCTTAGCAGGTGCTTTAGCGGCTTCTAAGCTACATATATCGGTAGGTCATGTAGAAGCGGGTTTGCGCTCTTATGATAGAGCAATGCCAGAGGAAATAAACCGTGTTTTAGCTGATCATGCATCTGATTATTTGTTTGCACCAACGGAAAGGGCAAAGGCGAATCTGTTACGAGAAGGGATACCCCAAGACAAGATTTTTGTCACGGGAAATACGATCGTGGACGCGGTTTTTCAGAATTTGGCGATTGCCAAAAGGAAAGTGGGTGTTCTAAATACACTTGGTTTAGAACGCGGTGGCTATTTTCTTATTACTGCACACAGGCAAGAGAATGTGGATATAGAAGAGCGATTAAGAAGTATTTTTGACGGATTAGAATCGGTTTACAAAGAGTTCCATCTTCCTATACTATACCCAATTCATCCGAGAACGACGAAACGGATAGCAGAATTCGGATTGGAAATCCCAGAAGGCGTGGACTTAATCGAGCCGCAGGGTTTCCTCGAGTTTCTAGAATTGGAAGCAAATGCAAAGTTGGTTTTGACGGATTCCGGTGGTGTGCAAGAAGAAACGAGCATATTAAAAGTTCCTTGTGTTACGTTGCGAGACAATACGGAAAGACCAGAGACGTTAGAAGTCGGAAGTAATGTTCTGGTTGGCGTAAATCAAACTAATATTTTGGATGGTGTTAAGAGCCAGCTAAGTAAAGAACGAAACTGGCAGAATCCATTTGGCGATGGTAACGCAGGAAGTATGATTGTGAAGCTATTAATGCAACCCCAAACATTAGATTAATTAAGTGAAGAGACCCAGGAAGTATTTAGGGCTATTGCGGACTTAAGCTCCGGCTCACCAACATCTTTAAGTAAGGCAATAGGGAAACCCCCCTCTACTATTCAATACCATTTGAATACACTAAAACAGGCAGGACTCCTTGTAACTAAAGGAAAACCACCTACAACTAAATATTACATTAAAAGAGATGAAGATATAGGTGAACTAAAAAATATCTCCAAATAAAATTAGTGGCACCCCTTCATTTTATGTGTAAAAAACGAAAAGCATTTAGATATGCTGAGCATATATTGTTAAGATATACGGCAATCCTGCGATATCAATGAGGAGGCGAAGATGATGGTAAATCATACGGCAATCAGTATTATTATTTATGGGTTCACCAAGCGGTCTAGCAGAAGAGTGCGCACGGTTCATGAAATTGTTGCGGGAGTGATGGCAATGATGTCAAGGGCTAGGAAGGTTTGATAATAAGGGGTTAAAAGCATGCAAAAGCACAAGGTTTTGCAACTTATCGCGGAAGCGGCAAGAAAGAAGCAAACTGAATTGGAACTATCCTGGAATGAACTGAAGACATTGCCGGCGGAGATAGGCGAGCTAACGAACCTTACCAAGCTTGACCTATCCTATAATCAACTGAAGAGATTGCCAGCGGAGATAGGAAAGCTAACGAACCTTACCACGCTTGACCTATCCCTCAATGAACTGACGAGATTGCCGGCAGAGATAGGGAAGCTAACGAACCTTACCGAGCTTGACCTATCCAGCAATCAACTGAGATCATTGCCGGCGGAAATAGCGGAGCTAAAAAACCTTAGCGCGCTTGACCTATCCAACAATCAATTGAAGACATTGCCGGCGGAGATAGTGGAGCTAAAAAACCTTACCCTGCTTAACCTATCCGAAAATCCCCTGGAATCCCCCCCTCTGGATATTGCCAACAGGGGGATTGAAGCAATAAGATCTTATTTCAAATCATTGGAAGGAGAAAAACAACCATTAAACGAAGTAAAAGTGTTGTTGGTAGGTGATGGCGGAGCAGGAAAGACCTCATTGGTAAAACAAGTGTTGGGTGAAGAATTTGATAAGCATGAATCACAAACGCATGGTATAAATTTAAGAGATTGGAAAGTGGAAGAAATACATGTCCATTTCTGGGATTTTGGCGGTCAGGAGATTATGCACGCCACACACCAGTTCTTCTTATCAAAACGGAGCCTTTACCTTTTGGTTTTGGACGGTAGGAGAGACGAAAAGACCGAATACTGGCTCAAACATATAGAGAGTTTCGGCGGTGATTCGCCTATTTTAGTGGTTCTGAACAAAATAGATGAGAATCCGAGCTTTGAAGTGAACCGTAAATTCTTACAGGAGAAATACAAGGGCATAAAGGGCTTTTTTCGTGTTTCGTGTGCTGAGGGCCAAGGAATAAAAGATTTTACCGGCGCTCTGAGCAAAGCAGTGGCAAACGTAGAGCTTATCGAAACCATGTGGCCAAAAACATGGTTCAATGTAAAGACGCAATTGGAAGAGATGACAGAAAATTTCATCAGTATTGACAAGTATAAAGAAATGTGCACGAACGAAAAGATAACAGAAAAAACTGATCAGGATACACTTGTAGATTTTCTGAACGATTTGGGCGTGATACTACATTTCAAGGATTTTGAGTTGCTAGACACGCATGTGCTAGAACCGAAATGGGTAACAAACGCCGTGTACAGGATAATCAATTCAAAAGAATTAGCAGCGTGTAATGGCGTTTTAAAATTAGATTTATTAGATGAGATATTGAAAAAGGAAGCGGAAGACGATTATTATTACCCCTCTGGGAAATACAGGTACATCATAGATTTAATGAAGAAATTTGAGTTGTGCTATGAGATAGATAAAGAGACAGTACTGTTACCAGACCTGTTAGAAGTACCAGAGCCCGAATTTGATTTTGACTATGGTGCGGCTTTGAAATTTGTCATTGACTATGATTTCTTACCCAGGTCCGTTATGCCGCGGTTTATAGTAAAGATGCATAACGATATAGCGAGTGAATTGCGTTGGAGAACGGGCGTGGTGCTGGAAGAGAAAGCTTTTCGTTCTACTGCAGTTATTAAAGCAGATGAACGGGATGAGAAAATATATATTTATGTTGATGGGGAACAAAAAAGAGATTATTTCTCCGCAATCTTATTTACTTTCCGGGGAATAAATAGAAGCTTCGAAAAATTAAAAGCAATCGAAAAAGTTCCTTTGCCGGATGAACCAGAAGTAACAGTGAGTTATGAGCATTTAATCAGATTGGAGAAAAAGGGTATTGAAGAGTTTATGCCAGATGGTTCAGAAAACGAATATAAGGTAAAAGATTTGTTGGGAACAATATACGTAGAAAAGAAGACAGAAGAAGAGATTATAACGATTTTAAGAGAACTTAAAGATAAATCGGATACTGAAGAAACTTTGCTACAAAAGGCGGAGGATGTTGTTATATTACAGCCAAACTTCATGGGGCTAGGGATAGATGTGAAAAAAGTGATTAAGAAGTTATTTCGTAAATAATTATAGTGGGATCCTGTTTTTAGAAAAGAACGCAGTTATAGATTAGATCTATATACGAAATTCGCATATACTAAATAGAATATACGAAAACTGCATAAGATGGGAGGCAATAAGATATTGCTTTAAAGATGAAGATATAGGCAAAAAAATATCCCCAAATAAAATTAGTGGCCACACTTCATTTTATGTGGAAAAAAAACGAAAAGTTTTAAGATATGGGGGGTATATACTTTAGGATATACGGCAATCCTGTAATATCAATGAGGAGGCGATGATGACGGCAATTCGTAAGGGAATCAGGATTATTATTTATGGGTTCACCAGGCGATCTAGTGGAAGAGCGCGCACTGTTTCATGGAATTGTTGCGGAAGTGATGGCAAAGATGTCAAGAGGCAGGAAGGTATGATAATAAGGAGTTAAAAGCATGGAAAATGACATGATTTTGCGTGTTATCGAGAAAGCTGCAAGAAATAAGCAAACCAAATTGGAACTATCCGGAAATCAACTGGAGAGATTGCCGGCGGAGATAGGAGAGCTAAAAGACCTTACCACGCTTTACCTGACCAGAAATCAACTGGAGAGATTTCCAACGGAGATAGGAGAGTTAAAAAGCCTTACTACGCTTTACCTATCCGAAAATCGACTGACTTCATTGCCAGCGGAGATAGGAGAGCTAAAAAACCTTACCGAGCTTGACCTATCCGGGAATAAACTGAAGAGATTGCCGGCGGAGATAGGGAAGCTAAAAAACCTTACCTGGCTTAACCTATCCCTAAATAAACTGGAGAGATTGCCGGCGGAGATAGTGAAGCTAAAAAACCTTACCTCGCTTGACCTATCCGGGAATCAACTGAAGACCTTGCCGGGGGGGATAGTGAAGCTAACGAACCTAACCAAGCTTTTCCTATCCGACAATCAACTGAAGACATTGCCGGCGGAGATAGAGGAGCTAACGAACCTTACCATGCTTAACCTATCCGAAAATCAACTGAAGAGATTGCCGGCGGAGATAGTGGAGCTAAAAAACCTTACCATACTTTTCCTATCCAAAAATCCGCTGGAATCGCCACCACCAGAAATAGCAGAACAGGGAATAGAGGCAATTTTTGAGTATCTGCGTCACCTCCCAGAGGAAGCAATAGAGCACAATGAAGCAAAGATGATCTTGGTAGGTCAATGAGATGTAGGAAAGACCTGCCTTGCAAAACGATTGATTTATGATGAATTCATAGAAGATAAAAGCACAGAAGGAATAGACATCTTAAAATGGGCAATTACTGCACCCACAGCAGACGAGGAAGAGATAAAACTAAATGTATGGGACTTTGGAGGTCAGGAGATTTATCACGCCACGCATCAGTTCTTTCTCACCAAACGATCACTCTATCTACTAGTTTGGAATGCACGCAAGTCGCAGGATTATGAACATATTTACTACTGGCTGCATACAATAGAGGCTTTCGGAGAGGACAGCCCGATAGTATTAGTGCTGAGCAAATTGAACGAGCGGGACGATGATCTGAATATGAAAGAGCTAAGAGAAAAATTCCCGCAAATTGTCGGCTTATACAAAGTGGATAGCGAAGACGGAAAAGGAATTCCCACCTTGAAGGACATAATAAGTGAAACCGCCTGGCACCTGCCGCACATGCGGACTCCCTGGATCGAGTCATGGTACAAGGTACGAGAACGATTAGAGCATGACGGACGGAATTGGATAGAATACGAAGAATTCAAGCAAATCTGCCAGTCAGAGGGATTGGATAACAAACAAACGGATATTTTAGATAAATCCCTGCACTATCTGGGCGTCATTATTCATTTCCAAGATAGATTGGAACTGCGCGACATGGTAATTTTAAATCCAGAATGGGCAACAAAGGCAGTGTATAAGATTCTGGATACGCAATCGATTTTAGATCGAGGCGGGATCTTATTGCACAGTGAATTAGACCAAATCTGGGATTCCAATATTTATCCGCTGGATATTTTCCCAAAATTACTGGGACTGATGAAGAAATTTGAATTGGCGTTTGAACTGCCAGATAAGAAGAGCCACCTGGTTGCGGAACTACTACCCAAAACAGAACCGGAATTTGAGTGGGATGAAACGAACAACTTGCGGTTTTATTACCGCTATGATTTTCTGCCTGCAGGAGTGATAACTCGCTTCATTGTACTTATGCATGAGGATTTGGAGGATAAACCAGATGGGACTCATTTATGCTGGCGTGAAGGTGCGGTCTTGCAACGGGAAGATACACGTGCTCTTGTTAAGGTCATGCCACTGAAAAAACTGATTGAGATAAAGATCAATGGCAGCAGAAAACGGGAATTACTGGCTATCCTCCGCAACCAGTTTGACCACATTAATAGTAAGATAAAAAAAGTAGCGGTTGCGCAAGAAATACCGTGTAATTGTTCAGAGGGATGCCCACATAGATTTGATTATATCCAATTATTAAATGCAGAAAACAAAGGTAAAATAACTGTTGATTGTCCAGAGAGCTGGGAAGAAGTACAGGTTTCGTTATTGTTAGACGGCTACAAAAAGAAAGAAGATAGAATGAAAGAAACAGAGGATATTTTTAAAGTTTTTAAAGAAAAAGGCATGCATGTTGAAATAAGCCCACAGATAGATGTAAATGTAAACTCTAAAGTAATCCAAAAAACAGAAGTAGAAGCAAAAGCAAAAGCAGAAACAAATATTGAAATAAATTTAAAAATAGATTTACCTGCAATCCAAACGGAATTTCGTGAATTTAAAAGAGAAGTGACAAAATTGGATGACAAATTGGATGAAGAATTAGAAGATTTAGAAGACGATCTTTTAGAAATTACTCCTGCTTCTGAAGAAGGCAAGGTAAACAAAGCAATAAATAAATTATCGCTTTTTATGCAGAAACTAAAAGATAAAAATTCTAGATTTAGTAGAATAGTCAAAGGTACCAAAAAAGGAATAGAATTGGCACAAAAACTTGCTGTGACGTATAATAAATTTGCACAAGCGCTAGGATTAGATCCAGTCCAAGATTTATTTTTGTAATACATAACAATTTTATAAAGACAAGACAAAGAATACAAACAAGACAAACAAGACAACCGGAAACAAGACAAACAAGACAACACAAACAACACAAAAAAGACAAAGCAAGACCTGTGGTACGAAAGATTTGGCTGGCGGGAAAATGTATTAACGACCAGGCCGAGTCCAAACCTGATAGGTCTGGAGCGAGAACGGCAAGAGCTAAAAGAATCCGTAGAGTCAGGCAGGATTTTATTGATAAGAGGTGAAATAGGCACAGGCAAGACAAGTTTATTGCTCTGGTTAACGAATACACTGAAAAAGACAAATAAGACAAAACCTGTTATCCTTGAAGGCATAGAAACAAGAACAAAAGAGATTTTATTGTCTTCCTTGAGAAGACAAAGGACTTTGCGGGATAAGCTGATGCTGAGGTCGTATCCAAAGAATCTTGTAGTGTTTTTAGACGAAGGGGAGAAGTTCCCCGAAGAGATAACCGAACATTTAAGGTTAATGTGGGACCGGAAAGACTTGTATTCAATTGTAATAGCGACAACGGATCCCGCATTGGAGAATTTTACACCTGCTTTTAAGGACCGAATAGGAAAGACAATGGTCTTATCGTCTATAGCAAGAGGCGATCTGGTAGAAATAATAAGGAAAAGGGCGGGAGATAATAACCCTTTCACGTCCGAAGCGATGATAATCCTGGCGGAGAGATATAACTCGCCCAGACGACTCCTGGAAGGCTGTGCAGAAGTATGCATCTATTGTGCAGATGAAGGATTGGGTGAGGTAACAGAAGCTGTTGTTGAGGGATACATAACAAGACAAACAAGACAAGATGTAAGACTCTCTCCGGAGCAGCAGAAGATTGCAGATTTGGTGGGGCGAGGGGTGAATACGGTGAAGGAAATCGCGAAAGAATTGGATATGGGTGAGGCGGCAACCAGGACACAGATAAAGCGAATGATTGAAAAAGGTTGTGTGGAGGTCGTTAGCAGTGAGCGACCAAAGAAGTATGGGTTGAAGTTGAGATAGCTTTTACTCAGTCACTAAAAATCTTTAAATTCTCCACTCTCTCGAACTCATTTATGTTATAGGTAAGAAGTGTTAAATTGTAGCAAAGACCAGTAGAAGCAATTAGAAGATCGAAATCACCAATAAGTTTACCCTGCGTCCTTAACTTCGCTCTAAGCTCTCCGAACTTCTTGCTGATTTCCTCATTTATTTCCAAAACCATAACGCCACTCAAGAAATCTTTTAAAACCGTTTCATTGGAAATAGGGTCAGCAGAGCGGTAAACGCCCTCATAAAGTTCAGCTAAAGAGATCACGCTTATTGCTAAACCGTCCTTTTTTAATTCAAGGAGTTTCGTTACTTCTTTCTCTTTCCCATGAAGAGCATGAATTATCCAGTCGGTATCAACGAGATAATTCATAACTCAACTGCCGGTCTTTTAGTAGATAATTGTCTGCTTTTGTAAATATCATTAATCAGCTTCTCGCAGTCAATCTTCCCTTTCCAGCCCCCCATTGCCATTTCAAAAGCATCTTTTGTCTCATTTGTGACTTCTCTTATTGTTACTGTAACCTCTTTTCCCTCTTCAAGTTCCACTCTCTCCAAAGGCTTAAAAGCGCCCTCCAAGAACCTAGCCTTTATTACTTTTTCCATGTTTCCTGTTGCTTTTACTTTTGAAGTTTTCATATAAAAACTTGATGATCTCTTCGAGCTTTTTGCTATTTTTTTACTCATTGTCCGATTGCAAATGGCAAGCGTGGTATTCAAATCTTAAGAAATATTTTGGCAACAACCTTTCTTTGGAAAAGAAAGTTTAACCAAAGAAACAGGTTTTCTTTTTTCTAAAAAGAAAAAGTAATGAAAGCGTTAGCATTATTATCCGGCGGTTTGGATTCGATATTGGCGACTAAGCTTGTCATAGATCAGGGAATAGAAGTCGTAGCATTGCAACTTATTTTGCCATTTACAGCGGAAAAGACGGACTATGCAGGTGCAGTAGCCAAGAGGTTTGAGATACCGATTATACATGTAGAAGCAGGAGCCGAGTATTTGGAGATAATAAGAAACCCTAAGTATGGCTATGGCTCGGGAATGAACCCCTGTATAGACTGTCATAGTTACATGCTGCGCGAAGCGAAAAGGATCGCGGAAGAAATAGGTGCCGACTTCATCTTCACGGGCGATGTTCTCGGAGAAAGACCAATGAGCCAGCACAAGAAAGCATTAGAAATAGCGGATAGGGAAGCGGGATTAGAAGGTATGGTCTTGAGACCGCTATCAGCAAAACTATTGCCAAAAACTATTCCAGAGTGCGAAGGCTGGATAGACCGTAGCAAGCTATTAGATATAAAGGGTAAAGGCAGAAAGGTTCAGATCGCACTCGCAACGAAGTTTAATCTGGACTATCCCTCGCCTGCTGGCGGTTGTCTCCTAACAAACAAGGAATTTGCATCGAAAGTCAAGGATTTATTCGCGCATAAGGAGACAGTAACAAAGATAGATCTCGCGTTACTTAAGATAGGCAGGCATTTTAGGCTCGCTTCGTCTAAACTCATAGTGGGTAGGAATGAAGCGGAGAATAGGCTTCTATCCGTTTTGAAGCGTCCGGAAGATTATGTTTTTGAGGTGCCTGGTTACGGAAGCCCAACAACGATTTTAGAAGGTTCTAAGAACAAAGAAGCAATTGAACTCGCAGCACGGCTGACCGCGCGATATTCTGATGCTCGTGCCGAGGAAGAGGTGTTGGTGGAATACCGAGATGGGAAAAGGAAATGGCGATTAATTGTTCCGCCTTTTGATTCTGACTCTAAAAGCGTTTTACGACTTTAGCTTAGCTGCCTTTGCATTGCTAAGCTAAGCTAAGCAAAAAGCACACTTGCAAGTATTTAATGCTGCAGTATGTTCGCTCAGTTCATCATCCCTATTATCTCGCAAGTCTTGCATATCCGTGATGCAGATGCTTCACCACATAGTTCACAGCGCAAAAGCTTTCGCTCTGTTTGCACCGCCGGCAAGAACTCAGACACTCTTGCATAGCCTCGCAACAATGAATATTTCGTCCCCGAATGCTTTCTCTCTAACTCGTTCAGCATACTCTTCACCGTGGAACGGAACGAAAGCGAAGCGTAAGGACAATGAATTGTATGTATCGGTATTCCAGCTACAAGCGCATACAGAGCAGCCTCCTTCTCATAAACGTCTCGTAACGGCTTAACTCGTGGAACGAACTCCGCCCGACGTCCTTGCAACCGCCCTAAACGCTCAATATCGCCGCGTAGATAATTGATTAGAATCGTTTGCACTTCGTCGTCCAGATTATGGGCGGTTACAACTTTCGTAGCGCCCATTTCCTTCGCCTTTACATCTAATATCCGCCGTCTCAGGACGCCACAGAACGTGCACGGCGCCTGGTCGAACCCTTTCGCCACGATTTCGTCCAGTGTAAATCCAAACTCATGTGCGAAAGAATAAATAAAACAGTCGATTTCTAATTCCTTTGCCACCCTTTCCGCATTTCGTAGTGTTGCCGAACGGAATCCTTTTATGCCCTCATCCACGGCAATTGCAAAGAATTCTAAATCGTTTCGATCATGAAAAATCTTCTCCTTTAGCATATACAAAAGGGCTGAACTATCCTTCCCCCCGCTTAATGCTACTGCAATTCTATCTCCATACTCTATCATCAACTGCTTCCGCATCGCCTTTTTCACTTTCCGCTCTACAGCAGCAATAAAATGTGGTTCGCATAAGTGCAGCCCCGAATATCTCTGATATATTATTGCAGGGTTCGTGCATTTGCCTCTACTGCATCTCATGATCTTTTCATAACCTCAAGTTTCCGTCATACAATCGCGACCTACTCCCTTAACGTACATATAATATTAATTGTATCAGTTGTTATCAAACCCATTTTTCTGATCACCTTGTGACCTATTATATTCACTACTGGATATGACATAAAAGAATAGGTTTGTATGATTGTAAAATAGAAGCCAAAAGTATAATATATGTTCCGATTTCCATTGTATCTACAATGAAGAAAAGAATAGCTCTCGTTTATGTGCTTTCGATGTTCGCCCTCACAGGGATAACTGGCTCTTTGGTACGCTCAGAGGAAAACCCAGCCAAAGAAGTCATTACAACGACTGATGCGCCTAAGGCTATCGGCCCGTATAGTCAGGCTATAAGGGTAGGGAACATGCTCTTCTGTTCGGGCCAGATCCCGATCAATCCCGAGACAGGCGAGATAATTTATGATGGCACAATAGAAACGCAGACGCAGCAGGTGCTTGACAATCTCGGTGCCGTGCTCAAGGAAGCTGGTATGGACTACACAGACGTGGTCAATGTCACAGTATTCATAGCTGACATGGACAACTTCGACCGAATAAACAAGGTATATGCAGGATACTTCAAGGATCGCCCACCGGCACGCTGTGCGGTAGAAGTGGCGCGGCTGCCAAAGGAAGTCGGTATCGAAATCGCGTTAATCGCGATTGAGACGTAATCAATAAATGAAAGTGCTAGTCGGATCTCGGAACCCAGTGAAAGTGGCAGCGACAGCGGAGGCATTCTCCAAATATTTCGATACCGTTGATGTAGTGGGTATCAGTGTGAATAGTAACGTCCCCAATCAGCCAGTCGACACAGAAACCTTTGTGGGAGCAAAGAATAGAGCGTTTGAATTGAGTATGATAAACGAAGCGCGTAATTTCGGTGCCGAGTTCTTTGTCGGTATCGAAGGCGGGATAAAGAAATTATATGACCGGTGGTTCACTTTTGGCGTGATGTGTATCATGGACAATACTGAGCGAGTGGGTTATGGGACCGCCCCTTTCTTTGAATTACCCGCGCATATCACCAAAGAGCTTTTAAATGGTGTCGAACTCGGCGATGTGATGGATACTTTGATTGGTGAACGGAATACAAAAGAGAGACAGGGCGCTGTTGGGCATTTCACTAACGGCGTCATGGACAGGAAAGCGTATTATGTAGCGGGTTTAGTGGTTGCTTTGATCCCGTTTTTGAATCCCGATTTGTATTTCGAGTCAATCAAAAACCACGAGATTTCACAACCTTAACACAACACTATAATTTTTCTTTTTTACAAAAAGAAAATTTAGCCTGTGCTAAAAGAAAAACAAATAAGTTCTTTTGGTAAAGCTTTTCTTTCTAAGAAAAGGTTTGTGGAAATCTGTGTAATCTTGTGGTTTAAACCAACTTCCCGAACCGGCGCATCACAACACCCTCGGCGACCTTAGGCAGGAATAGCGTTGACTTCTGCGGGAACACCTTCTTCTCTACTTCTGTTTTATATTCCACATCTGCGATACGCAGCGGTTTAAGGAAAAATGCAACCTGATAAGCGCCCGTATCCACATTTGCCATTGCATCTTCCGGACTGGCGGTAAAAAGGATGTCCTCGGGCTTGCCAATAAGCGTTGGATTGATAAGCCATTCATGCAGGCTTATTACGTCCAGTCCAATTCGCTCGTCTCGCGCCTCCGCCAACTTCCTTATCCGGTCAGGATCAGCACGCAGCAAATAGAATTTCTCACCGTCATACATGCCCAACCGGACGTCATCATTGCAGCATTCACGGAGTTTCGTATTGATTGCGATCATTGCATCCGCGCAGTTACGCACATCATAGTCTTCAACAACAAAATTAGCACGTATTCGCATCCATAAATCCTCCTTGTGACACCTTTTTACACATCTGTGCCAGGGCAGCAATACAAGCGCTCTATCGCCTCCTTCTAAGAGCATCATCAACGTATAGTCTTCCATTCGATCTCTACTCAACTGATAAGATGCTGTATATCTGTGATGCCCATCGAGGATCATAACTCTTCTGTCGGTCATCAGCCGCATAATCTTATCTATAAGCGCTTCATCTGAAACTTCCCAGAGCAAGTGGCGTGCACCGTCTAATACAACATCTATAATTGGCTCGTTCCGCGCATCTATCTTCAAATCCGGCCTGTGGAAGCCCAGATAATCCTCGAATATGTTGTTTAGCTCATGTCCCGGCATGTTGTATTCCGCAATTATAGGCGAGAAATTCATACCACATTCTTTCATCAGATGGTATCGCTCCTGCGTGCTCGACTCGAATGTCTTTTCGTGCCCCAACACATTGTGTTCATTGAGCTTCTCTACTTTCATCAGTGCAACTAATCCAAAAGCGAAATAGGTATCTTTTCGGGCTTCTTCCTGGATTTGTTCCGTAATCGCTTCTGATAGTCGGTATCTGATCCCATAGATGTAGAAGGAGCTCTTTTTTGTCTCTATTAATGTCCCATCGCGGAAAAAACGAGTGAGATTCTGTTTCGCATAATCGACAAAATCTTCCTCCTCCACTCCCGCCCTTCTCGTGGTGAAATGGATCACATTGTTTCGCTTCGCGGAATAATTGTCGTACCCTGATGCATCTACGGTATCGTAAACCGGGCAAACAAGTTCAGCACGGTTATCCAGTTTCGGGTTCAGTATTGTCGCCTTAAAGGATTTGAGTTGCATGATCCTATGTATACCCAATATTTTTTATTTACCTTTCAACGGTTTTGTTGCCTTATTAATTTAGCATCACTAACTAATACAATATATATCGCATATACCGAAAAAAATGGACTTCCGATTGATCTTTGTAATGGACTTGCTTGATGGCGTGGTAGTGCATGCGAAGCGAGGCGAGCGTGAGAAATACGTGCCGATTCACCGTTTCAGCTCTATCGTTACGTCGTCAGATCCTGCTCGTGTGATAGAAACGATAAAGCCCAAGGAAGTTTATATCGCTGACCTCAACAGACTCATGAGCACAGGCAATAACAGACCGATTTTGAAAGATCTAAGAACTCGAAACCGGGATTTGAGGATTATGCTGGATTATGGAGTAAAAGGTATGGAAGACCTGAAAGAAGCTATTGACGCGGAAATGGCCGATAAGTTCGTTTTAGGTACGGAAACCATATCCATTGAGCTATTAGAGGAAGCATCTAAGAGCGATATTATAAATGATATATGTATAAGCCTTGACCTCTTCAATAACGAAGTGCTGACAAGCGATACAAGGATGAAGATAGACCCTCTGCGGTTAATAGAAGAGCTGAACAAATTCCCCGTTCGGGACGTGATAGTGCTGGAACTGAACAGGGTAGGCACGAAAAGCGGAATAGATTTTGAGTTCCTCGCTCGTGCAGTTGAACTCTCGGAACATGAGATTCTATGCGGCGGCGGCGTGCGGAATTGCGAAGACGTACATAAAATGGCGGCGATCGGTGTAAAGGGCGCACTGGTCGCTACTGCGGTACATGATGGAGGTATTCCGTCATTTGAAGTATAAACGTAATCGCTCAATATTAACACAGTTGGAAATTGGTTTTTAATACTAGAATATCAACGACAAAACTTGTTTTGCCTTCTCTCCATCCTTAAAGTGCACCTTTTTAACGCTATAAATTTATTATTGAAATCAGGGGCAATACGGCATATCCGACGAGTTAGACATATTAGACGTAGATGTTGATCTTGCATCATCTATTTTTATAACCTGAGAAACATTGAACCGCCCAAAATAATCCTCAGAAATTCTTGTCTCAGTTGTTCTTGCACCTACATGAATAGAGTCATTGAACGAAGTTTCAAACGCCATTGACGACTTAGTCGCAGTTGTATCATCCTTCATAGTGGCGGCATTGCTTATCTTCTTATGTATCGCAGTGCCTGCCTTTTTGTCCTTACTGCAGATGCTCTGCATCCAGTTAGAAGAGAAGTTCACACTGAAACCGTCCGAGAAGTTAAATGTAGTGGGCTGGTATTCCGCTTCTGTGCTCTTATTCAGTCGTTGTGAGTTAAAATCAGTGTCAGAGGAATAGATTCCGCTTCCATGCTCTACGACCTGGATATGACCGTAAGCGAGTTCATTATCCACCATCACATAGCCCTCTCCGTCCACACTTTCTGATATTTTCCTCTGTCTGCAATCGTATACGTTTAGCGTGCCGTCCTCGGTCCTAACATCTAAGACGTAGATTGTCTCATTACCTACTTTTACCGTTGCCGTTTCATTATTGGCAGCCAATATTACTTCGGCAGAGTGCCAATCGATAGAAATGTTGATGATCCTATCGTCATCGGATTTGGTAATGGTTGCATTCTCGGCCCAATAAAGGTTAATATCAGGATTATCAACGAGGAACTGTATCAGATTCTCGCTATCGTTTCCCGGAACACGGCTCCAGTTGAAAAGATACTGGCACTCTTCTTTTGCGGCCCAAAATATCTTGAACTCGCCGATGTAATCTTCTGATGTCGTTACGTCCTTTGATACCGCACCTATGTGTGCCGCACCCTGGAAAGAAGACGCAAATTCCATAGATGTGCCATATTCGCCCGTTTTCGTTTTCGTTTCGTCCTTGATGTATGTGGCATCCTTTATGCCTGCCGATTATCCCGCATCGAGAAATGCTAGGGTATGTAACGGGCTTATATCGCAGAAAGCCAGCCCTTTCCAGCGGCATCGCACAGAAAGAGACGGTCATTCTTCTCCCTCACTATCTCAGACTTCGATATAAGTTCCTTTGTTATCGCCTCCTTTCAATTTCGCGATTAGCTGCACGACATCCTCTGCCATCTGCTCTACAACCACTCCGGTCAAGTCAAGTCAATTCATTTTCATATGAATTTTTATGCAACGAATTCACCACACGAAAAGAAGAGATGATGGCTTTGTCCCCTGTTGCTCTTGCAAGCCTGCTCACATCACAAAAGCCCACAAAGCACCGTGCTGCTCATTTTCTTATTTCGCCTCTTATTTTTTAGGTCAACGCTCACACCGGAAGCTTAATCATTCAAACCTCTCTATCAAGTCATCATCAGTGTAAATATCTTCCTCCTCGCTTTTCAAGATTTACATCCAAAGGCGGGGTCTGACTATGGATATTAACTTCCGAAATCTGTATTTTCCCGCCATCATAAATGGTTTCCACGGATAACAGACGATTCATGAATATCTCCTCCTTTGGTGGCCATCCCTAAAGTATCAGGAACTAGTATATTTACCGTGTGCGCGAGACGATAGAAAAGGGAAAGAAGAAGAAAGTAAATTGTACACCGCATTACGCGGCGATACATAAAGTCAGAAAAAAAGGTGAACGGCGATTTGAATACGCTGCACGGTTATGACTTATGTAGCGGATGCCCGAGTTTCTGATATTTAAGAGAAAGATTATTTATTTTTGTAACGCTTTTAAAGCTTTTTGAAAGAGATGTTTTTTATAGAAGTTCACCGTTTAAACAAAAGAGGGGGCACAAAAGAATGAGGGATGTAGCGATAATAGGAATTGGACATACTAAGTTTGGGCGCGCATCGAAAGCGTCACTTGAATTGTTCTCTGAGTCGGTATTGCAAGCAATTGACGATGCAGGCGTGGAATTAAAGGACATAGAAGCTCTATTCCAGGGCGCTGCACTCGCAGGCTTTGAAGAAGGGCAGGTAATGTCTGCGGCATTTTCTGCCGCTGACCTCAACTTAGGGCCGATACCTGCAACGCGATATGAAGGTGCATGCGCATCCGCATCAATTGCGATACGAGATGCCGCCATGTGGGTCGGTTCCGGGGAATATGATATGGTTATTGCAGGCGGCATGGAGAAAGCACTGACAATGGGTACGCTATTTGCAACACGGACTTTCGCGATGGCATGTCACGCGCCAACAGAAGGGCCTGTGGGACTCACGTTCCCGGCAGTGTTCGCAATGGCGGCAATGCGGTATGCCAAGAATTATGACATACCATTAGAGAAACTGCGAGAGAAAATGGCGCACGTTTCGATAAAGAATCACAAGCATGGCGCTTTAAACCCGTTGGCGCAGTTTTATAAGAAGTTAGGTGCTTTGAAGCTAGAAGAAGTAATAGACTCGAAGATGGTAGCAGACCCGCTGTCGCTTCTGGATTGCTGTCCCTTCTCCGATGGTGCATCTGCACTTGTGCTCTGCGCCGCCGAGGAAGCGCGGAAATATACTGATGAGCCTGTTTATATCTTGGGTACCGGACAGGGCTCAGGAGGTCCGTTATCCAAGATGGAAGACCTAACAAAGCCCGTTTCTCGCATAAGTTCTGCGAAGGCCGCATTTAAACAAGCAGGACTCACACCAAAAGATATAGACCTCGTAGAAGTTCACGATTGTTTTACTATTGCTGAACTGATCGCACTCGAGTGTATGGGCTTCTTTGATTGGGGCGAAGCAGCAGATGCAGTCGAAGAAGGGCAAACGGAGCTTGGCGGTAAAATACCCGTTAACATGTCTGGCGGATTAATAGGTAAAGGGCATCCGATAGGCGCAACCGGGGCGTCTCAGATTTACTGGATCATTAAGCAGATGCGGGGCGAAGCAGCAAAAGGGAATCAAATTGACCCTGTTCCTGAGTATGGCATGACCGATACACTTGGTGGTGACTTCGGGACATTATGTCATATTATACTCGGAAGGTCGAAGCGAAAGAAATAATAAAGGGTGATAAAAAATGGCTGGAATGGCGCAAGAGGAGATAGAAAAGGAGTTATCTAGGGTATATACCGTTTTAACCTATGAGGATTATGAAGCGGGCTTGAAAGAAGGGCGATTATTTGGGCTGAAATGTGCATCGTGCGGTAAAATAACTTGCCATCCTATGCACGTTTGCCAATGGTGCAGTAGTCGGAGCCTTGAAAGAACAAAGTTGTGTGGCGAAGGAGAGTTGACGACGTTTACGGTAATCCGTGTGCCACCGGAAGGATTTGAAGCAGATGTCCCTTATATCCCCTGCATAGTGGAGACAAAAGAGGGACCTTGTGTTATGGGGCGGCTCGATTATGATGCTGAACGTGCCACACCAGAACTAATCGGCATGCAGGTGAAACTGAGTGGTGCATATACCTATGAAGGCGATAAGTACTCTGGCGGGGCGCACACATGCCCGGTTTTTAAGGTTGTAGGATAAATTTTTATAGTAATAGGAAAGGATGATGTAAGTGCCATGAACAAAAAGAAAGTTTGTGTTGTAGGTGTTGGTATAATGGGGAGTGGAATAGTGCAGACATGTGCACAAGCGGGTTACGATGTGTCCGCAGTATACAAGACAGAAGAATCTTTTGAAAAAGGGCTTGGAACGATAAAAAAGAACCTCTCGAGACTTGTAAAGAAGGAGCGTATGGAGCAAGCGGAGGTAGATAGACTTCTGTATTCGATACGTGCAAATGCAACTATGTATTTAGAAGAGGGAGCAAAGCACGCGGATTTCGTGATAGAAGCAGTATCTGAAGATTTAGAACTGAAGAAGGAGCTATTTCGGATATTTGGTCTGATCTGTCCGGAACATACCATCCTTGGGAGTAATACATCTACATTTCCTATTACTGCTTTAGCGGCGGCAACAACGAGACCCGATAAGGTAATTGGGGTCCATTTCATGAATCCCGTGCCTCAGATGCGTGGTGTGGAGATAATAAAATCGTTGCGGACTTCAGAAGATACGCTAAATAGCACGTTGGAGTTTGTCCATTCGCTGGGTAAAGAGACAGTGGTTGTGAATGATTCTCCTGGTTTCGTCACAAGCCGAATGATGTGTCTCATACTAAACGAGGCGGTAAAGATGCGTGAATGCGGGCTCGCATCCGTAGAGGATATAGATAAGATACAAAAACTCTCTTTCAACTGGCCTCTTGGCCCTTTTCAACTTTTGGACTTGATCGGGATAGACATTGTGGTTGCAGTGCTCAATACAATATATAACGAGACGGGCTTTGAGCGATTCAAACCCGCTGTTCTTATGGTGCAGATGGTAAGAGCAGGATGGACAGGACAAAAAGCAGGGAAAGGTTTCTATGATTATAAGTGAGCTATTATTTGTTCATAAACAAGATTATAGCTTGAGTTTCTCAACTGCTACTTCCGCCGCTTTCTTTCCCGACATCAACATAGAGCCAAATGTAGGGCCCATCCTCGGAAGCCCGTATGCAGCGGAAACCGCCATGCCTGTGACTATCAGTCCGGGATAGAATTCGGATGTGTGCTCTACTACGAGCTCTTCAGATCTGTCAACCCACATTGCACCCTGCCCCTTTATCTTAAGCAGCCCTCTCTCCTCTAACTTCTTCACCACTGTCGCATCATGACCTGTTGCATCAATAACAAGCTCAGATTCCAATGAAATCGGATCAACACAAGCTACTTCTCGTGGCAGAGCCGCAACAGCAGCCCAATTTATCACTACCCCGCTCACTTTATCGTTATGCAGAACTACATCATCCAGAGCCACCATATTCAATATCTTCGCACCGGCATCGCATGTTGCAGCAATTAATTTCGAGCATGCTTGTGGCGCATCTGCAACGTATAACCCTTTACTATATTCCTTATGTGGCACTCCAAGTTCAGCTAAGACACTTTCTGCTGGTGATCTAACCGTGAGCTTATTCATTAAAAACCCGCCCAGCCAGAACCCACCGCCCAAATAGTTGTTCCGCTCTATAATCAATACCTTTACACCGCGGGATGCCAGTTCCTTCCCTGCTATTAATCCCGATGGGCCCCCCCCTACGATTATTACGTCTGTCTTCACGCAGTCCGCAAATTCTTTTGTGTATTCCGTTACTATCGCTCTCGTAATCTGACTTTCTGATGCGGGCGAAAATTTCATCATATCCTACCTATTCTAGTTACGTCTTTATAGTATTTGTGTAAATGCACAACAAATATCTTGTGAATTGTCGTGGTTTTTAATATTAGCTTAGCGATACATTCAAATACTTTAGATGTATCTATTCTTGTGGTTCTATAGATATACAATTCAACCCTTCCTGATACAATTCGCTTCCGTAAGCGCATTGTTCAATATCTCCGTGGTTTCGTCCATCGTCTTCTTATCCACTGGATATGGCACACCATCTTTACCGCCAAATGCGAACGAGAATTTAACTGGGTCCTGCCAACTTGGCTTCTCACCATATATCAACTCGGCAATAAGCGCTAATGCACGCACTGTCGCAGGCCCTATACCCTTTATGCAGAGGAACTGCTCATAATTTGCCGGCTGCTTGTCATAGGCTACACGAAGTGCATCCCAGTTCACTCTTCTCGGTAACCGGTAAATAACGTCTTCTACGTTTTTGCATGTATTCGCCTCTTTTGATACTATATCAAACTCAGAAAGAGTCTTCTGACCGCGCTGTATCATTTTTATACTATTCATGCTGCCTTCAAGCTCTTTATATGCTCGCTCTAATTCGTTAGGTTTGGCATTTGCAAGGTCTACTGTTGTATCTCTACATCCCCCGCTCTCTTTTGAAGTCATGTCTAGCACATTATCCTGCAAAAAACCTACTATACCCTGGTGTGGCTCTTCGTCATACCTCTTTACCGCGGATGAGAGCCAGTGGTATCGCCGGGCATATCGGTTGCCGGAGTTCATCCCTTGCTGGATCACCGCCCATTCTCCCTTCTCTGTGACGAACATCGAATGATGATAGAGCTGATAACCATCCTGTATACATGCATTATCCACCTTTGCTGATATTCGACTTGCGTATTTCAACTCTTCTATCTTACGATCGCTGAGCTTTAACTTCTCACCTATTGCATCTATGTCCGATAAGGTATTCCGCGATGCTTTTCCTTTTCCTCCCGCCACACCTATACCAAACTCCTCCGGGTCAATAACCGACTTCAAAACGCCGCAGACCACTGTTGTGGTTCCACTGCTATGCCAGTCATAAGCCAGTGCACAGGATAGCGATTGAAACCAGAGCGGATCTGATAATTTCTCTATCGCACCATTAACACCATATTCGTCTACTATCGTCTCGAAGATAGCATGAGCTAATTTCTTCATCCGCTTCACTAACCAGTAAGGTGCTTTTCCTCCGTGAAGCGGTAAATCTACCGCGCCTCTTTTATTCCGTTCAGCGAACTAAACCCCTCCCCTTTTTTCCTGCTGAGGTCAGCCCTCTAAAAACCCTTCGTGTATTCGCGGGATTAGCAACCCAATTCAGATTCTTATCCGATTTTATCACGGGATTAGTAGGCTCGACGAGGATTATTTCATACCATTTCCTCTTTCCATCCTCCGCCACCCAGTAGGAATTAAGGACCTCCATGTTTGGATATTTTCTTGAAGTTCGCTCTTCTGCAATCCGCTGCAAGCTCTTCCCGGGCGTCAATTTATGTACGCCCATACCTTTAGTTGTCCTACCGTGTTTTGGTCGTGATTTCCTCCGCCCGCCTCTTCTTACCTTTGCTCTAACTATGATGATGCCCTGTTTCGCTTTATATCCTAAAGAGCGTGCTCTATCAAGTCTCGTTGGCCGTTCTAATCTTATAACTGCTGGCTCTCTCCTCCATCCCACTAATCTTTTCAGCCGGAGTTCTCGCATATGTGCTGCTACTGGCCTCTTCCACGTATCGCTTATATATCCATAAAATGACTTTGCCATTTTTTCTGTTCTCCCTGAACTTTAATAATATAATATAAGAAAGGAAAATAAAGATATATGCTATCCTATTATTCTATACTACTATAAAATACTCGATACGGGTAGCAAGTAGCGCAGTAAAAAGTAAAGAAAAAGGAGCAAATGATGGATATGGTGACGAAGCTTAAGCCGTTAGACGTATTAAATAAATCGCTGAGGTCTCCCGTTATAGTGCGAATTAGAGGGGCCAGAGAGTTTAGAGGGACGCTGGAGGGGTATGACTTGCATATGAACTTGGTGTTAAGTGATGCAGAAGAATTGAATGGGGACGCCAATGTTAAGGAGCTTATGGGCGAAATCCTGGTAAGGGGCGACAACGTGGTCTATATCTCACCAACAGTGAAAAAAGATGCGGAAAAAGATGAGGGTAAAAGTAAAAGTGAAGAAGTAGGAGAGAAGGAGTCATGGTGAAAGGAACACCGTCACAGGGCAAAAGGCAGAAGAGGTCGCACATCATGTGCAGAAGATGTGGTCGTGTCTCTTATGGGATACATGCAAAATACTGTGTGGCCTGCGGGTTTGGGAGATCGAGGCGGATGAGGTCGTATAATTGGGTGGAGAAAAAGCCGTGAAGCAAAGAAGCGGCCGAGGTAGCTTAGCGGACTAAAGCGCCGGCCTTGAGAGCCGGTGTCCCACAAGGGACACAGGGGTTCGAATCCCTTCCTCGGCGTTCGCTCAGGGTATAACTCGACTATTGTGCAGGTGCAAAAGTAAAAATGGATGAATATATCAAATTCTTAGATAGGGTTTTGAAGCAATTACCAAGTACGAAAACTACGGATTCTCGTTTCTCTATACCTCAACTAAAGGTATTTGTAGAGGGAAAGACCACCATATTCGACAATTTTGATGTTGTTTGCAATTACATAAATCGGGAACAGGAGCATGTAATGAAATTTTTATTAAATGAACTGGGGACAGCGGGTAAGATAATAGGAGATAGGGCAATTTTCCAGGGACGATTCAACACAAGTGAAATAGAGCATCAAATTCAGCGCTATTTGGATGAGTATGTGCTGTGCTGGGAGTGTAAGAAGCCAGATACACACTTCACGAAGATGGATCGTGTGTGGGTGCTGAAATGTGATGCATGCGGCGCTATTCGACCTATTATAAAAAGAAAAGGCATGAAAGTCAAATAATCCCTTTTTCTACTTCTATGCCCAATATGTCCCTCTCGCCGTAGAAAACGTCCTTAGCTATTTCTGCACAGCCTATCGCAGCACTGTACCTTGTCAATGTCTTGCTTTTAACATCCAAAAGTCGATTTATTCTCGCCGTTATACCTGCTTTTTCTCCCTCCGAGCCGGTCAAGAAAACTTCACCGTTGGGTACATCGTAATCACGCATGAGAACGCGCATCGCGGAAATCTCCATTGCAACAAACAAAGACAGTGCATCGGAAAACAACGCCTCGTCCTTTTCTTTCTGCCATCTCTTACGTAAGATGCCGGCATTCGAGAAAGCTTCGTTTGCGCTTAGCTCACCCTCGTCAATCAATCTCAAAAGCTGAAGGTCAATTGGTCCTTGATACAAGCCAGGTGCGAGGATACATGCATCTATCGCCCCTATTATTGTCCCTTTTGCAACAGCCATCGTAACGGTATTAGAGCTGATGTCAGAGAAAATGAAGTTCTCATTTCCCTTTTTATATATGTTATATGCAACACCCACCTTTTCTGGGCTCGCGCAATGAGAAAAGAACTTCATCCGAGGGTCTATTTTTTCGCTACCTGCATGTATGCCCGGTATCATTATCGTGGGTACTCCTGCATCTTTTATCGCATCAAACACCTTAGTGCCACCACCGATCCTTGTACCAGCACCTTTTTCACTTTTTAGCCCTCTATTCTTTACCTTTTTTATATTCTTTATAATGGAAAAATCATCACCCATAGAATAAGTCATGGCCGTTAATTTTATCTCTTCTATATCTAATCCAACCTCTACCGCTCTTATTATCTTCTCGCCGCTCATCTCTGCGGCAGCCTTTCGCGAAAGCTCGAAAACCGCTATATCTCGCCTTTTCCCATCTTCTAACCCTGCGAATCTTATTCCGACAGTACCATGATCCACGCCCACGAAAGTAGTATTAGACATTGTTTTATTCCTATGCTATCTATACTGCCACAATTCACCTATTTGCGTTCTCGGAGCATTTTCACTACTTTTAAGGTTCGCCCTTTTTTGCATGCAACACTAGGATCATCGGTCACTTCTATTATAGTACCGCTATCCCCTTCTCTCAAACCCGCGGGGTGGCAAGAGTCATAAAGCTCGCAATCGGTTTCTTCGCATTTCGGTGATGTAAAAACAATTTTAGAATTTTTGAAAGCGAATTTAGCATCTATCGCTACCGTTACAGGTGGTTCTATTACTTCTACTACACATACACCATTTTCGTGGATGTAACAGTCATGCTTTATCACATCTCTTACTTTCTCTATCCGATATCTTCTGTCAATCGCGAGGGTCATGCAAGAATGTTTTAACTTGCACAACTCGCATCGCTCCGACAGCCCTAAAAAAAAGAACTCTTCTCCTACTTTTGCATATTTTGCACCGATTAACGTTACTATCCTTCCTTCTTCCATCTTTATCCGGTCACCTCGGTAGCGAGTGCAAGTCTTTCTGCCGCTTCATGTGTGAGTCCCAAATCGCCTAATATCGTATACCTGCCAGGGTTTATCTCATGAGCGTGTGTCAGTGCTTCTACTATCTCTTCATCTGTAACGCCTAATTCTTTTGCGGTCGTTGGAGCGCCAATCTTACTCAGCACTTCTCGGATCCGCTGCCAGTTATTGCCATACAGATAAGTCATCATTATGGTACCGACACCGCATTGTTCGCCATGTAACGCTGGTTTTTCCGCTATCATATCCAGAGCATGACTGAATTTATGCTCTGAGCCAGAAGCAGGTGCGGATGACCCGGCGATGCTTATTGCAACACCACTGGAAACCAATGCCTTTACTACCGTCCCGGTTGATTTTTCATCTTTTTTCATTATCTCATTGACGTGCTCCATAATCATATTTGCAGTCATCTCAGAGAGGGCCGCGGCGTAACTGCTGAATTCCGCGTTCTTTATGCGGTCTGCAAGTTGCCAATCCCGGACAGCAGTATAGTTGGCAAGAATATCGCCACAGCCCGCAGCAGTAAACCTGTACGGGGCCGAAGCTAATATGGCTGTATCGGCAACAACCGCCAGTGGTGCATGCGTCTGAATGGAAACAGGACTGTTGCCCCTCTCCTTGTCCTTTATAGATGCCCTTGGCGATGCTATTCCATCGTGAGAAGCGATAGTAGGAACAGCGATAAATGGTACGTGTAGCTCAAAAGCGGCTATTTTGCCTGTATCTATTTTAGTTCCTCCACCCACGCCGAGCATGAACTCAGCTTTATCTTCCAGAGCCCTTTTTTTCACGCTTTCTATACTTTCCCTATTTATAGAACTCACTTCTACCAGGTTGATTTCGTATCCTGAATCAGATAAAATCTCAAGCACACTCTCTCCCGCTATCTTTCTTGTCTTCCTGCCGGTAACAATAATGGCTCTTTTACCCATATCTAACTGCTTACACACGGTACCCACCTCTTGTAGCACGTCATGACCAATCAGAACCTCTCGTGGTAATTGCATCCATTTCCCCTTTCCTATCACTTCTACGGTCATCCTTCTACAACCTCCAGCATTCCTACCTCGGGTGCATAGCAATGCCCGCCCTCAATAAGCTCGTCAATTAGTTCCTCTACCCACGCTTCCTCAAACCCTTTCTTCATAAGCTCTTTTATTAATTTATCATGCTCCATACACTTAGTATTTTTTAATATCTCTAATATCATCTCCCTCGTCGTTTTACTGTGTTTCTGCCACACGTCATTTACCGCCGTTATCGCCATCTTCGCTAGTTCATCTAGCTTGTCATCACAAATCGCATAGTGCTCCTGCGCTTTCATAAAAGCGCCCGTTTTAGCATTGTCTTCACCAATGGCTAGGCTTTGGCAATCAAAAGAACGAGTTCGAAGCAATTCTAGACGCTCCATTGTCCTCTTTGCAGTGGTTAGTACCCAATTATTTCTTGTGTTTTCCTCTACCACCTCTACCTCTTCAGCCAGTACGCTAAAGTTCCCGGCACCTTCACGAGCATGCACGATACCGCTAAAAGCAACGAAGTCTCTTTTCTCGACTGTACTGTTGGTTATATATTGTTTATTTGTGTAGATATTAAGAGCGGCGGTCAAATCGTTTATTTTTATCCTGGCTATATTCCCCCTTTTCTCTACTTCTTCAACTTCTCCAACGCCAAAGAGTCTATTGCATCTCGCACAGGTAGGGGTAATAATGGTCGTCATCCCATTTTCCTTTATAATATAGTCGCTCTCCGATAGCTCTTCAAAAAACACTCTACAATCGTACTTCCTCTTTTTCCCTCGCATGTCACAACTAACTAAAAATTAAGAAAATGTGATGGCTGCGTATCCGACAACGCTGGACCGATCACCAGTGCTGTCACCGCTTGTTGCGTATCTCACTAATTCCCCTGCCCTTGCACCGAGTCTTTTTGCCGCGTGCATCACTGCTGCAATCGGTCCAATGCCACATGCTGTCACATTTCGTGCATAGACCCTATTGTAGAACTTAGATACATCTAACTCTTTTATCGCTTCGATTACGTATTCGTCCTTATCCCTTGCTATCCCCTCGGGTTCATAATGGGTAAAATCCGAAGATGCGAGCATAACCACTTTCTTATCCGTTTTTGCAATTGTGTCTGCTAACTCATTTCCTACCTCTTTCGCAGTCTCTTCGTCGCTTAAACTCATGCAAATAGGGACGAAAGTGAATTTTTCATGGAAGAGAAATTGAAGAAAAGGGAGTTGAACTTCTATGGCGTGCTCGTACCTATGCGCATTTTCATCAAGGTCTATAATCCGTTTTGGTAGTGCATCTACAAATGCTCTGTCTACATCTACCGCACCTAAAGGCGTTTCCCAGGTGTCCGTGGAAACAGCAACGAGCGACCCTATGCCTTGATGATTAGGACCGAGGATAACAAAGATGTCCGCACTGGGAAGTTTGGCGTAGGCTCCCGCAGCTACACTGCACGAATGCATATACCCTGCGTGAGGAACTACCGCACCGATAACACGCTCGTCTTCCTCTCTCGTTAGACCGGCGAAGCAATCATTTAACTGCCTTTCCAAACCTGCTCTTTCACCTTCATAAAAGGCTCCCGCCACTACCGGTCTTCTCACTTCTCAGCTCCCTATCCTACTCTAAGCCTACCCTAGCCTACCTTACATATCAGCCTCAAAATCCTCTACCGAGTAATTGAATATGAATTCTTCTTCTTTACCTACGCTACGGAGCCTCTCCCGCAGCATTTCTCTTGCAAGCAGCCAATAAACAGTGGCAAGCGCTTTCCTACCTTTGTTATTCGTGGGAATGATAAAATCTAAGTCAGAAGTAGAATTGTTTGTATCACATAGCGCCACGATGGGTAGACCTGCAGCCACGCCTTCCCTTAATGCCTGCTCGTCGGTCATTGGATCGGTCACGACCAGTATGGCAGGCTCAGTGAAGTATTCGCATCCGGGATTCGTTAAAGTTCCTGGTATGAACCTTCCGACTATTGCCGCAGCCCCCGTAACCTCCGCGAACATGCTCACTGGACGATGCCCATATTCTCTTGACGATACAACTAATATGGAGGGCGGATCATAATTTGCCAAAAACCCTGCTGCTGACTTCAGTCGATCATCTAATGTTTCTATATCTAATAGATACAAACCGTCGGGTCTTGCCTGGTAGATAAATCTCTTCATATCTCCTGTTTTTTGCTGCGTTCCTATATGAACACCACTGGCTAAGTAATCAGGACTGGGTATTAATGTCTCTGTTTTTTCCGCTTCTTCTGCCATGTTTCTTTTACCTCATTCTATTAATCATAATACTGGCTTAATATATAAATATGGGTAGTGAAAGGGGAAAGGAAACAGTAACGGGCTATATAGCGCAGTTAAGGGAAAAAATTCACTATCACAATTACCGATATTATGTTTTGGATGAGCCGGAGATTTCAGATGCCGAATATGATCGTCTATTCGTGGAGTTAGAGGAGCTTGAGCGGAAGTATCCCGAGTTGATAACGCCAGATTCGCCAACACAGCGGATAGGAGCGAAGCCGGTGGCTGAATTCGGGACGTACGAGCACCGCCTACCGATGCTGAGTTTGAATAGTGTTAATACCGAGGTGGCAGTAAGAGATTTCGATGAGCGGGTGAGGCGGATGCTTGGCGTGGAAGAGATAGAGTACGTGGTGGAGCCGAAGATAGACGGGCTGGCAATGGAACTCGTATATGAGAATGGCGTCTTCATAGTGGGGAGTACAAGAGGCGATGGGAAGATGGGCGAGAATATAACACAGAATCTTAAGACGATTAAGACTCTGCCTCTGCGTATCCTCTCGGAGACCACATCTCTACTGGAAGTAAGAGGCGAAGTATTCATACCGGTGAGCAAATTCAAAGAGCTTAATGATTTGTTAGGTGCGAAGGGGGATAGGATGTTTGCGAATCCGAGGAATGCCGCGGCTGGTTCTGTGAGACAGCTTGACTCAAGGGTTACTGCCTCTCGACCTCTTGATTTCTTTGCTTATGGTATTGGGAGAACGGAAGGGAAGGCGTTTTCAACGCAGTGGGATGTATTAATGTATTTGCATAAGATAGGATTTAAAGTAAGCCCGTTGATAAGACGGTTTGAGGCGTTCGAGGATGTGATTAAATATCATGATAAAGTGAAAGAGAAACGAGATGAGCTGGATTATGAGATTGATGGTATAGTCGTGAAGGTAAATCGGATAGAGTATCAAGAAAGATTGGGGCTCATTTCGCGTAGTCCACGGTGGGCGATCGCATACAAGTTTCCTGCGAGGGAAGAGTTTACAACTGTGAATGACATTGTGGTGCAGGTGGGGCGGACAGGAGCTTTAACGCCTGTTGCGATATTAGAGCCTGTGCAGATAAGTGGCGTGACTGTAAGTAGAGCGACATTGCATAACGAAGATGAGTTGCGAAGGAAGGATGTCCGGATAGGTGATACTGTAGTGGTGGAAAGGGCCGGCGATGTTATACCGGAAGTTGTGAGCGTGATAAAATCGAAGCGGACTGGCGCGGAGAAAGAATTTAGGATGCCTGGTAGGTGCCCAATCTGCGGTGCGGACGTGTTGAAACAGGGTCCGATTGTGCGGTGTATTGGCGTTTCGTGCCGTGCACAGTTGAAGGAGTGGATAACGCATTTCGCTTCGCTTCGTGCAATGAACATAGATGGGCTGGGTGAGAAGGTAATAGCGCAGTTATGTGATAGGGAAATGGTTTCCGATGCCGCTGATTTGTTCTTCTTAACAAAAACTGAGCTCTTGAAGCTGGATCGGATGGGGGACAAATCGGCGCGGAACATATTGTATGCACTGGAAAAGAGCAAGCATACTACTCTCTCTCGGCTCATCTATGCTCTGGGAATAAGGCATGTGGGGGCGCATACCGCATCTCTGCTTGCTGATAATTTCAGTGAACTGGCGGCATTGCGGAATGCCGATTATGATGCTTTAGTAAGCATACCTGAAGTAGGACCGAAAGTAGCAAAAAGCGTTATTCTGTTCTTCGAGCAGGGCGGCACGAAGGATTTGTTAGGGAAGTTGGAGCGGGCAGGGGTGTGGTATGAAAAGAAGGAGGCTGCGGCAGAAGCGAAATTGGAAGGGCAGACGTTCGTGTTTACCGGCCGAATATCTATGCCGCGAGAGGATGCGAAGAGTATCGTAGAGCAGTTAGGTGGTAAAGTAGCGTTGAGCGTGTCTAAGAAGACGGATTATGTGGTGGCAGGCGAGGAAGCAGGGTCCAAGCGGGAGAAGGCGGAGAAGCTTGGCGTGAGGATAATAGATGAAGCGAAGTTTTGTGAAATAATAAGAGATGGATAATTTTGATTGAACTTCCGGGAAAAGTTTAAAATTATCAATGGCAGGGTAATAGCGATGAATCAATAATATTGAAGAATTCAAAAGGGGCGGTGGTTAATAGGACACCCATAGTAAGCGATACTGAATATTAGCTTAGCGGTTGTTTATGTTGATGAAACAAATGTTAATGAGAAGCTGCTAAGAGACGGATATGCAGAGGTTATGTATATTCCACCTTCTGAGTTCGATTTCCTGGAGTAGGTAGCGGATTATACGCCTTCGTCAAGTCCAATGCTTTCGCCAACACCTACCCTTTTGGATTAGGCGAAGAGGTCATGTGTATTAATTTAATAAAATAACACGCATTGATCTTGCAGATAAGCTAAAAATAGGAAAATATACTTATATGGGATGAATACCCAAGATAAAATCAAAATGATTGTTAATTGAGTGATATGAAAGATGGATAAAAGATATGGTATACTAATTGTAAGCGTTACGACTTTGGTTCTATGCTTTGTGGGAACTGCATCGGCAACGAACTGGTCTGTGGATGGCAGCGGCGGGGCAGATTTCATAGGGATACAAGATGCGATAAATAATGCTAAGGATGGCGATACGATATTAGTTTATTCCGGTATTTACTACGAGAATATGTATGTGGATAAATCGGTTACGCTAAGGGGGATTGATCAACCAGTTGTGGATGCCAGAGGAAGTGATAGTGCGATTACATTAACTGCGGATGGAATTACGCTTGTAGGATTCAATGCAACAAACTCTGGAAGTTCGTGGAGCGATGTTGGGATCAAGGTAGCCTCAAGCAATAACACCATAACAGGCAACAATGTCCGCAACAACAATGGGTACGGAATCAGCCTCTCCTCTTCCAGCAACAACACAATTACAGGCAACAATGTCTGCAACAACAGCTATAACGGCATCTACCTCTCCTCTTCCAGCAACAACACAATTACAGGCAACAACACAATTACAGGCAACAATGTCTGCAACAACAATGGCGTCGGCATCAGCCTCTTCTCTTCCCGTAACAACACCATAACAGGCAACAATGTCAGCAACAACAACTATGACGGCATCCGCCTCTACTATTCCAGCAACAACAACACAATTACAGGCAATGTATTTGTAAATGATGGTCTTTTTGTTCTTTATTCCTATCAAAATACCGTGGAAGACAATACAGTAAATGGTAAACCTCTTGTTTATCTTGAAGAGGTATCGGATTACAAAGTTGAAGATGCTGGACAGGTCATAATTGTTAATTGTAACAATATCACTATAGAAAATCTTGATTTATCTAATACATGCGGTGGCATCGCACTCTGGAAGACAGAAAACAGTAAAATGTCAAACAACACAGTATGCAACAACAACAGGGGCGGCATCTCCCTCAAATCTTCCAGCAACAACACAATTACAGGCAACAATGTCTGCAACAACAACTGGGACGGCATCAGCCTCTCCTATTCCAGCAACAACAACACAATAACAGGCAACAATGTCTGCAACAACAACAGGGGCGACCTCAGCCCCTCCTGGGGCGGCATCGGCCTCTACTATTCCAGCAACAACAACACCATCACAGGCAATGTATTTCTAAATGATGGTCTTTCTGTTTATTCTTCCTATCAAAATACCGTGGAAGACAATACAGTAAATGGTAAACCTCTTGTTTATCTTGAAGAGGTATCGGATTACAAAGTTGAAGATGCTGGACAGGTCATAATTGTTAATTGTAACAATATCACAGTGGAAAATCTTGTTTTATCTAATACAAGCCGTGGCATCGCACTCTGGAAGACAGAAAACAGTAAAATATCAAACAATAAAGTATGCAACAACAGCGGTGACGGTATCGGCCTCGACGATTCCAGCAACAACACAATCACAGGCAACAATGTCAGCAACAACGAGGAAGGCATCAGCCTCGGCGATTCCAGCAACAACAGCATAACAGGCAACAATGTCAGCAACAACGAGGAAGGCATCAACCTCTGGGATTCCTGCAACAACACAATCTACTTCAACAACTTCATAAACAACACCGATAATGTCGATTATTATAAATCAACCAACATCTGGAACTCGACATTGGAAATAACCTACACTTATGATGGAACAACTTACAAAAGCTACTTAGGCAACTACTGGGATGATTACGAAGGAACTGATGCAGATGGAGATGGAATTGGAGACACACATTACAGCACATATTCTAAAAGTGATGATTATCCCTTAATGAAGCCTATTGAGAACTATATTCTTCCCTGATCAGCACCCACATAACTGCCTACAACCGGCTGATTTTTTGTTTGCTATTGCATTGAACTTATTATTATGTAACAAGGTTAATTTTTGTGGTGCCAGGCCTGCTGATCCACCAGAGCTCATGATCCCGATCCAAAACAAATTATACATTTGTAGAACAGCAAAAAGTGCGCAGTTTTTAACATGTTGAAAACGGTCGCAAAACGGTCATAGAATGGCGGAGCGAAGAGAGAAGAAAAAGAAAAAATGACGAGTTTAATGGGATTTGGAGTGATTATAGAAGAATAAACATAGGGGCGGTGATTAAAAGGGGTACTTTTTAAGTTTTTCTACCTGATTCTCTTGAGGCATATGTTTTAATGTCCCTAAGAGCGGTTTAAATATTGAAAAGATAAGTTTTATAAAGGGTACTGCTCAATTTGTACAATGAGTGGTGAATTTTAACAAAACCCCACCATAAACGTAGTTAAGAGGTAAAATGGCAAAAAATAAAATGTATTGGTTCTACAATCCACCTAAACCGCCCAAACCCAAAGTTCCAGAGTTAATGAAAATTGAAGTAAAGAAAGTAGGTGATGAACTCATTGAATCAGTTTTGAAACCTAAATTCATTGAGCCTAATCCAAAAGAAAAGCGCTTTAATTACATCGTGGATATTTTTACGAAGTGGTATCGCAACT
Source organism: Candidatus Methanophaga sp. AG-394-G06 (assembly GCA_009903405.1). Taxonomy (GTDB): domain Archaea; phylum Halobacteriota; class Syntropharchaeia; order Alkanophagales; family Methanospirareceae; genus Methanophaga. The sequence continues at coordinate 39,618 of PRCZ01000007.1, forward strand.
ATTTCTATTTTTATGCAAAATATCATTCCCCTGGCCCAGATGCCATAGAACCTTTTTTTGAGACAGGGTTTGCCCTGATGGAATTTGTCAGTAAAAACCGGTTTAATTTGTCGTATATGAGGCACACAGGGAAGTGGTGGGAGATTTATCCGGATTTGACTCTAGATGAATGTATGAACGCTATTAGGGAAGAGCCACATTTTATGCCATAAATATCTCAATATATTTAGATTACATAGTTTATACTATGTCTGAAGTATTCTCAATTCGTATACCAGGAGAGCTGAAGGGGATGATGCGTGAAGAGGAAGTAGATTGGGCGAGCTTTGTAAGAGGCACGGTGGAGGCGAAGGTGAGAGAGGAGAAGAGGAAGAACGCGATGAAGTTGATGGATGAGTCAAGGAGAAAGACGAGAAGTGTAAAATTTAACGCCGTTGAAGTCATCAGAACTTTAAGGAACGAGAGATGAAGAATGTCTTCGAGCATGGCAGGAAGTTTGGAATAACGTTTTACGATGCCGTATATGTTACTTTAGCGGAGAAGGAAGATTGCAAACTAATAACTGCGGATGCTAAGCTTCAAAGGAACGTGGGGGGGCGCACAGATGTGGAGTTATTGTAAAAGATGATAAACCTCGACATGGCACGGATTTTTGACGAAATAGCAGACATTTTTGAGGTGAAAGGTGAGAACCCGTTCAAAATAAGAGCGTATAGACGAGCAGCCCGTACGATAGAATCGCTTACGCAGGACCTGAAAGTGATAGCGGAGCGAGGCGGCGTGAGTGAATTGAAGAAGATACCTGGGGTGGGCGAGGGGATAGCGAAGAAGATAGTGGAAATCGCTCAGACCGGCGATTGCAAGAAACATCGGGAGCTCACACAAGAAGTGCCATCTGGCGTGCTTGAACTCCTGGCTATTCCGCGCGTCGGGCCGAAGACAATTGCAAAAGTGCATGACGAGCTTGGTATCGGCAGCATAGCTGACCTGGAAGAAGCTGCCAAGTCACATAAGTTAGAAAAGCTTCCAGGATTAGGTGCCAAAGTGGAAGAGAACATATTGAAAGGGATAGCGCAATATAGAAGCTATAAAGGCCGTGTTCTGCTTTCCGAAGCGCTTCCACGTGCGGAATCAATAGTAACCGAATTGAAGAAGCTAGATGCAGTGGCGAAAATAACCATTGCCGGTAGCTTGCGCAGGATGCGTGAGACGATAGGCGACATAGACATATTAGTGGTCTCAAATAGGCCAAGGGCGGTAATGGATGCGTTTACGTGTCTAGACGGCGTCGAGGACATAGTGGCAAAAGGCGATACGAAATCATCCATTCTATTACGGGGTATAAATGTGGACTTGCGGGTTGTAGATGAAGCATCTTTTGGTGCCGCTGCTCATTACTTCACGGGCTCCAAGCATCATAACATAAGAATACGGGAGTTGGGCATGAAGCAAGGGTTAAAAATAAACGAATATGGCATCTTCAGAGGTGATGAGCGGATAGGCGGGGAGGATGAAGCGGACGTGTTCGCGAGTGTAGGTCTAGCATATATACCACCGGAGTTGAGAGAAGATCGGGGCGAGATAGAAGCCGCTAAGGCGAATAGGATACCTGAATTGGTGGCGGCGAACGATATAAAAGGCGATCTGCACGTGCATACAAACTGGAGCGATGGTAAGAACAGCATAGAAGAGATGGCTCTGACTGCTATTTCCTCAGGTTATGAGTATATTGCGGTAGCGGACCATTCTCCTGCGGTTGGTATTGCCGGTGGGATGAATGAGGATAAGATAACGAAACGGGAGGTGGAGATAGAGAAGGTAAACAAACGATTTGAAGATGAAGGCACCAATTTCAAGGTTTTATCGGCATCAGAAGTAGATATAAAGTCCGATTTCTCTATGGACTTTCCTGATGATGTATTAAAATCATTAGACGTGGTCGTGGGTGCAATCCATACTAAATTCACGCAAGATCGTGAGACTATGACAAAGCGGATTGTTACCGCAATGGAGAACCCCAACGTGGACATAATTGCGCATCCCACAGGTCGTCTCCTGGGGAAGAGGGACCCATATGAAGTGGATATGGAGCAGCTTATGGAATCGGCAAAGGCTACAGGCACCGTCATGGAGCTTAATTCGTTCCCCGGTCGGCTAGACCTCAACGATGTCCATTGCAAGATGGCGAAGGATTACGGTGTGCTCATTGCTATCTCAACGGATGCACATGATGCGATGCAGATGCGCGATGTGATAAAATATGGGGTGGCAACTGCAAGAAGAGGTTGGCTTGAACCGAAGGATGTGGTGAATACGAGGGGGTTGGAAGACGTGATGAATGTGATGAAGAGATGAATTTATTATCGGTATGCAAAATTTTTATGCTATATCTCTTTTGTCCAAAGTCGTGTTCCATCGTATCCTCTTAGGGCGTCAATTCTGCAACATCCAATCCGTACTGTTAAATCAGTTGCACCATCGCCCGTTAAATCATCTGCGGGGCTAAAAGTTGCTACATCCGGGTAGTGATTGCTCCAGATCTCTATGCCATTACTCCCATTTATCGCGATTACATCAGGTGTCGTAGTATTCATTCCCTCTTCTGGCATGCCTATTACCACTTCATCTTTTCCATCATTACTTAAATCTACTGGAACTCCAAATACTAGACTGTCGGTAAAAGACTTTTCCCAGAGTTCTGAGCCATCACTTCCGTTTATTGCCGTTATTTCTGTTCTGGATCCATAAAGAGAAGAGTATTTTGATTTTCCTTTATTTTCGTTCCATACACGATACTCTTTTGGGTTATACCGCGATATTTTTGGTGGTTTTTCAAAATCCTCAGAAAGCGTTAAAGTGCTTATAACTACATCAGTCCTATTTGTAGAAGTTAAATTTGCTGCGACACCTACCATCACTACCACTCCGTACTTAGCTCCTGTTTTCGATTTGTTCCAAAGCTCCACGCCATTGCAGCCATTTACGCCTATTACTTTTGCAGAAGACCCCGTTGAAATTGGATCAATATACACTAAATTTAGGACAATATCTGTTTTATTGTCGCCATTTAGATCCCCTGCTGATAATGTAACTGCAAGGCAATCCTCAAAACTTTTGTTCCATAGCGTTTCGCCATTACTTCCATTTACTGCTTCTATATCAGACAATATTGTGTGCTCGCCTGTAGCGGGGTCAACGGTATATGAAAACACCAATATGTCATTAATTGAGTCTCCGGTTATATCGCAATGTAAAAGAGACAAGACGGAAGCTTCAGGTACATCAAGTGGTGACACAAGCATTTCTACGGTCGCTGTATCGGTGTTCCCTTCACCATCGTCTGCTTTAAGTGTGTAAACTCCTGGAACAGCACCCATAGTCTCAATTGTCGCTGTGAATACACCATGATCCGCGGTTGGCCATTCAACCATGGTTATAACTGCGGGTAGAATCGTAGAGCCTTCAATTACCCATATCGCGATCTCTGTACCAGATTCTCGGTTTGTTTTACCTGTTATCGCTAAAGGCTCTCCGATCCTAACATTTTCAATTGGATTGAAACTAACATATGCTGGCTCAATAGTGAAATTAAATAGCATGAATAAATCATCACTCCCTGCTGATCCATCCGTAAGAATTGCCACTTGTTCCTCTAAGGTCTTGTTTTTGCCACCTATTACCCACTTACCATTTTCTATTACATTTGTTCTCCCATCTCGGCCTTCACAAAGAGCAATCACAGCATAATCGCCAATATCGAGCTCGCCAATAATTTCAGTCCACTCACCGTCCTCAACAGGGGTCCTTGCTGCAGTTACCACACTTGCATTTTTACTTGCAGGGAATATTACTTCCCCTTTGTAGTTGATAACGATAATATAAATGTGGTCTGTCCCAGTAGTTATGCCGCTTATTATAACGTCATCACTCTCAGCTATGTGTTTTGGAACAGTCATGCTTAACATTGGAGGAAACAAGAATAGGGATGCCGATGCATCCACACCCTCTTTCCTCTGCCAATCCTCACTGACGTTCTCACCAATGGAGAATGGAACATGCTCGCACAATATAAAAACCTTAATTTCTTTTCCGCCTTCGAGTTCGCCGCTCGTGTCCCAATACCATTTGAAATCATCATCGCTTATTGGCACTTCGCCTTTAAAAACATCATCAATTATAAAGACTGCCAAATCACCATACTCTGAAATCCCTTCTATAGGGACAATATCACCAACAATTGCAATTTTTGGCACTTTTATGCTCGTTTCACATTTCTTTATCACCACATATTTGGTATCTCGCAAGCCGCAAACCTCAACCGTTACCCTGTACCTGCCGTAATCTATATCTTCTGTGGGGATCGTTACCTTCTTCTTGCCTTCTTCGTCAAGAGTTAATGATTTATTGTAAAATGTTCCGACTTTTACATCTACTTCTTCCTCGTAGAACGAACTCTCTATTTCTATCTCTATGTCCTTGCCTTTCAACACCGCCTCATCGCACGCAACTTCCAGATAAATCTTCTCGACCTCGATATCTACATCCTCCTTCTCCCCTGTTGCATGGTCTTTCAGGATTATCGAATATTTACCCGCGTTCATGTTCAACTGCGAGGTATTAAAAACAAGCTCCCCCCCGGCATCGTATACTAGCCCACACACATGCTTACCTCCTGTATCAACAGGATCAGAGTCAAAGGTCCTCCCCGTGAAATGCACGAGAACCTTGTATATGTCCTGGGCGTTGTCATTCATTATTGAATATCCATCCAGGTCTTCGATGGTGAGCTCCATCACTCCCTGCTCCTTGTTGTTCGTTTTTAATGATAGGTCGAAACTCTCTTTCTCTTGCACTTTATCTTTCTCAAGCTTCAAGCTAAAAGTATGTCTATCCAAACCGAACCAGCAACCGATTTCTGGTCTTGCTTTCTCGACAACTTTGAAGAAGTAGCCAGTTCTCATCCCACTTGAATCCCATGACTTGTTCGCTTTCACCGGGTAGTCCATACAGCCGGACCTCTTATCGGCATCTCCCTCATAGGCTCCGGTGACGATGACATCTACGTAATCCCCTGCCGCATTCTTAAAGCGAATCTCTTCACCTTCATACACGGGAATACTTCTTGGCTCGTGATTTGCACTCCTTGGAAACGTCCCTTCGTATGTCAGCACGCCGCCTACTCCGTCATAGGTTCGTCCAACGGCAGATGCTGATGCTAAAGAAGAAAATGCAATAAGCACCAGGATTGCTGCTACGGGAAAAATTGATGCAGCCGTTACAATTCCCTTTAGCTCTTTCTCCATCCTAATTTTTTTTTTCTTCATTTTTCTCAATCTACTATACCAGCCGAGAAAATCGGCCAAATAGCCACAGCGATCAGAAATAGATGAATCACATCCCAAAGCTTCATGACAATAAAAAAGATATGTCTTTAAAACGTTTTCAATTCCTCTCTTATCACCATCTCCGTTATCTCAGTTATGTTTGCGAGCCATTCATCGGTTATCCGCTCCACCTTCTTTTTTATTGCCCCCAAGTTCACATCGCTTTTTGGAACAATCTGAGCATTTGCCACCTTCGGGTCGTCTATACTCCTGCCTATCTCAGAGAGGATCTTTATATACACCTCCTGTATTCCGTCCACCTTCGCCACTACTTCGTTCGCTATTGTATTAGCAAGCAAATTGTATATCTTCCCTGTATGGTTAACCGGATTTTTTCCCGGTGTTGCTTCCATGCTCATCGGTCTGTTTAATGTGATAAGTCCATTGCTCCTGTTACCGCGACCCTCAGCCCCGTCATCACCCATCTCCGCTGATGTCCCGGACACAGTGATAAAAACAGAGTCAGGCGAGTCAGCCACGTTTATCATGGTATTTACTTCCCTGGAGGTATAAGCTTCCGCAACACCGTTTATATATTCCTTTAATCCGCGCCTTATATCCTTATAATGCTCGTAATCATCCACGTATTTGGATACAAAGGCATCACCTATCGTTAATGAAATCTTATCCTTTTCTCTAAGTGCCATCACCTTCATATCCTCACCTATCGCTTTCTCCTTGTTGCGCAAGTCAGCCATCACTTTATTTTCTGCATTAAGAGTTATGGACTCTATTTCAGAAAGGGGTGCATGGGCAACACCGAAAGAGGTATCATTTGCCATTGGCACTTCAGTATTACTCTTAAAAACTTCTATAAGGTCTGATGAGCCATCACCCATTCTACTCTCTATTATAACGTGGTTATCCACGTCCAAGTTCCTTATGTTCCGCAAATAGTCCCTAGCAGCTCTCGTTGCTACGATGTCTACCGCGATCTCTTCGCCTTCAAACCTTCTTGTTGCCCGACCGCCCAACAATATGTAAATCGGAGAGATGACCTCACCGCCACCATATCGCGGATTTGACCTGCCTGCAACGAGTTGCACCTTATCGGTATTATGATGCAGTATCAATCCGTACTTCCTTCTATACTCCTTGCAGAGCGCAACACTAACAGCCTCTGCTATGCCATCGCATAAGCTGTCCGGATGTCCCAAACCTTTCCTTTCCACTATCTCTATCTCTTGCTCTTCTACTGGTTCCGTGCTTACAGTCTCAACTTTTATATTCCTCTTTACTGACCTGTCCCCACTCATTTTTTACACCTCTTCTTACTATGACAAATGAACTAAATTTAAATCCCTTTAGTAAAACTATCTTTACTAAAGAAAAGTTTATTGGGTATTATCGCACTGTTACCCGTAGGGTCATCTATTATTAATGTCATACTTGCTTTACCCGCTTTTATTCTCTCTATCTGCTCCAAAACCGTCTCGGCACGCTTCTTCGCAGTACCTTCTACCTCTCGAGCCAACATCTTCACCACCCCTTCCACTCGATTTAATACGCCTTCAACAGTGGAAATAAATGCGTCACCCCTTTTTGGCTCTACGCTTACAAACAATTCTGGTATCTCAATGGTTCCAAACGGCGACCTTATAACAATTGCATTTAAATCATCTGTAGAAGAAATAACCATCTCACATCTTGTTCTCTTCTTCTCTGTGAGCACCATTACATCGGTACTATGATACCCGCATGATGAACAAACCGCAGTAGTTATCATTATTTCGCCGAAGAAAGGGATTTTATAGGGCACAAAATGTAATTCACTTTCCGCACCGCAAAGAGGGCATTCCTCTTTCACCGCATTGCAACTCCGAGGTAAGAGCTACCGCCCACTCAGTTTTTTCCGCTCTATCTTAATTCCTTCTGGTGCTATAACTACCATGTCATCACCGATACCGGCAATGTCTCCGCCCACATCAAATGCTGCCAGCTTCAAGTCTTTTATCGCTTTCTCTACCAGGACTCGATCCTGCCTTGCCAGCGATATATCAAGAATCAGTATATTGCCCGCATATATCTCCTTTTTCAATTCAGGGACATCAAATAAACCGGTCAATTCCGAAGTCTTTATGTACAGCTTTACGCCTTCTTCATCCATCATATCTGCTTCATACTCTTCTATGTCCAGGTCTAGATAAGGTGCAACTCGTTGCAGGCAGGT
>PRCZ01000080.1 GCA_009903405.1 Candidatus Methanophaga sp. AG-394-G06
TGGTATCAGGGTCTTCAACCCTCTCTCCTGCGAATATATGTAAGACTGTTCCTCCTGTGTACTTCGACTGTATTCCGTCTTGCAAGTCTAACGCCTCGAAGACATCATCCGTGTAATTCACCGGTAGTTGCGTAGAATTAGTATAAAACGGCTCGGCTCCTGCCTTAGACTCCTCTTCGTTAGCGCAGATTATTTCCGGATTCTTCTCCTTGTCTATCTTCGCTAGCCTATAAGAAGTCCCCTCTGCTGGTGTAGCCTCGAGATTATAATTATTCCCCGTCTCCTCCTGGAACTCCAGTAATTTTTCACGCATAAAATCTAAAACCCTTAAGCTAAACTCTCTGGCTTTATCCGATGCAATATTTTCGCCCAACAGATTCAAGCAGGCTTCATTCATACCCAGTAAGCCAATCGTAGAGAAGTGGTTCTTCCAGTATTCACCAAACCGCTCTTTTACGCCTCTCAAATAAAATTGTGTATACGGATAAAGTTTTTCTTCCGTAAACTTCTCTAACACGCCCCTCTTTATCTCCAAACTCGCCTTTGCTAGAATCATTAACCGTTCTAAAGAGGTGAGGAACTCACCTTCGTCTTTGGCTAAATATCCAAGTCTTGCCATGTTGATCGTGACCACACCAATAGAACCCGTTAAGGGATTGGAGCCGAAAAGTCCGCCTCCTCTTACTTCTAACTCTCTATTATCTATTCTTAACCGACAGCACATGCTTCTGGCATCTTCAGGGTTCATATCAGAATTGATAAAATTACTGAAATACGGCACTCCGTATTTTGCTGTAAGTAGCCATAGACCTTCCAAATTACTATTCTCCCAGTCAAAGTCCTTGGAAATGTTATAGGTAGGGATAGGGAAAGTAAATACCCGGCCTTTTGCATCACCTTCGGCCATCACTTCTAAAAAGGCCCTATTGAACAACGCCATTTCCTCCTGGAAGTCATTATACGTCTCGTGCTGCAGCTTGCCACCAATAATCACGCCCTGGTCAGCGTAGTATTTAGGAACCGTCAAATCTAAGGTGATGTTTGTGAACGGAGTTTGAAATCCTACCCTTGTAGGGACATTTATGTTAAATACAAACTCCTGCAATGCCTGCTTCACTTCTTTGTAGCTCAAGCTATCATAGCGTATGAAAGGCGCAAGAAGCGTATCAAAATTGGAGAACGCTTGCGCGCCCGCCGCCTCACCCTGAAGCGTATAAAAGAAATTTACTACCTGCCCTAAAGCGCTATGGAGATGCTTAGCTGGTTTGCTTTCTATCTTCCCCGGTGCACCCTTGAATCCCTCTACCAAAAGGTCAAAAAGGTCCCAGCCAACACAATAAACGGAGAGAAGATTTAAGTCGTGTATATGGAAATCGCCATTTAAATGTGCTTGCCTGATTTCCGGCGGGTAAATTTTAACCAGCCAGTAGATTTTGCTGATTTCCGACGAGACATAATTGTTTAACCCTTGTAGCGAGAACGACATATTGCTATTTTCGTTCTCCTGCCAGTCCATCTTCTCTAAATATTGGTCAACCAAGTCAACATTCGCTCTGGAAGTAATCTCTCTTATGCCCGCATGCTGCTCTCGATAAATAATGTACGCCTTAGCCGTTTTGCGATATGGAGAGGATAATAAAATCTCTTCGACTACATCCTGTAGCTCTTCCACTGTTGGTATATCACGGGGAATCGCTTGTTGTGCTAAATTCAAAACCTTGAGGGTCAATTTCTGCGCTATCTCATAATCAAATTCGCCGGTCACCGCACCTGCTTTTGCAATTGCATTTGTAATCTTCTCTACTTCGAATTTTTTTACCCTACCATCTCTTTTTTCTATCTTCTTGAACACAATATATCCTCCCCCCCCTTATACTTACATAGCGACTTTATAACTTTTATGTTTGCTTATGAATATATATTCGTATTAATTAGATACGATTATCTTCTCCCCACACAATACTCTATAAATCCCCTGGATGGATATTCATGGATTGTTGTAGCAATAATAGCACCAGCTCCGTATTCCGCGAGAGCTAAAATCGCTTTCCCTCCCTTTTCCTTTAAAAATATCTCGCCTTCTTCTCCTACCTCCGTAAAGTAGCCATCACACATGCATTCTTCTTTTTCCACTATCATCGCTGCTTTATGCTTCTTCACCACTAATATTCTTACCCGCCTCTCCTCCATCACATATTTGAGTTTTACCGGGAGCCAGTTATATACATCCTTGTTTGAAAGCGCACCGAATATAAAGAGAGTCCCCCCCGCCTCTACAAAATCTTTTATGTCTTCACTTTTTGCTCTGAGCCCTACCAATATCTTTGAATATGACTCATTCCCAAATCCCGCGGGTACTATTAACAATTTATAAGCAGTAAGGGAAAAGAAAGGAGCAACTAAGACCATCTGTGTTACTACGTCACAATTAAACCCCATATCCACAAGATACCGCTTAAAAGCTGTGTCTTCATCCCACAGCAGTGCTATTTCCTTTTCGTTCATGGAACATTTATCTCACGCTAAATGTTCTATTACTAATTACACGTCTTGCCACCTTGGTTTGATCTGTTGTATCAAGTGCAAACAATGCGTAAAGAAGGTTAGTATCAATTTAGACTCTTTTTTCTTCACTCTCTTCTATTTCCCTGAGGCACATTCTCACTTTGCTCACGATTTCGTCTAGTTTATCTTGCGGAACACTCTCACGCCTCACAATGCCACTCACAATACCCACGACTTTACCCGGCGTTTCACACTTTTTATTTCTCGTGCTTACACCTATCTGCTCGAACTCCTCAAACTCTACCGGGCTTTGACAAAGGATGATAGCAGAAATCGGGATCTTTTTCAACTCAAGCCGCACTTTATAGATAAAATGCTCTTTTACGTTGCCATGATGTAATACAGCAAGCTTATGCCCACCAATTATATCTATCTCTTTTTGCTCCAATCCAAAAATTGAACCATGGCCACCAGTCCTTGGTGCATCACGCGGCGTCCCATTACCCGCATTCAAGACTAGTACACCGGTAGATACACCTTTGCCCCGTAATTCCGTGGTTATCTCGCATACCGGCTTTGGCACGTGCCTTGTACCCGGAGACATCGCAACCGCAACTACATCGTTCTTCCACGCTTTCGCAAATGTACCTCTCTGGGCAATACCGCCACCTAACCCAAGCCCCTGCCCTTTCCTGCAGGCTAACACCTGCGTCTCTCTACCTACGGCCATTATTTTTGATCGGTATCATATTTCAAGTCTTCTATCTCCGTTATCTTGCCATTCTGCATGTGCGCGAT
>PRCZ01000081.1 GCA_009903405.1 Candidatus Methanophaga sp. AG-394-G06
TTTAAATCCTGATAATCTGCGATCATCTGCGTCCGATTATTATTTTTTCTTGTAAATCCCTCTTCGTTCTTTCTGAAATTGCAATCATATCACTAGTTAAATATGTGGTCATTTTCTCAACCGCTTTACCAAATATGCCCAATTTACCCAGATAATCATATCAGTAATCATCCCATACCTCATACCATGTAACATGCAGGTAAACACCTTCTTTCATGATGACCGCCCCACCATCCCGGTATTTCATTCCAAACTGCTATACGACCATCGCAATTAACAAGGTTTTCATGAACTATCCCCTTTACTTTTCCAATCCATATTTCAATCGTCACGCCTTCAATCATTCAATCAACAGTAACCCGAAGAAAGTTATCCGATCCTTTGGCGAGGTGCGCACACCTATTTCATATCCTACCGCCCTCACGGTCTTAAACACATCAATACCACATGCCTCCATAGACGGTCTTGCTTTATCCTGATGCTCACAGGATCGCTTAGATGCCGGATCTAAAGTGAAATTCTCTCTCTCTGGCAGACAATCACGGCAGAAAGAGCAAGGTAGTGCAGCCATTGCAAATGCTTTGTAATAGCCCGAGAGGAAAGCATGCCGTTCTAATTCAAACATCGTACTGTGCATCGTTAATATCGCATCCCAGAGGTAGTGATGGATATGCGCATGCGGCACCTTTGAATTCGGCTGCACATCGTTAAAACGCACGATTAGCGCTTGTTCATAGCTTCTTATTAACTTCCTCGTCTCTTCGGGTCTTGGCGTATAAGGCGGACAGGTCAGATGTTTCCCGTATGCTCTACATCCATATTCACATTTCCAACGCACCCACTCGGCTACTTCTATTTCCTCGGCAGGAATAAGTCTGAAATCATCGTGTATCTCTTCTAATTCCTGCAATAGTGTATCTAATTCCATTTATTCCAGCCGCTCTAATAGCTCATTAATTTTTGATTCGTATGCAACGAGATATTTTGATGCCTCTTGCGCTAGGCGAAGCCTTGTACCACGAGCTATTTGCCCAGATACACGAAGCTCATCTATTATTTCTGTGTATCTCGCTGGATTTACGATTACCACAACGTGTTCAAAATTCTTTATTCCTGAACGGAGCATTGCAACACCGCCAAGGTCCATATTGTCCAGTCTGTTTCCGCTTGATGAGTCAAGCGGTATGAGATTTACGACAACGATTTCTATCGCAGCAGTTGCGATTCCGGCATGAATTGTTGGATGCAGGGTCTTCAGCTTCCCACCTAGCATCTCTTGCACGCCTGTGAACGCGGACACTTTGGTCACCGGAATCCCATTATCCAGAATCAGCCTCGCGGTGCCTTCTGTTGCGATTACTTCTAGCCCTAGTTCATTCAAGGCTCTTGCGAATTCTACTACAATATCCTTATTGTATACGCTTATCAGAGCTTTCATCTTCTGTTCATTAAAATATACCACATTTATAAAAAACCCTTTTAAACTTTCAAAAAGTTTTAAAAGCTAAAGCTTCTTTATCCATATTATCCCTTTGGCGTATCTCCGTTCAAGAGTATCACTAATTAATTTCTGAGTTAGAACCATATATAAAACTTATGGTTATCTATAATGTGTGCCAAGAACATATAATCAGAGGTTCACGTACGTTTTTCTCGTGAAAATCTGTGTAATCTTGTGGTTTAAAAAAGCACCCGAGTTTATGCTTATTGATCGCCCCAAGGACAAGGTAACCACTCCTCTGGTTCCTCATCTTTAGGTTCTGCCACAAACGCAGCCATCTTAATCGCAGTTTCAATAGAGAAATTACCGAAATAGCTCTCGGATCCCATTATGACGATTTTATCGTTCTCTACGTGTTTGTAACCCAAATGCGAGAATTTATCAGAAGTAGATTTTAGCTTGTAATCAGTGCCCGTGACGAAGCCCTTGCTCTCTGTTACATTTTCTGGTGTTATCACTGCACGAACAACGGTCTTTATTAAGGTCGTATTGCACCTACTCTCCTTCTCCAACTTCATTGCTCTAAACCGGGAGCAAATGACGTCGTTGTTATTGCTATATGTCTCCCAGGACGACATCCCTTTTCCGTTGTAGCTCAGCTCTATCTCGTCTATCAAAGAGGTGGGCCAGGCTTCTATTACAGTCATCGTTACATTATCGCCCTGAACGGTGGCGGTTATATTCACACGATCGGTCGTCGACTTCAGGTCCAATATCTCGCTTATTGTTACTTCGCCTGGATGCGTATGGATCATGCCATTCTTACCCACGCCTGCAAGGTCTATGTTATGATCCAGAATCATTGTTCCGTATCCGCTTACCGTGCCCGACATATCAAAAGAGATAGGCAGCGTTGTGCGGTCTATCCCCCATGTGGTGTTACCTGTGGTAACGTTCACTGCGTAATGATCTGCTGACACCAGTGATACAAACGCGATTACGATGAGGATTGCCACAACCATTCCAACTCCTATTGCTTTCCTGTTCATTCTCCTTTTCTTCTCCCTATGGGCCCAATGGACCAGACTCCCAATCCAGTACCATCCATAAGCCTGGCTCGTTTACTCCTCCGGCTGCTTCAGCATATACCCAGGCATTCCAAAATTCACCGCTAAAGGTACCCTGAACTCCTTGATGAGTATTATTCGCCTCCATAGAGAAGTATATGTATGTGCCTATAGCATGCATGTACTGACCGCTAAGTGCCACGTCTTCATTTGCTATTGCTTCTGACATGGAGTACAAAGTTCCATCAACAACAGTAGTATTAGTGAATGTGTCCCCATATTGGTTCTCAGCTATAGTCCATGGATTGATGAAGTCACCTTCCGCATACGATAATTGAGCCGCAAAAACTCTATCATCGATTGCTAATGCCTCACCTTCAAAGTCAAGTACTGCATTGCCGTCGACAAAGTTATCGACATAAACCCTTCCGTCTGCGTTCTCTGCTTCACAAATTGCCCATGCGAAATCGCCTTCAATATAAGAGTCTTGCACTGCTGCCGCGCCACCATCTGCTTCTGCTTTCTGCTTCGTGCTCAGCGTGCCATTCTCCATCTCCACAGATGTGCCAGCCCAGTTATCATTACCAACTGCCCATGCCACTGACTCGACATATCCATATTTCGCATCCACATTAGATTCTTGACCTGTCGTTGCAGAGCCATCTGCTTCTGCATCCTGCTTCGTGCTCAGCTCGCCATTCTCCATGTCCACATATGTCAAAGCCCAGTTACCATCGGCATCTTCTGCCCATGATTCTGCATAGCCCCATTCCGC
>PRCZ01000082.1 GCA_009903405.1 Candidatus Methanophaga sp. AG-394-G06
ATAGGCATTTATTCCCCAGCTCGTTATCGTCTGTGTATCGAGATTTGATACAAGAGACAGTTGTAAGTACTTCATTACTCTTCTTATATAATATGCTTTATGTCCTCCAAGCACAAAGTTCCTTTTTATTGCCTCTTCTACTTCTTCATAGCTTGCATATTTGTTCATCCACTCTTCAAAATAAGGATCTCCTATTCCCTCGCGGCTTTCTGCTACTAAAATCAGTTTCCCACCCGGGACTATTACTCGAAAGCAATTTTCAATAGCCTTTGTGGCCTGGTACAGGTTCCTATCTTTTGGGAATCCACCGGCACTAACCAAAAGAACGTCAAATAATTTAGTGGTTTTACGTAGGTACAGGTCCTTAGCCACATCAACACCTTTAACAAACACTGCGTTTAACTCTCCTGCGTAAGCTTCTAGCAGATTTCCCGATGCATCGGCGACTGCATTTAGCACAAAATCAGGCGGAGCATATGACGCTGCTTCACACATGTCTAAATGTACTGGATTATTTTCTGTATTAGCTATTTTAGCGTGTTCATCAACAAGAAAAGCATGATTCCTTTTTATCGACTCGCGTGAAGATATACCGGGGAGTATGCTCTTTCTTCCGCCTCCAAATCCGGCATAGTAATGTAAAGTTATATCGCCTGTTAGAATTTTTATATTTGCGTCCATATAAGTCCGGTTTAAACTCACTGGCGTCCCTCTACTTGTTGTTCCTGTGTATACCAGATCTTGTGCGTCACAATTATGGATCTCCACATCAAAGCGAGAAAGATGTTTACCAAGTATACTTTTTAAATCTTCCTCTGTTGGTGGGGGGTGTGTACCGCAAGCCACGAGCACGGTGATCTGGTCTGTATGCCAAATCTCTTCAATTAAGGCATCAAGCATCTTCTCGGTAGGTGCGTCCCTCGTGTGGTCGTCCACGACAATTACAATCGCCGCATCTTTTTGCGTATTTACTATCTCTCGTAGCCGTTTTGTACCACTAGGATTTTGGAGTGCGTGTTTTATTACATCATAGCTCTTGTTTTTTCCAGCACTTTTGTCGATAGGGTCTAATAGTTCTCCTTCTATGTCGATCTCTATCAGCTTCGAGCCGTAGGGGATTTGTGTTTTTGTCATATTCATTTATAGCTAACAATGGGATTGTATTCCTAAATATTATACTGGACCCTCACGACATATAAGAATGGCAATTCCAGTGGAAATGGTGGGGTGTGCGGGTATATATAGTACTACCCTTTTTAATAACATAATCTAATTGCAAATCACCAAAAATGACCAAAATTGCTGTTTGCGTATGTTCTGGTGGAATAGACTCCACAGTTACTGCTACAATAGCCTCAGAAGAAGGCTACGAGTTGCACCTTTTCCATGCGTCTTACGGACAGAGAGCGGAGGCACGGGAAAAAGAAGTGGTAGAAGAAATAGCATCATATTTAAATGCTCAGATAAGCGGCATGTTCAAGTAAGGAAATTAGGCCCAATCGCAGGATAGTATCCATCACATCCTTTGCGCTGCTGCCTATTATCCGCTTCCTAGTAGGTATATGTTCGGCATATATCATTGTTCCGTTTTCTACTGCACAAATACCTATTCTGAAACATCCCGTTGGATCTAGTTTCCACCCCTCAGTCATCATTGCCGGGATATTTAGCTCATCATGAAACCGCATTATCGGCTTCCTCCTCTTCTCCTTTAGCACTAAAAGGTCAAGTCCAATATCCTTGGGTGCGCTTTTACGTGCCTTTGCGAGCATCATCATCTCGGATGCGACCCGCAGCTCTCTTACACTGCCTCTCGCCTTGTCACTGTATTCGGGAGTGAAGAGAATATTAGCATTCAAGTCAGATGCGATACCTGCTAAAGTCGCATTTACACCCGTTGAATCCGCGTCCATAAGCTCTGTTACATTCCCAACACCGAAGAAAAGGGGTGTGCTTTTGTCTTCCGCCCGGAACAGGTAATAGTTATATATTGAATTAGCAATTCCATATCCTATTGCATTTAACACTGGGTCTGCAATTAGGTGCTTTATGCCATGTTCCTTAGCCATTTTCATGTTTGCAAATAGACTTTCAGGCGAGGAATCGGGAATTACAACCGCAGCAATATCATTCTTCGCTATCGCGTCACACACCTCGGGTATATTCTCGCTAGTCAGGCTGAGGACCATATCAACGCCGGTCTCTATGCCCATAAGAATAAGCTCCTCATCCAGGGTATCAACAGAAATAGGGACATCGTCCGCGACGGCTAAAGCTGCTTTTACTGCTCGTTTTACCTCGTCTGGTTTGGCACCGATATGAACGCCAATGTCTATTATGTCCGCGCCGTTTTCCAGGAAGTAATCCATCTTTCTTTCTATCGTATCAACACTGAGCTGTGTTGCATCCACAATTTCCGCGCAGACTTTCATTCTCGCACCGCCACCGATTTTCACACCTTTTATCGCAAATTCAGGGGTTATATTGCATTCCAAAGCATCCAGGTGCGTCTTCGCAGACTCTCTTCTCTTTACCGCTATAAGTTCATCGGCCGGTATGTGAGGCGATAATTGTATCTTCTCTGCGAATGGTAAAATATCTCCGAGATCATAGGCATGCCTGGGTCCCAACCGGATTGGCGTACCAATTTCTTTCTCTAAGCCACTGAAATCTGATTTGCAAAGACCCGAAACTAAAATCAAGTCGGACTTTTCAGAACGGTAAATCTTTTCTAACGCTCTTTTCAACGATTGGGGAGTGGAGAAAGCAGCAATGTTTATGTCTTGTGTAAGAACATCACACTTCACAGAGGTTACACATCTTATAGCTTCTGTAACCATACCCGCTGCTTCCCTTCCTGTTGCTAATAATACGCGCATTAGCACTTTATATTATATGGCGTTTTTGCTTTTCTTCTTCACGTTCAGCTTTTCTACGCCTTTTTTCCTTTTGAATTTCTTACTCTCCTTCTTCTCCAGATACAGCTTTAATAGCCCTGCATTCAGCAGCCATGTATTCGCCAGATCCATAACGAGCCCGAAGAGAAGCACAAGCGATATATCCACCAATATAGGAATAGGCGCAAAATGCGAGGAGAACAAATGAATAGAAGAAGAAACGATGAACAGGGCGAATACTGCAGATATGGTAGTGAAAGTCATAGTTATACCGGTTTTCATAGCATTTCTTATTTTCATATCTAAATCGCCTTTTTTACGGAGCAGATTGGTCGTCAACAGTATGTTAGAGTCCACAGAATAGC
>PRCZ01000083.1 GCA_009903405.1 Candidatus Methanophaga sp. AG-394-G06
ATGCGAAATACGATGGTAAAATAAACCCGCTGGATTTCATTCAGATTAAGTTGATCACCGTGGGCAAGGAGAAGGAGCTTACTTTTGTTGACACCACAGGGAAAGACATAACAGTAGAGTATCCCCTAGAAAGGATAGCTATTTTATGCGCTGAAGTTGGTGCGGTAATTGCCGCTTTAGATGCTGAGGATAAGGTGGTAGGAGCAGTTGAGCAAGCGCTTACGCTTCCGGAAACCGAAAAAACATTTGAGGGCGTACACTCACTCGGAACCATAATACACCCCAGCTTAGAGGATATTATAGTAGTGGACCCGCAGATAGTCTTTGCTTTTGGCGCTTGTCCAGGAGCAAGAGGGGCGGCAATGAAACTCGCTGAGGATTTGGAATACTACGATATTCCGCTGGCATTCTTCAGCTTCCTTCCGGATATGGACACTATACGTTCTGATACAATGACTATGGGATGGCTACTCAATGAACAAGAGAAGGCCGAGGACTATATTGAATTCTTTGAAAACTATTACAATATAATCGAAGAACGCACTAAAGATATGACCGAAGAGGAGAAAAAGCGAGTGTACATGGAGAACCTCAATTATCGCGTAGCATATTACATGAATCAAATGATAAATATTGCGGGGGGCAGTGACATCGCATCTGGTGTGGTAAGACCTGAGAGACATGTCGAAGTAGCTCCTGAATGGGTAGTGGAACAGAATCCGGAAATAATAATCTCCCGGAGCTTCCGAATTGGGCATGACGTAACCGACAAGGAGATACCTCAGGGAATAATAGAAGACATCAAGACACGTCCTGGCTGGTATGCGATAGACGCGGTCAAGAATGATGAGGTGTATCTATTCTCGCTTGAAACGGCTACGCTAAGAGCTCCTATCGGGGTAATTTACATGAGCAAGATGTTCTATCCGGAACTTTTTAAGGATGTAGAACCCGACGCGGTATTCAGGGAATATCTCGACCAATTCTACGGCATTGAAGAGATTCCTGAAGGAATCCTCATCTATCCCTATCCTTGGTAATACTAAGGACAGGCATGGCAAGCAAAAACAAATAAATGCAAAAAGTGTAAAAATTTAGGAGGATGTAGGGTGGCAAAATTGCCACTCTGTTACATTTTATTAAGATGAGTGTGAAAATGAAGAGTATTGATGTTAATGAATTAAACATAGAGGAATTGATAGAAAAGGGTATTGCGTTTCATGGGCATTTGGGTCCCTTCTTAGTTGTTGGTATCAAAATGGGTATTATCGCACTGAAAGAGCTAAATTCAAGTGGATATTCCGATATGAGTGTTCTAGTAGAAACAGGAATAACACCGCCGATTTCTTGTTTAACTGACGGCATACAGGTTTCTACTGGCTGCACTTTGGGAAAGGGGAACATAAAGGTGATAGCGAATAAAAAACCAAAGGCCGTTTTTACAAGAGAAGGGAAATCATTGGCAATAGAATTAAAATCGGAGATTTTAAAGAAGATACAGGAAAGTGGGGCTGTTGAAGAATCCGCTGGAAGAATTGCAAAAATGACTAATGAGGAACTTTTCAATGCAAAGATAATTTTTAAGAGCGAACAGGAATAGAATGGCATGCAACAAAGAAGCGGAAGAGATATACTCTAAACTTACTGCTGGAAAGCTGACATTCATTTTTATAACCCTTGCAGGACTCGTAGCGATGGCGTTCATAGCGGTCTACTTAGGGGCAGCCAGTCTGAGTATGAAAGAGGTTTTTGACACTATCGTTGCTAAAGTGTTCCCATTTATGGGCGTAGAAAGTAGCGAGATAGCCACTGCAATTGTTTGGAAAGCAAGGTTACCTCGTATTGTAATGGGTATTATTGCAGGAGCAGGTCTTGCAGTAGCCGGAGCGGCGATGCAGGGCACGATGAGAAATCCGCTGGTGAGTCCATATACGATAGGAATTTCATCTGCTGCTGCTTTCGGTGCTTCCATAGCAATAGTCCTTGGAGCGGGTTTAGTAGGAAGTGGAAGATATCTTGTGATATTGAATGCCTTCTTTTTTGGTGTTCTTACCGCCTTTTTGGTCTATGGAATTGCAAGGATAAGAGGCGTGACTGCGGAGACGCTCATACTGGCAGGAATTGCCTTGATGTTCCTTTTCAGTGGTCTTACTTCCTTTCTACAATACGTTGCAACAGAGGAAGAGCTCTCAGTAGTGGTGCATTGGATGTTCGGAAGCCTTTCAGGAACAAGATGGGAGGACGTATATGTGGCAGGATTTATATTTCTTTTCTGCCTTCCTTTTTTGATGAAGTATTCATGGGATTTTAACGCTATGACGTTGGGAGATGAAATTGCCACAAGCTCAGGAGTCAATACTACTCAAGTTAGGGTACTCTCCTTGATGCTGGCAACATTTATAACCGCCGGGATAATCTGCTTTACCGGAATAATCGCATTTGTTGGTATTGTAGCACCGCACATAGTAAGATTTATAATCGGAGGAGATTACAGATTCCTTCTTCCTTGCTCCTGCCTTCTTGGAGCACTACTTCTTCTTGTTGCAGATACAATAGGAAGAACAATTGTCGCACCCATAATAATTCCCGTAGGCATTATTTTTTCCTTCATAGGTGTTCCTTTTTTTCTCTTTTTAGTGATGACAAAGAGGAAGGAGTATTGGGGATGAAGCTCGAAATAAAAGGTGTCAGCTTCGGCTATGGAAGCATGCCTGCTTTAGAGGATGTCACGATGAGTTTAGGAGACGGTGAGATAGTGAGCCTTGTTGGACCAAATGGCTCAGGAAAAACCACGCTTCTAAAATGCATCAACATGATTTTGAAATTTCAAAAAGGCACTGTTTTAGTAGAGGAGAAAGATATAAGTAAATTAAAACTGAAAGAGCTTGCAAAGCTTTTAAGCTATGTGCCACAAAGTGCTGGTCGTTCCTTCCCTTCAACAGTATTCGAGATAGTGCTGATTGGAAGAAAGCCATACGTGGACTGGAGCGTAAGTTCCAGAGATAAGGAAATTGTCTCAAATATTCTTTCTCTAATGGGTTTGAAAGAGATGGCTTTAAGACAATCAAATGAGCTGAGCGGAGGAGAATACCAAAAGGTTCTTATAGCAAGAGCATTAGCCCAGGAACCACAAGTACTTCTACTCGATGAGCCTACCAGTAATCTCGACCTGAAGCATCAACTCGACGTTCTTAACCTCATTACGACCAT
>PRCZ01000084.1 GCA_009903405.1 Candidatus Methanophaga sp. AG-394-G06
CATCTCAAAATCATGTTATTTCCTTCCCTCTTTCTCTACATTAGAAGCCACCTTTGAAAGTGCTCTATTTTATGGTTTCTGTCATCTCATCGGTTGAATATTGAATAGATCACAGCGCCTCACCTATCCTTTGCTGCACCCTTATATTTTTAAGCCACACTTCCGCAAACATTGTCATATCTGCCTGCTCCGTCTCGTCAATGCTTACCACCATCCCGTCCTCTATCAGCACACCGACACTATGACTATTTACTGCATCCTGCCATATCTCCACCGGATAATATCCGCCGTCTTCCGCATGTATAAATAGCATTTCTGGATCTCGCATCAAATCGCCGTGTTGCTCGTAATAATGTGCAAGTGAGAATATATGTCCTAAATTGCACTCGCCGATACATTCTACATGAAGCGCCATAAACGTTCCTTCTGCGTTGTCTATCTTCTTATGGTCACTTACCGACATGCCCGCTGTCAGTGTATCCATTACCGTTTCTGCCTGTGGCGATAATTTGAGCAATATCCGTATGTCTTCTATGTTTGTGGTCATCGCATCTGTGAAATCCCATAGCGGGCCATATATCTTGCATCATGTATCTCTAGCTCACCAATAGCACCCCGTTCATTGCAAGCAATGATAAACCATCTGATAACTTTGGATGCTGTTAGTCCATCAATCTCACATAGCTGCTCAAATAATGCTTTCTCATCGGTTCTGACTTTCGCAGAGATGGCGGTCATGTCTTCGGTCGGCATTTGTTATCACTGGTTTAAATTTGGGCTATCCCGTTAAAAAGCTTTTAGTATCGGTCATTTTCACCACAAGCCATGAAAGGAAGCGCTATTTTCCCTTATTTGCAAAAATAATGCATTTCAATTGGTTCAATACATATCTCGTTATTACGTAGCATATCATTCGTTATGCTTACGAAAACGTAAACTTCAGCTCGTTTTTCTATCTGCCACCATCAATTCACATAGCTGGTATTAGTCTAAGATATTTGTAAAGAATATTCTAATAATCTCCTCCGTCAACTAAACATTATATTAAAAATCCTGATTATCTGCGTTCATCTGCGCCCAATTATCAAAAATTGTATTCGAAATGCCATTAACCAACCGCCTCTTGTATCTTCCATCTTCATCGTAACTACACAAATACTTGCATTCTACCCCTCTATTCTCCTCTCTCTTAACCGTGGATCCCATGCATCCCTCAGACCATCGCCAAGCAGATTAAATGCTAAAATCGTTATCATTATTGCCAAACCCGGAAAGATCATCAGCCACGGCGCCCTACGCATAAATAAACGGCCGTCGTTTAGCATCATACCCCATTCCGGTGTCGGAGGTTGTACACCAAATCCAAGAAAACCTAAACTCGCGGCTGATAAGATTACCGTTGCTATACCGAGTGTCGCCACGACGATAATAGGAGTTATTGCATTTGGCACTATATGACGGGTAACGATATAAAAATCACTGGCGCCGAGCGATTTAGCTGCTTCAACATAATAATTCTCTTTTACCGAAAGAATCGAACCACGCATTACTCTTGCATATCGCGTCCATTCTACCACTGTTATTGCCAGTATAACATTGAAAAAGCCTGCACCAAGTATGCCTGCAATAGCCAAAGCCAGAAATAGACTCGGGAATGCTAACATGGCATCTACCAGGCGCATGATTATCTCGTCCGGGACACCACCACAATATCCGGAAATTATACCGAGTACAACGCCTATTGTTGCTGCTATTCCTACTACTATTAATCCTACCGACAAGGAGACCCGGGAACCGTACAAAACTCTACTATAAATACACCGTCCGAGCTGATCTGTTCCAAACGGATATTCCATGCAGGGTGCAGTTAATCGCTCGTCTAAAGACGCTTTAACAGGATCATGAAGTGAAAGTTGTGGCGCAAAAATAACAACAAAAACGAGCAGAAGAACTATTATAGCACCAACTAAGGCAGCCTTATTTTGCGTGAACTGTGCAACGGAAAATATAAACCGACTATTACTCTTTTGTTTCATAGCGTATCCTCGGATCAAGATAGGTGTATAAAATATCCACCATCAGGTTAACAAATATAAAAATAATAGCGACGAACAAAATGCAACCTTGAATCATAGGATAGTCCCGCAGATATATAGATTCTACCATAAGTAAACCAATCCCGGGCCATGCAAAGATAGTCTCTACTACCACAGAACCATCAAGTAGATAACCAAAATTCAAGCCTATCATGGTTACAACAGGAATAAGCGCATTTTTTAAGGCGTGTTTACCTATAACTACTCGTTCCGACAACCCCTTTGCTCGCGCTGCTTGTATGTAGTCCTGATTAATTGTTTCCAGCATAGTTGACCGCATTAACCTCGTAGTAATAGCCGCCGAACTTGTGCCCAGCGTGATTGCAGGTAGTATTATATGTTCTAAATCGCCATGATCGCCATAGCCAGCAACTGGAAGCCAGCCCAGCGTTACCGCGAATAATAAAATGAGCAGTAAACCTTGCCAGAAATTCGGCATGGATACGCCAAGCAACGCACCTACCATACTAACATTATCAATGGCAGAATACTGCTTAATTGCTGAAATGATACCCAGGGGTATGGAAATCATTAGCGATATGATCAGACTTACAATAGCAAGTTTTAGAGTAGCATGAAATCTTGAGAGGATGGTCTCAATTATGGGTTGGTCAGTAAGATAGGAATATCCCAAATTACCATGTAGTATGTCATTCAGCCAGGTAAAATATTGTATATAGATCGGTTTATCCAGCCCCATCTTGATTCTGAATTCCTCCACGGCCTTTGGGTCTGCACCACCGCCCGGGCCTGTGAGTATCGTTTCGGCGGGATCGCCGGGTATAATGAATAATAGTGAAAAGCTTATCAGAGTGACCAAGAATAATATAGGAATCAGAAGAATTAATCGTTTTATGATATAGTTGAGCATGTTTACCGCATCTGTATTTGTTTATCTGACCACAAGATTACACAGATTTTCACAAACCTTTTCTTAAAAAGAAAAGCTTTACCAAAAGAACTTTTTT
>PRCZ01000085.1 GCA_009903405.1 Candidatus Methanophaga sp. AG-394-G06
CCCCGGGTGCTGCATCAAATTCGTAGCCGTGCTGCTGAGAAAATACGATTAGCGTGCCACCATTGCTTACATATTGCTCTAATTTTGTTTTGAATGAAGATAAAGCGTCCAAACCAAATAATCCGCCGCCTGGAATGATGAATACATGATAACTCTTCAATTCTTCTATCGGAATAGCGACATCTACTGAAGTACTGGATTCACCCAATTCAGCCAGAAGGTTCGCGAAATCACTATAAAACCCTCTTGAAAGGACTGCAATATCGGATCCTGATTTGTAAATATCGCCTCCCATATCTTGCGAATCCGAGAGTATGGAGACGTCGTAGTTGTCGTCCTGGTGGTCGTTTCCGGGGTCCGGTGGGATTGGACTTCCTACTATCCCAGACCCGGCGATGCTGACCGTGTTCGGACCTCCATTGCTTTCAAATAGGCCATATATCCCAGTCCCGGGCAAAATTTCAGTAAACAAAAGCCACAGAGCAGTCACAATATTAGGAGTGGGCTCGGCAAACATTGCACCAAATAAGTCTGCAAACAATGTACCTACCACCGGTATATAAAGCATTGCTTGCATCCCATAGAACATAGTCGTTGGTATTGCTGTCCCCACTATCCATCCCCCTGTCGCTGACAACGCTTCGGGAAAGGCACACAAAATCTGTGGCATCGCCACTATAAGCATTACGCCAGCCGTTATTGCTAAAATAGGCAATGCTGTCTCATACCTATAGTCTTCGCTCCAAATAATCGTCCAATAATCCATCAAATGGTTGGCAAACTCACTGCCGAACGCCGACCACCAGTTCCACTGATCATACACCCAGGTCGCTACACCCCTTCCTGTAGCCACCGCGGTATTTTCTACCCATGTGGCAGCATTCACTACGGGGTTCACATAAAGGTGTTGCAACGCCCCCCAATAATCGCTCCAAAAACCGTGACCTGAAGGGTCTGCCATGTTAACCGGATTGTTGTCCACATAGCCATATAGATTGACAGCGAGAGTAATCGCTAATGGGTCTTTGGTCAGGAACCGCCCCACGGTGGCATCGTAGTATCTAGCGCGATAATAATATAAGCCAGATCCTTCGTCATGCTCCCGGCTGGTAAATTTATATGGATTTTCTACCGTCCCTGTCTGCTCCAAAATTTTCCCGAAGGCATCGTATTGGTAACTGGCTACCACATTCTCATATATATCGGTCAGTGAGGTTACACTTCCCAGAGCATCAAAAAGGTAATATGAAGTAACCCCATCTCTGCTCTGGCTAATTGGCTCATCTACGCCAGGTCCATGCGTATATATTGCCTTCTGTGCACCACCAACATCTAATTCCATTAAAATATCCTCGGGCTTATGGAAAAGGTGTTCAAAATCATAGAGGTAATATGTTGTTGTCCCATCCCTGTCCGTCTTGGCTAATCGCCCCCCAAGAGGTGAATAGTGGTAGCTTACCTCACTTGCGTCGGGAAGAGTTACCCCGGTCAATCTCTTCTCGTAATCGTATTCGTAAAGTGTAGTGCCATTTACATCTATTTCTCTTATCAAATTCCCATTGTTATCATAATAATAACTCGTTCCATTTGCAGTTACCAGCCTATCATCAGCATCGTAAATATAAGATATTGTGCTATTGCCATTCTCTTCGGATAAGCGATTGCCTGCGGCATCGTATGTGTATCGAGTGATGTCTCCTGATGGATAAGTAACGTTGGTTAGCTGATATAGTGCATCATATTCATACTTAGTAGCCGCTTTATCTGCTTCGGTCTTAGTCAGCCGATTGCCCACCTTATCATAAGTATACGTGTAGCTTGAAATTATGTCCCCGCTTGATTTTTCATTCACCAAGCTGAGAATTCTACCAGTAGCATCATAAGAATAGGTGGCGGTAACCCTATTGGGATACAGAATTCCAATTCTTCTGCCTGCTTTATCATATTGATAGGAGGTAACTTCTCCCGCTGGATTGGTAAGCTTTGTAAGTCTGTCCATTCCATCATAGACAGAGGTGCTAATCCCACCATCCGGATATTCCACAGTTTCCCTGTTGCCACTGGCATCACAGGTATATTTTATGGTTTTAGAGAATGAGCCATAGTTCTGAGTGGCTGAAGCCAGCTTATTGAGCTCATTGTATGAGAATTCAGTGACGTCATTCAATCCAATGCCAATACCGGATATTTTGATGAGATTTTCTACGGCATCGTATTCCCTGGTGACCTTGCCTCCGTCTGGATACGAGGTTGATATGAGTCTATCTAATTCATTGTAGGAGTAATTGGTAGTATTCCCGTTGGCGTCAATCTTGGTTATGAGATTCCTCACCGCATCATACTCATATTGGGTGCGATAGCCAAGTGGAGAAATAACTGCTATGGGTCTATTTAAGGTATCATATTCAAATCTTCTGCTGTGTCCATTGGCATCGGTATAACTCAACAGATTACCATTAGCATCGTAGGAATATGTCTTTTTATTGCCTATGGCATCTTCGGTCTTAATCTTTCTATCCAGAGCATCATATACATATTCTGTGGAATGCCCATTGGCATCTGTGATAGATAAGGGATTACCATTGGCATCGTAAGAGAAGCTGGTGGTATGACCAAATGCATCTGTTGTTCTTACTAATTGGTTAACGGCATCATACGTATACCTAGTAACATTCCCATTCGCATCGGTTACGCTTATTAGATTTGATAGTGCATCATACTCAAAATATTTTGTATTTCCCAGAGCATCGGTAACAGAGATCTGCCGGTTCAAGGCATCATACGCTATTTT
This sequence comes from Candidatus Methanophaga sp. AG-394-G06, assembly GCA_009903405.1. GTDB lineage: Archaea > Halobacteriota > Syntropharchaeia > Alkanophagales > Methanospirareceae > Methanophaga. The sequence goes on from PRCZ01000085.1 coordinate 2,792, forward strand.
AGAGCTATTACCCTTCTCGTTGCTAATTTTAATAGGGTTCCCATTTTTATCGTATTTAAAAGATATTTCATTTCCAGCAGCATCCTCTATCCCATCGTAATCGCCGAGGGTATTGCTACTAACTTTGGTCTGATGTCCATTGGCATCAATGGTATTGGTCAAGGAGCCCTCGGCATTGTATTCATATTTCGTTTCATTCCCTAAGGCATCGGTTACTTTGACCAAATTATTATTATGGTTATATTCATAGG
>PRCZ01000086.1 GCA_009903405.1 Candidatus Methanophaga sp. AG-394-G06
GGAATATATATTTTGTGATGGAAGCAGAGACAGTAAAGAAATTAAAGAGAACGCTGAAAATGCGGGAACGTGAATAATAGAATGATAAATGTGCTGGTGGTAGATGACTCGGCACTGATGAGGCGGATGATTTCAGAAATGCTTGACTCGGCATCAGACATAAGAGTAGTTGGCACTGCTAAAGATGGGTTGGAAGCAGTAGAAAAGACAGAAAAGCTCAGGCCTGATGTTGTAACGATGGACGTAGAGATGCCGAGGATGGATGGATTAACTGCTTTGTGCTGCATAATGGCGAAAACTCCGGTACCCGTTGTGATGCTCACAGCCATGGGCAAAATAGAAGCGTACCTTGCCGTAAAATCTCTTGAATACGGTGCAGTGGACTTTGTATCCAAACCCAGCAAGACTATCTCTTTAGACGTAGAAGAGGTGAAAGAAGAACTGATAAATAAGGTCCGAGCTGCCTCAACAGTGAATGTGAAAAAAATGGCTTTCAAGGTTGTGGAAAGAAGATACATAGATAAACTGTTAATACCGCCGAAAACAGACAAAAAAGTTCTGATTATTGGCGCTTCCACTGGAGGACCCCAGGCACTATCAGAAATCATTCCGAAATTTCACAGAACCTTCCCCTTAGCTGTTTTGATTGTTCAGCACCTGCCAGTTGGCTTCACAAAAAGCTTTTCTGAAAGACTGGGCTGGCAGACTTCTATCGCAATGAAAGAAGCGGAAGATAACGATCTTATAAAACCGGGTCATGCATTCATTGCACCATCTGGTTATCATACAGTAGTAAAAAACGGTAGGATAAAATTAAATAAGAGTCCAAAGGAGAACAGTCTGAGACCAAGCATAGATGTAGCAATGAGCTCCGCAGCAGAAGCATACCGAGACAAGGTTATTGGCGTGCTGCTCAGCGGCATGGGAAAAGACGGTGCAGAGGGTATGAAGGCAATAAAGGAACGAGGCGGAAAGACTATTGCGCAGGACGAACACACAAGTCTCATATTTGGCATGCCAAAGGCTGCAATAGAGGTGGATGCTGTGGACAAGGTTGTGCCACTGCCAGATATTGTTGATGAAATAATGCGGGTACTGTAACTATGCTTATCTGCCATCAGCTTAGCACTAAAGTGTCTTTTTAGTCTCTAAAAACCATCCCCTTTCAATTTATGTCTCAGATCATCGTTAGTAATGTTCTCACAATTGCTTACCGAACTCCCTATCCAGGATTGCCATTACCTGGTCTTTGTTTTGTATGCTGCTTGTGGCCGCTACAACTTTACCATTCTTGAAATACACCGTGAATGGCAATCCCATGAACGATGCACATTCAGGCACATTTCTGATAAAGTCTGCCGCAGGGATGTCAAAATCCTGGTCACGGAATGTGACATGCTGATATATCTGTTCCAAATCTTCCATAACACCAAAGACGGGGACGCACATTGGTCCCATTCTACCACAGCAAATCATGACATTTTCATTGCTTTCCAGGACTTCCTTAACTTCTTGTTCCGTTTCTATATGTTTAATATTTGTGTTCAACATTTTACTTCCTCCTTTGAATATATATATATTGCTCAAGATCCATAGCAGCCATGCATCCATGTCCTGCAGCCACAACCGCTTGTTTGTAAACAGGATCACAAACATCACCGCATGCAAACACGCCCGGTGTCGATGTTCTGGTAGAACCCGCTTCAACGAGAATAAAACCATTCTTGTCTGTCTCAACCAGCTCTTTGAAGGCTTCACTTTGGGGATCATGTCCGATGGCCACGAAAATACCGCTACACGGGATTTGCTGAGTTTCTCCTGTTTCACGATTCTTCAGGACTGCGCCGGTTACTGTATTATCACCGATTATTTCTTCCACAACCCAAGGAATTAACCACTCGATTTTCGGATTGCTCTTCGCCTTTTCCATTTCAGCAGGGACTGCACGAAAATAGTCCCGTCTGTGAACAATCGTTACCTTGCTCGCAAATCGGGTGAGAAACACAGCGTCTTGGATAGCTGTATTTCCTCCGCCCACAACCAGAATTTCCTTATCACGGAAAAACGCGCCGTCACATGTGGCACATCCTGACACGCCTTTTCCGTAAAATTTCGACTCGGAGGGTATATCCAGACGCCTTGCTTCGGCTCCAGTCGCAATTATAAGTGTTCCCGTTTCTATTCTTTCTGTGCCCGTATCAACCTCAAAAGTATCATTCACTCTCTTGACCTTCTCGATTACTTCCATTTTGAAACGTGCCCCGAACTGTTCTGTCTGTTTCCGGAACCTGTCCATGAGTTCCATGCCTGAGATCGATTCGGGAAAACCTGGATAGTACTCCACCTCAGGGGAAACTATCAACTGGCCGCCAGGTACGAGCCCTTCTAACACCAGTGGGTTCAGCCCTGAGCGTGCTGTATATATTGCGGCCGTCAAGCCAGCAGGACCCGATCCTGCAATGACTACATTTTCCATATCTACATTTTCCATATTATTCTCCTTTTTATTGTATATAATCCAGAACTTCTATATCTATTTAAGACGCAGATTTACACGGATTTACACAACTTTGAGTTTTTCTGCGTTAATCGGCGTTAAACTGCGTCAATAATCGATTTTAGTTGGGTATTATGCTTTTTGTCAGGCCCATGTCACTTCCCGTATTACTGACAATGTCTTCTCCACCTCATCAACCGATTTAACTCTGTACTTCACTTAGCCGCCATCCATACATGTAATACTCTCAAGGTTTTTTTTCTCCCTCTGTATCATAAGATGCTATTTCCTCCTTTTCATTACCGTATATCGCTA
>PRCZ01000087.1 GCA_009903405.1 Candidatus Methanophaga sp. AG-394-G06
ATAGTCCGGGTTTTGGATATTACCACTCATCAAACCGATAGTCTCATATTCGGGTAGCACATTGCCCGCTTTATCTTCGCGTTTGCACGCAATAGGACATGAATAGCATGCCTTTTTCCGTGGTGAATATTCGTTGGCGATAGTAGTAGCGAAAAAGGGTTTCAGGTCAATCTCCGGTTCTGATAGCCGGAAATTCGCGACCGGGAGGATTTTCATCCAGCTCGTTATCTTCACTAAAAACGGCGTACCGAAAACCGACAGACCTTTACTTATCGTCGGAGATGCGATTAATAGCCGGTTAATCGCTTTCTTCTGCTTTCTATAATCTGCTCTATCGTAGATGTCTACGCTGCCCGTGCCCTTTACCGCAATTGCCTTCAGGTTCTTTGAGCCCATTACCGCGCCCACACCACCGCGTCCAAACGCATGTGTTGCATCTGCAATGATCGAAGCCAAATACACCTGTTTCTCACCTGCTCTGCCTATACAGGCTACGCTACCCTTAGCTTTTAGAATGTTCGTGGTTGCTTTTACGTTCTTGCCCCATAGCGGGGCGGCTGACAATAACTCCACTCGATCATCTTCTATTTCAATGAATACCGGATCTGGCGCTTTACCTGTGATTATTAGCGCGTCATAGCCGGCCTTCTTCAGTTCGGGGCCAAAGGAGCCACCGCAGTTCGAGTCGAATATCGTGCCGGTCAAGGGTGATTTCGTGGATAGCGAGACCCTGCCTGATGCTGGTGTGGTGGTGCCAGTTAATGGTCCCGCGGCAAATACAAGTAGGTTATCGGGCGATAGGGCATCTACGCGACCTGCATCGTACACTATTTTCGCGCCGAGCCCGCGACCACCGAGATAGTTTGTTAGTAACGTATCTTCAGGGACAATGCTATCTATTTGGCTTTTTGATAGGTCTATCCTGAGTATTTGGTTATTCCAGCCGTTCATAATTACTCTTTAGGTAGGTGGTAGGAGAATATAAATTGGGTAATTGTCTAGCTAACCACAAGATTACACGGATTTCCACGAGAATAGTATAATAGTAACCCGGATTCAGTACTCTATTGGTTACGTTATCCCGTATTAATCCAAATTTCTTGTGTTAATCTTGTGGAATCTCGTGGTTTTTTACATTAGCTATACAATTACAGAAAAGCTCATACTACCAAAAAATATAAAGGGAGAATACCTGCAATAAAATTGGGGTGTGTATTAAGGGGGACATAGAAGATGGATAAAAATTTTGGAATAGTGATTGTCTGCGCTGCAATTTTATTTTTATGTTTTGTAGGAACGTCATCTGCGCGGACATGGTACGTAGATGACAGCGGCGGGGCAAATTTCACAGGGATACAAGAAGCGATAAGTGCAGCGAGTGCAAGAGATACGATTATCGTAAAAGATGGGACTTATACCGAGAACGTGGATGTGGACAAGCGTTTAACTATTCGATCTGAGAATGGGGTAGATTCTACGATTGTCCTGGCTAAAAATTCTGATGACCATGTTTTCGAGCTAATTGCAGACAATGTAACCCTTAGCGGGTTCATAATAGAGGGATCTTCTGATTGTGGTATTTTTATCGCTGCTGTAAAAAACTGTAATATCTCTAATAATATTGTTTCCGGCAACTCCCAGGGTATATATTTATCAAACTCATGTCAAAACATAATTTTAAACAACACTGCGTTCTCGAATGAGAATTGTGGAATTGTATTAAATGGTTCCACTCACAATAAAATAATCAAGAATAATGCCTCAAACAACCAGAACTACCAGGGTATTTTACTTTGGACATCAAGCGAGAACATAATAGCAAACAATACGGCTAAGAACAACGGAAACAATGACATCCTCCTACTGGAATCAAACAACAACAGGATAACCGGTAATGATGCCTCCGATAATGTTAACTATCACGGCATAGCATTAAGCACATCGCACAGTAATGAGATTTGTAATAACACTGCTAAGAACAATGGGAGGAATGGCATCTACCTTGAGGAGTCAAACAATAACAGGATAACCGATAATGATGCCTCCCATAGCGGTAACAACAATGGGATAGTTTTATACAGAGCGAGTAATAGTGAAATTCGTAATAACATTGCAAACTCTAACTATTATCGTGGGATTGTACTTTTGACTTCAAGCGAGAACATAATAGCAAATAACACGGCTAAGAACAATGGGGAGAGTGGCATCTGGTTCGATGATTCAAACAACAACACTATATTGAATAACACTTGCTCAAACAACAGGTATAATGGCATCTACCTCTATTATTCTAACGACAACAGCATATCTAACAACACTTGCTCATACAGCGATGAGTATGAGGGCATCTACCTCCTTGATTCAAACGACAATACCCTATTGAATAACACTTGCCCAAACAACAGGAATGGCATTTGGCTTGAGAATTCAAACAACAATAGTATCATAAACAACATGGCAAATAACAACAAAATCGATGGTATCCGATTAGACGAATCAAGTAATCACAATACAATTACTGACAACGTAGTCAACTTAAATAATGAAAGTGGCTTTCTATTGAGCTCATCTAACAATAACACTGTAACGAAGAACTTAGCTTCTTCTAATAAGAAAATGGGTATCTGGTTATACGAAGCCTACGACAACCGCATATCCTACAACACTTGTTCATACAACAGGTTTTGTGGCATTTCCCTCCATCATTCAAACAACGACAGCATATCCAACAACACCTGCTCAAATAACACGGTTGATGGTATCTTCC
>PRCZ01000088.1 GCA_009903405.1 Candidatus Methanophaga sp. AG-394-G06
GGATACGCATGATAAGGATATACATAGCAGGCCCATTATTCTCGGAAGCGGAGAGGCAGTATAACAAATATTTGAGTGATTTTCTTGAGAATTTTGGCGCTGAAACATTTCTGCCACAACGTGATGGCCATAAGTTCTCCGATTTATTAGCAAATGGGACAACTAAATCCGCCGCTATGAATAAAATTTTTAATCGCGATATTAATGAGCTTCAAAAAGTGGATGTTGTGATTTTTGTTATGGATGGTAGAGTTCCGGATGAGGGGGCATGCGTTGAGATAGGATATGCCTATGCTCTGGGTAAAGTATGTATTGGTCTAAAAACGGATCCACGAACACTCATGTCAGACGTAGATAACCCACTGATTCTAGGCGCCTTGAAGTATCGAATAGCAAAAAATCTCAAGGAACTGGAAGTTTTTCTCAACAAAATTAAAGAAACCAAGGGAATATCCACAGACACAGATTAATTATCAAACTAGGTAAACTAGTTACTGGGAGTTCCCTTATTGAACTTTGACTTTTGCCCTTTGCATTTTGCATTTTGCATTGTCCGCTTAAAACTTGGTGGGTTTTTAAGCAGACACCCGTAGCTTACCCACATACAGCCACTGGTCGAAATACCCATTGCTTTCTTTGTTCTCTTTTATCTCACCTTCGAAATCATCATTCAATAGGTCTGTTATAATGCCCGCTTCTTCTTCACTCGAGACAGTAAATAGCACTTTACCTTCGCTTCTTAATACATTTGGGACCTCTCGTAGCACCTTCTCCCAATTCAGTTGCTCAAAATGAGTCAGCTTTCCTACCATGAATCCAAACACAACATCAAATTCATTATCAAAGAAAGATGAAAGGATAGAACAATCCAATATGATACTCCTCTTGGGCTCTAACGCCTCTTCCTCCAAGCCTTTACAAATCTCACACTTGTTTATATCTACGGTGAGTGGGTAAATACCCAGCTCATGCAGTGCTATCGTCGCACCACCATCGCCACATCCAATCTCAAGTGTTTTATTATTTCCGCTTAGCTTATTCTCGGTTATGAATTCGCCCAATACATTCTTTAATACTTCTATCCTTTCACGCGGATAAAAGCTATCCTCTTTTAAATTTAAATTACAATCACAAAATAATCTGTTCACCAACCCGATGGAATAAAACTCGACCAGCCCTTCATGAAATTCCGCCTTCTCTACCTCTTTTGTCTTTGCTCCTTTTACCATGCTCGCAAGAGCCTCAAATTCTTCCTTCTTGACGCTATCTGCGATGACATCAGTAAAGATAATCAAGAACTCCAAGTCTTTGTCGCGTATAGCAAGCCCTATCAGCTCTTTCTGCTTATCTATTATCCTTATCGCTTCTACTACATCTTCCTCTTTCACCTTAGCCATGTATTCGAGCGTCCTGCCCAGCCACTTTTGATCGGCATAGCTCTTTTCTACCAGCATAAAATCGCCTATCCCCAATAGCTCGTTTAGTTCCATCGCTTAGTTAATAAACAAACAACGGTACTATTTATATTTGGGCAGATACATCTTACCGCACCACACATTCGGCCACATAACTCTTTACCACATCCCTCAAACATTCTAAATCTTCATCTGTGTAAATTAACACACCATCAAGAATTTCTTGGTCCAATACCGTTTCCGGCACGAATTTCTGCAAGACATAGCGTTTACTACCGCGTATCTGTTTACCTATCGCCAAAATGTCGGTCTTACCGAGTTGCGATTTTACTACTGTTGTTCGAAATTCATAATCCAATCCCGCATGCATGATTAACTCGATACTATCTTTTATCTTCGCCTGGTCAACCTTAGAATTAGTAATCTCCTGGTATCTCTCCAGTGGCGCTTTCACATCCATCGCAAGATAGTCCACCATATTTAATTCAATCAGTTCTCTTAATATTCCGGGATTGCTACCGTTTGTATCTAACTTAACCAGGAAGTTCAATGATTTTATCTTTTTGGTAAAATCAATCAGGTCGGGCTGCAGTGTTGGTTCGCCACCCGTTATTTCCACCGCATCCAGCTTTCCACGCCGAGTTTGCAAAAAAGCAAATATGTCCGCCTCTGGAATAGGATGCGAGAAAAGTTTCGGGTCCACCAGCTCCGGATTGTGGCAGTACGGACACTTGAAATTGCAGCCCTGGGTGAACACAATCGCACATATCTTGCCGGGATAGTCTATTAGCGAGAAACGCTGAAAACCACCGATTCGCATGCTATTAACTTATTGGCATCGGCATTTAAATGTTCGTATCTTGCGCTTGGAAAGTAAATCACTGGTTTTTTTTAGACCGTGCCCCCTTCGCCCTAATCATATCACTCACTCACTCATTCTCATCCACATCATCACTAAAACTAATCAAATCCAACTGCTTATACTCAACAGCCCCATAATTGCCCTTGACACCAACAGCTTTGCTTGTTTTTGTAGTTGAGTCCAACGCCCGGCTCACCTTCCCTTTTCCACCGATTTCAAGTGGTTGAACTGGTTCTACGACAAAGGTCTTCCGAGTTCTAAATTCTTCCCGCTTACCTTTGTTCCACTGCTTTACCGGTCGCAGATATCCCACTACTCGTGAATATACCTCAGTCTCTGCACCACATTCCGGACATGTATAATGCTCGCCCGCGATATAGCCATGAGAAGGGCAGACACTAAACGTAGGCGTGAAGGTGAAATAAGGCAAGTGATATGACTCACAAATTTTACGTATTAACGCCTTAATGCTAACAGG
>PRCZ01000089.1 GCA_009903405.1 Candidatus Methanophaga sp. AG-394-G06
ATGTTCTCTTTTCCGTTCTTCCCACTCTACATGCATCTTGTCCGCTTATGCCGGTAATTAAGGCTGCTTTTGTCATGATTTATCCCCTTCGGGGGGTAATGCGTAATCGGTGTGACAATAATATGAAAGTTCTTCATTCTTATATCTATTTTGTCTTTCATTGTTTCATCTAGCCTCTTCCATAACCGCAAAAAACACATCCTGCGGTCTCTCTACCCCACCTTCTACATTCACAGATATCAACAAAGCATCTTCATGATGGTCACCTGCCCATCTTTCGTGTATTCCGGCAGCGTTCATTTTTTCTCCTTAAACCGCTATTTCTTCGGGGAAAACATCAACAGGAACGGAAATAGTTTTATCCCACTTCTCTTTTGTCAAAATCCTCTGCTCAATTTCCTTGGCTACTTTTGCCGTGAGATATTTTTCTCCACATTGCTGACAAACTCCAGCAGGGACCTTTTGAAAGATGTACAACTTCCCTCTGTATTGATAGACCAATTCAACTTTGTCACTTTTCACTTTTCCACCACAAAAAGAACAATCACCATAATTATGCATCTCTCTCACCTCCTTTACTTCTTCTCCTTTCATTAATCCACTTTGGCCTTTCGGGTTAAAAATATAAACCGTTATAATTCTAATTTCATACTCATTCCGCTCCACCTTCTCCTTTATCTCTTTTATATCCATTTTTGACTTCTTCATTTTGCAAAATTAATATTGAAGTCTGCGTTGTTTGTTAAGATTCTATCCCTAAACCGAAATAGAGTGCGTAATCTGTGATCTGTTATATTGAAATTTCCTCTGTTTTATACTCTTTACCCATCCAAATCCTCTTTTCTTCTTCTTCTTCGCATAAAAAATATTGACTTCGCTTTCGTTCGCCACTCATGAATTGGTATCCCTCCCCCTTTTACCAGTTCCTTGAGAGACTGATTGATGCTCCGAAAAGCTTCTTCATCTAAGAGAAGCTCCAGCGTCTCAAGCTCTGCTTGCTGCACTTTAACCGTTTCTAACAATCGATTCCGCCATAGCTTATCACGCAAAGCCTCCGCTGCCCAATGCCGATCCTCTTATCATCATCAAAAAAATTCAATTCAGATTCGGCACCATATATATCTTTCTGTATATTAGTGCTCATTACCTAACTAATTCCTTTTGTGCTTTTATATAATTTTAACATTATAATCTCCTATAATAAAACCCTTTTCTTTTTGCTTCTTCTCCATCAAACATCCCTCTTACATCACACTTTCTTTCTAAAGAAAGAACCTGTGCTAAGAAAGGGTTTATTCTTGAACTCATCATGCGCAACCGCCACAATCACACAATCCATTTTAATTCCCACATCCAGATTATCCAAAGCATTCACACCAAACCCCTTTATCTCCTCCTTGCTGAGCAAATGATCATAACAAACCTTTCTTTTAAAAAGAAAGCTTTACCAAAGAAATATTTCTTTTTGCGAAGCAAAAAATGGCGTAAGCATTTTTTAGTAAAGGTTTTTGCTTGCAAAAAAGTTTTGTCACCGTTTTTACCGAAGGTAAAAAAGGTTGTGTGAAAATCTGTGTAATCTTCTGGCTACTCTTTTTTGTACTTAAAAGCGTACTCAGAATGCTTCTTTAGAACTTGTTTTATCTCGTTAATGACCTTTTCTCTCAGAATGTATCTATCCCCAGACCAAAAGATCAAACCATTTGAGATCGCCAGGGCAACTATAAGGGAATCAACTACATCCAAGCCGATATGATTCAGTAATTTGTTAGCCAAATCCTCTGCTTTCTTGTCCATATCATGAATTTCTGTTGTTAGGTTTTCGACCAAGTCGAGTTCTTTTTCCCTGGTGGGTTCGTGAGGGTTTTGTTTTTATCTCCTCAACGACAATTTGAGCAGTATGTAATTCCACCTCTCCAGAAGCTACCCTCTTCAATATTCTCCAGACAGATTCCCTTCTGCTATCTTCTCTATCAACTGCTATTCCAAAGATGTTGGTGTCAGCAAATAACTTTTCCATACCCCTTACCCAAAAGCCTTTATGGGATAGACCTCCTCGGATATGCTCCTTGACAGTTCTTTCATTATTTTTTCAATTCTCCGCTCAAGCCTTATTTCCAGATTTTTTCTATCTCTGATATGTCTGAAGAGTTCGGCTTGATTGGTATGAAATTCTTCCTTCCTTTCCTTCCAATTTCCTTTCCACGCTTCAAAAAATTCTTCTTTTTTCATTTCCAATCGCCCATTTAATTTTTTGTTTTCTTTCTATAAATATATACTTAAATCTCTAACTCACTTCATACCCTCCAACAACTACAATTGATTTCTTTTTGAACTTTGATGCGAGAATATCCAGACCGAGCAGAGTTGCACCAAGCGAAATACAGAAGAAGAATATTGGTGGTCTGCAATATGGTGGAGCTTGGTGGTAACTGATTAATGCGACTGAAATACAAAGCCAGTAAAGGATATTGATTATCTTTAAGGTTTTACTGTTAAAGTTAAGATTGAAGTCTGTGCCGGATGTTAAATGGTTTCTTTTGTTCATACTCTTTAATCAAATCAGGACTCAAATGAATAACCTTGAACCCTTGCTCTAAAATGTCATCAACAATATCATATTATATGTATTTCCTGAGCTTCTCGTCCATTTCTTCCGCTGGTCTTGCCTCTATCTCCCTTGTAAATCCTCCCTTCCCTAAAATCTCTTTAAATTCAATAGTGGTCATCCCGGCGATCTCCGCTGCC
>PRCZ01000008.1 GCA_009903405.1 Candidatus Methanophaga sp. AG-394-G06
AAGAAAAACACAAATGTTCTTTTGGTAAAGCTTTTCTTTTTAAGAAAAGGTTTGTGGAAATCTGTGTAATCTTGTGGTTATAAAAAGTAGCTAAAGAAAAAACAATCCAAAAATGACCTAGCCGCTCATCTTCATCTCACTAACAATCGCATTGCCGACCTCGCTCATCTTCGAGTTACCGCCGAGATCATACGTTCTCACCTTCCCTTCACGCAGGACCGTTTCAATTGCATTAATAACTTTTTCTGATGCGCTCTTCTCGCCAACAGACTCTAAAAGCATAGCACCAGCCCAAATAGTCGCTATCGGATTTGAAACGCCTTTACCCTTATATTTCGGCGCTGAGCCATGAATAGGCTCGAACATGGATACGCCATCGGGATTGATGTTCCCGCCAGGAGCAAGACCCAAACCGCCCTGTATCATCGCACCGAGGTCGGTGATAATATCGCCAAACATGTTCGGAGCGACAATGACCTGATACCATTCGGGATTCTTAACGAGCCACATGCATAGTGCATCGACGAAATTGAAATCGGTCTCTATCTCCGGATATCCATGTGCAACTTCGGTGAACACTTCACGCCAGAACCCGTAGCCGTGCGTTAGCACGTTCGCCTTATCCACACTCGTCACCTTGTTCTTACCCTGCGCGCGCGCAAGCTCAAAGGCATACTTCATCACTCGCTCGCAGCCCTCTCGCGTCAGGATACCTATTTGATACGCAAGCTCATCCGAATCTGTCTCGATGTCCAATCCGAACTTAACTTGGTATCGTTCACGTACAATTTCCAACTTCTCGCTCTTCTTCCTGCCTTTTACCCTACCGCCAATGCCGACATAGAAATCCTCGGTATTCTCTCGTACCACAGTGAAATCTATATCCGCAGGACCCTTACCGGCAAGAGGGGTAGGAACGCCGTCCAGAAGCTTCACTGGTCGTAAGTTCACGTATTGGTCGAAATAGAACCGCATATTGAGCAATATACCCTGCTCTAAGACGCCGGTATCTACTCGCGGGTCGCCAATGCATCCGAAATATATCGTGTCATACTGCTCCAATTCCTTCAACGTATCCTCATTTATTAACTCGCCTGTACTTAGATAATGCTCTGCTCCATGTGTATATTCAACCCACTCGAGCTCAAAATTCTCGAGCTCCGAAACCGCATCAAGCACCTTCACGCCTTCGCTTATTATCTCTGGCCCTATCCCATCGCCACGGATTACCGCAATATTATGCTTCATTTTTCTTTATAAATAAACTATAATTTTTCTTTGGTAAAGCTTTTAAAACTTTTTGAAAGAAAGGTTTTATGGCATCAATTCTGGCAATTCCGTTTCGGCATCATCTTTATAGCTTTGTGTTCTTTCTTATTCCCAATTCGTAATTCATAATTCCTAATTCGTAATTCCTTTTCCTTTCCTTCACACTGCATATCCCGCATAAGTTAATGCAAGCATACCCGAGATTCCGAACCGTGCGAGCAGTGCCAAATCATCCGTTTCTAGTTTCCGTTCTATAACCGGCGGAATAGGCTTTGTCCTTCTGCAAATAATCCGTCCGCCAATCATTTTAGCACCCACAAAACCTTTACAATTGCCTTTTACAAATACACGCCCTTTCCTCAGCTCTATACCCAGGAACTCCGCGGCATCGCCCAATAAAATCACTTCGCCGCCATTTAGCAATGCCGCAGCGTTCATACCTGCATCCCCCTCCACTATTACAGTACCTTTCCGCATCAATATGCCAACGCTTATACCTACATCTCCCTCTACACGCACCTTCGCCTCCTTCATACATCGTGCAGCGAGCGTATCCCGCAATATCCTATCCCTAAGAAGCAGTTCCCCATTCTTAAACACGTTAGGCTCACATAGCCCGTGCCATTCTTCCGGGTGGTGCAAGAGCCAAGTTATCGAAACAAATTTCTTATAACCTTCCAGATCGGACGTTACCTGCACCACATTGCCAAGCGGTTCTTTAACTTCGCCTTTAACGTATATAGCGCCAGAAAGCATACTCAATCCGAGATGAGAGCCGGCATTCCCAGCTACTATTATAGAGCCCACTTCTGTCAGCTCTTTACCACTACCGCCAAAATAAACAAGGTCCACACCCAAGCTCGAACCAACTCGCGTGCCCACATCGCCCTTGATCTGCACGTCTTCACCGCTTTTCAGTGTCTCCACTACCTTTTCATATGTATAATTCGTGCCGGACTGCGAAGGGATTGCATCAGTAGGATTGAGCTTTGCTCCTTTATGGTGCCAGATGAAGTTATATGTGAAGTCACCAATGCAGTTTTGTGGTGAACTTAGTTTCAGGTCCATAGAGATATATATAACAGTTCTTGTATTTGTATTGCGTATCTTAAAAACCACGAGATTCCACAAGATTAACACAAGAAATTAGGGTTAATAGAAATGGGATAGCCAATAGTTTATTAAAACCCGATACATATTATTGTTTTCTCGTGGAAATCTGTGTAATCTTGTGGTTTGCTAAGCAAATACCATTTCTTTAAAACACTATCAAAGAAATAATATGACATGGACTGCAAATTACGCGAGCTGGGATTTGAACAAGGAAGTTGTAATGTATTTGATTTTACGACTGGGCGGGAGCAAACAGCTTGTGAAGCCACACTCAAATATGAAGGGGGGATCCCATACCGGTTGATAAATGCAATCTTTCTTTCACGGCCTGAGCATTATCTCTCTGTTTACCAGTCTGGCTGCAACCTCAGATGTAAAAAATGTCACTCGTGGCAGTTTACTCAAAATGCGGTAGGCGAGTGGAGGTCTCCACATGATATAGCTAAGGAGGTCGTGCGATACATGAATGAATACGAAATAACATTTGTACGGCGCGAGCACGCAACGAGTTGGCACGCACATGAGCTTTCTTCCCGGCGTATAAGATGAGCGAGGTACCACCTCCTGATCTATGGCAGATAATAGATGCTTATACTGCTGCAAAGGATGCCGGCTTGAGAAAGGTCAAATTGGGGAATGCCCATTTATTCGTGAAGACACGTGAAGAATACGAGACATTGGAAAAAATCGCAGGAGAAGAGAGTTTCTAAATGAGGAATTAAGAATTATGAATTACAGATTTACTAGTGGTTATTTAAAGTTGCATGGCATAATCAATTAACAGGGTTACATCAATAGAGGAGCGGCTGATGGTGGTATACGAGCACGGCCGTATATTTAATATTCAGGGGGCGATAAGAGATGAAGAATATGATTTCTTCGGACGAGGGAGAGGTGCTACGGAATCGCAAGGAATTCGAAGCGGAATATATCGCATGGGTAGAGAACGCAGCAAAGGAGATTGCGGAAACGTTAAAGACGCTCGACATCAGTAAAATAAGCGAAATCATGGAATTTTACGATAACATAGCGGGGCTTCCTGCTTCGATGCATCAGCCGCTGGATAGCGAAGAGAAACAGAGAGTCGAAGAACTCATTGGTAAAGATCGTCTCAAAGATACGATTGTGCTAAAAAACCAAGCTCTTATTTTCGCACCTTCTATCTTAGTACCTTCTTCCACGTTTTTAGATTATGGCACGGCAATGCATCGTCGATTTTTCCTGCGGGGCTTCTGGTTCTCAATCCTAGCATTAAACGATGCGTATCTCAAATCCGCGTCTGAACTCATGCTTAAATACATATTCGAGCACGAACTTACTCAGGGCGAACTATACAAAGAATTAGCAGAGCTTCAGATCGGAAATATCGGCTCTGAGATAAAAGGTGCAGTCCATGAAGAAGCGCGTATTAAAGCGATGCGGCAGTCGGCAATTTCAGAAGACGAAGTAGAACGCGAAAGGCAATTGATACTAACCCTCGCCACGGAATATCCGGTGGTCCCCGTGCAGTTCGCATCGGCATCGCTTTTCATGTACTTAGAAGAGAATTGGGAAGAGCTAAAGCAGTTTGGAGTCCCCAGCCAGAACGAAAAGGAAAAGAAATTGGAACCAGAAACCAAAAGAATCAGTGATTGGGCTGATTTCGCCCGTAACTTATTTGTATTATTTCTGAATGCATTAAAAAAAGAGATGACCATGACCGGGGTAGAATATGGTGCTGGAATAGTATAACATCAATTATAATGTATAACCCCCTTTTGTTCTGTATGCTGCGAATAACATTTTTAGGAACCGGCGGCTCAACACCTACGCCGAACAGGAATCCGTCTGCGATAGCGGTGAATAGAGAAGGCGAGTTAATACTATTTGATTGTGGAGAAGGAGCGCAGCAGCAGATGATGCGTGCAAAGAGTGGCATGAAGATAACTTCCATCTTCATCTCGCATTTCCATGCCGATCATGTGCTTGGTATCCCGGGTTTATTACAGACAATGGCGTTGCAAGATAGACAAGAGCCTTTAGAGATATACGGACCCAAGCAGGTGGATAAATTCTTATACCATCTCCTTGCCCTGGGCTATGCGGGAAAGAATTTTGAAGTGAAAGCGATAGAACTGCGGCCGGGCGATGTAGTAAGAAGAGCGGGGTATGAGATAAGAGTGATAAAAACGGTGCACACTATACTAAGTATAGGATACGTGTTAGAAGAGGATATGCGACCCGGGAGGTTCAATAGAGAAAGAGCAATAGAGCTAGGCATAAAACCGGGCCCTTTATTTTCTAAGCTTCAATCAGGGCGTTCCATTTCACTGGATGGAAAGGAGATAAGACCTGAGCAAGTCGTAGGGCCACCAAGACCAGGCAGGAAAATTGTCTATACCGGAGATACGAGACCTTGTGATAGCGTAATAGAGGCGAGTGAGAACGCGGATTTATTAATTCACGATAGCACCCTATCAGAGGAGACGAAAGAATATGCGATTAATTACATGCATTCAACGGCATTAGAAGCTGCGGAAGTGGCGAAAAAAGCATCTGTAAGAAAACTCATCTTAACACATATCAGCGCGCGATATTCTGATCCGGGCGGAGCAAGTAAATTGGAAGAAGAAGCACGGAGCATGTTTGAGAATACCGAAGTCGCGAAAGATTTAATGACTGAGGAAGTAGGATATAGAGAGGGGGAGTGAGGAGAGTAAGCCCCCTTCTGTTTCCGCGGCATTTATCTTTGCGCCCTATTTTGGCTTGCACCCACGAGGTTGGTCGATTCCATCCGCAACCATACGACTTCATCCTTTCGGAATCATCACATTAGTATGGTACGGTACCGTTTCTATACCAGAGCCAAGACTCTCGCCTTATGCCCTCTCGGCATTCGTGTTCTTATGGTGGGGGGACTTTCCTCAGCCTTCTACGAACGAAGGCCGGCAGCCGCCCTTCCTCTCTCCTTAGACAGAGATATATATTATCCTATGTAAATAAAGTAAGCAAATATCCCGCACCCGTTATCTGATAACCGGTATAATATCGCTGATTGCCCCCTTATGCACTGGTCTTTCTTTTTGATTTATTACATTTTCACGCTTTGCATAGTCCCCGCCAAATGTCCATTTCGGCTCCACACCGGTCATTATTGCCGATACCTTTGCCGTCCCATTACAACCCTCATTTATCCTCGCTCCCCAGATTACATTTGCATCCTGGTCCAGTTCGTAAGTAAGTAACTCTACAATGTCATTTGTCTCTTTCATCGTTAGGTCAGAACCACCAGTCACATGTATAAGAGCACCTTTTGCACCCCTATAATCTGCATCTAACAGCGGATGACTGAATGCATCTTCTACCACCGCTTCGGATTTGTTCTCCGCTTTTGACGTCTCACCTACAAGCATCACTGCAACACCGCCTGCTTCCATTACCGACTTGAGGTCCGCAAAGTCAAGATTTACCAGAGAAGGCTGTGTTATCGTCTCCGCAATACCCTGTATCGTGTCTGCAATCAAGGTATCCATGGTTTTAAACGCCTCATTTACCGGAAGATTTCCTGCATATTTTAGCAACTTGTCGTTTTCCAGCACGATAACCGTATCGGTACAATCCCTCAACTTCTTTATCCCCTCCGCTGCTTTGTCTCTTCTTCGCCTTTCCACTTCAAAGGGAAACGAGACCATCGCAACTACGATCGCACCGGCTTCCTTCGCTATTTCTGCGATAACAGGCGCAGCCCCGGTGCCTGTTCCTCCGCCCATGCCGGCAGTGAGGAACACGAAGTTTTTCCCTTCGAATAACTCCCCTAACACTTCCCGATCTAATTCCGCGGCCTTTCGCCCTACATCGGGAGCGCCACCGGATCCTAATCCGTGGGTGAGCGATTTCCCGATCAATAGCTTCCGTTCACATTCTACCGAATCCAGGTGCAGCTTGTCAGTATTTATAGCTATTCGATCAACGCCATCTAATCCGCCCAAATCCTCTAATCTACCCATAGAGTTGTTTCCCGCTCCACCAACGCCAACTATTGCTAACCGCGGCACTCCAAACCACTCCTCGATTTCTTCGTCCATGCTTAGCCCCTCAGAACAATAACCTAACACTTTATCCATCATTTTCCACCTTCCCCTTTTCTATTTTACTATCCCACATTTATAACTACCTCTTCTTAAGAAGGAGGGGCTATATAAACTTTTCGGTTACCATCCTATAATATATATAGTCTTTTAGACTAGAAAAGACTATAAAGAGGAATTTTAAATAAATTAGATGATATGATCCATAACTAACCTTTGATGGAGTGAAAATGGTTGAAAAGTTCAATGAGCGGGCAAATGCGATAGCAAATGAATACTGGCGCTTGAAAGAGGTAACTGCGGACATAACAGATGAAGCTAGATTAGCGGAAATAGAGAAGCTATTGGAAAAAGGGATAGGGGGTAAGCTACAGGAACAATTAGCGGCAGAAGCGAAGACGCTAAGGAAAGAGAAGGAAGATAGGAGCAGTGCCTCTGAGAAACTAGAGGAATTGAAGAAGGAAATAACAGAGCTAACAGCGGATTTAGCCCCAAATCTCGACCTCTTTGTGGATGATTTCTTCCCTTATGACAGTGAGCACGAACCGATTTCAGAGGCGTATTTCATGGCTATTACTGATATCTTTTTTGGATCGCCTCAGCCGAGTATCAAATTTAAAATAGCTGCCTTCTCTACGGATGGAATAAAAGTTAATTCAACTGACGAAAATTCACCTTTGACTATCCTGGGGTATGTAATAATGATGATTCAAGAGACAGCGAAGCACATGTTAGGCATGGAGAATATCATAGCTAGGTGCTGTAAGCTACTCAAACAAAATGAATATGCTTTTATTGCTTTAGGGACTTTGATTAAAGAAGGAAAGGTGCTGATGCTAAAGGAGATAAAAGAGATTTCTAAAAGGGAAGATAGGGAATATAAAGAGCTGGTAAGTAGCACATATGATAAAGAATTGAGTAATGGTGTGGCGTATTTAGTGAGCGACGAATGGGAATATAACATGGTGAAGGAATTGAGTGGCGAATATGAAGTGACGGACTTTGGCGAATGGGTGTGGCGAGTATGCAATGTCGAAGCGGGAAGGGGGGGATGGAAAGGGAAGGGAAAAAGTATTTCATCTCCAAATTTGGATATTCATAAGATAATAAACTTTTTAAGGAGATAGTGCAAATAAAGAAGCGGGCATGTGGAAGAAGAAAGATAAAGAGGAGAAGGAGAAGGTAATAGCTTATCTGCGATCAAGATTATTCCCCTGGAATTTCGTTTTCGAGGACGTTGAGGCAGATGCCATAGAACATTTTGTTCCATATGCGATTCAGGTATGCGAGGGGAAGGGGATAAATAAAAAGGCAATTGGTGGCGAGGTATTAAAAGAGGTAATTACAAGGGAAGTAAGGGAAGCAGTTAACGATTATCTATTTGATACGGGTGATAAAGAGATTATGAGGATGCATGGTAAATTCATAACTAATTACCCTTTTGCGTTCTCTCAGTGTTTGGTCTATGTAATCTTAGACCGACTTGGGCTCAATATGGGCGAAGTGTTAGATCTAAAAGCGGTTAGCGATTTATTGGGCACAGATGTAGAACGGCTAAGAGATAGGGGAGTTTTTATCAATGACTTAATAGTAAAGAACGAAAAGAATGCGTTGAAGCTGTTTGGTAAAGACCTTTTAGATAGAAAGGTAATAACAGCAGGGGGCGATTATGTAGGTCATCTGGGTGATATTATCTTTGATATAGATAAAGGGAATGTGGCTGGATTAATAATAAACCACAGAAAGGGCACGGGATTGGAAAAGAGCCAGGTATCCATGAACGATGTGCGTTTAAATATGTATACTAAGAATATTAGTTTAAAACATTCAAATTACAATAAGAAATGAAAAAGGGGAGGGGGATATAAAATGCGGATATTTGTGATAGGCTACGGGCAGGCTGGAGGAAGAGTAGCAGATTATTTTTTAGAATTTGCTAAGCGGACGGGGCAAAATTTTGTTGCTCGTGTATTGGCCATTAATACGGCAACGTCTGATCTGATGGGGCTGAAGAATATACCGATGGAAGATCGGTTGCTTATAGGAGAGTCACTAACGAAAGGGCATGGTATAGGGGCCGATAATGAATTAGGTGCGAAGGTAGCTACAGAGGAGCTTTATACCATTCAGAGTGAAATAGATGCGCGGGGGTCGTATCAGGTTGATGCTTTTTTACTAATAGCGGGTTTAGGCGGAGGGACTGGTTCTGGTGGTGCGCCTGTATTAGCAAGGCGGCTGAAGAAGTTATATGAGGAGCCGGTTTATGGACTCGGTATTCTACCATCGAAAGATGAAGGGAGTTTGTATTCCTTAAATGCTGCAAGAAGTCTGGTGACTCTGGTAAACGAAGTGGATAATCTATTCTTGTTCGATAACGATGCGTGGAAGAAGGGCGGAGAGAGCGTAAAAGAGGCATTTGCAGATATAAATAACGAGATAGTGAGACGATTCGGGCTTTTGTTCGGCGCAGGAGAAGCCAATGAGGTAGGGCAGATGGTGGTAGATGCAGCAGAGATAGTTAACACGCTTAAAGGGGGCGGGATATCATCAATTGGCTATGCAGCAGAAGAATTAGCGAGTGAAGGTATTCTAAAGAAGTTCTTTGGAAATAAAAAAGGAACCGTGGAAAAGTTAGATTCTGTTACGAGGATTACGTCTTTGGTTAGGCGAGCAATAGCAGGCCGATTAACGATCCCATGCGATGTTTCAACAGCGGAAAAGGCGTTGATAATTGCTGCGGGACCACCAAAGGAGCTGAGTAGAAAGGGTATAGAACGGTCAAAGGTGCGAATAGAAGATATGATAAGGGGGACAGAAGTAAGGGGCGGGGATTTCCCACTTGTAAAGGGGCAGCATGTAGCCACAGTCGTTCTTTTTTCTGGCGTGTCGGATATTCCACGGATAAAAGAGTTACAAGATACAGGCGCAGAAGCACAAGAGGTCATAAAGGAAGTGACAACAGAGAAAGAGAAAGACTATAAAGAGCTAATGGATACTAACGATAATATAAAGCCGTTGTTCTGAAGGTGATAGCATTGAAAATTTACCATAAGTATGTTTTGATAGCAATTGTCGTCGGGGCCCTTTTTTTTGTGCCTCTAATGAGCGTAAGCGGGGCTGCTACGAAAGAGCTAACGGAATCGCCTTTTGTGAAATCGGAAATAAAGAATATCGATTATGAAGTGGTGTCAGGAACAGAGCGGGTAAAAAACTGCACTGAAGTTTCTATAAAAATCGTCTTAGCGAACATTAGTAAAGAGATAGCCTCATCAAAGCTCATTTTCTATTCTGAATTGGTAGGCGCAGAGGGGCATATAAAGGATAAAGTACTCCAAAGTGGCAGTATTTATATGCTAAATCACGAAGCAGTAGGCGAGGAAGCAGTAGTAAGTTGGTCCGGTGAGGCACCAAATGTAAAAAGACGGGGTTCGTTCACATTGTTAAACATAACGCAAGAGACGGCAGAAGGGCAATATCCTGTAGAAAGCATAATAAGGGATGTCTCATCAGAGATGATAGAAGATGCTCTTAACGTCTGGTATAAAGCCAAGAAAGCGATAGAAGAAGCGAATCAGACAATAACGAACGCCAGCGAGAAGGGGCTAATTGTGGCGAGTGCTACTACGAAATATGAGCTGGCTAGGGAGCACCTGAATAATTCTCTTGGCCATTATAATTCCGGTAGGCAAGATGCGGCATTAGAAGAAGCTAAACGGGCTTTAATTCACGCAGAAGCAGCTAATAACCTTACCAAAGGTGCAGAAACCACAAGTAAAATCAGGAATTATGGTATTCTCGCCGCAGTCGTGGTAATTATAGTGGTGGTACTTGCAGTTATACTTATGCAAAGGAAGAGAAAGAGGGGCATATATTAAATAAACCTGTTTTGCCGGAAAAGGTGTTTTCGTGACATAGGTCCTTCCGGATGAAAAAGAAGAAGTTTAAGTACCGACAAAAGTATCATCCAAATGCCTTCTTAGAGCGTAAGAGGAACGTTACAAAGGGGCTAAAAGCGAGGACGGAGATACTCGAGGTGTTAAGTGCGAGAGAAGATGCGCTCACAGTAAAGTCCGTGTCAAGGTTAGCAACGCTAAGTTATTCCTCTTCCTTTCATCATTTACGTCTGTTGGAGAAAGAAGAGATAGTGAAGCGAGAGGGAAAGAGGCCATATAAATGGAAAATAACGGGAACTGGACAGAAGAGCCTTGACGACCTTGACTTGTGATTGGAATTCATTTTTATGTGCAAAAAAGGAATAATTAAAATTAGGTCGGGATAGCCAAGAGGTCTAAGGCGGTAGGTTGCTAACCTACTTCCCCTTACGGGGAGCGAGGGTTCGAATCCCTCTCCCGGCGTTTATGCTAAACTTACTTTCGTATCTGTATGGGGGGATATTAAAGAGGGGTATATTGAACTCACCGATCCACGTGAAGCATGTTCTTCTTGTTATGGACGAAACAGATCTTCTTTCCAATGACTACGCGGATGCGAAAGGTACGGGAATGGAGAAGCTGCGGCATTTCATAAAGTGGTGTCATGGACTGGAGATAAAGGTTATAAGCGTTTATGTCGGCGTTATACGAGAAGGGATGGATAAGAACTTGTTGGAGCGGGCATACACACAGCTAATGGAAGAGATAACAAAGGCGTTGAGTAAAGAAAAAGCTTCGATTGCACTCTATGATGACTCTTTTGAACCTACGTATGCAAAAAAGATAGGAGAAGAGAAGGGCAATAACGAAAAAAAGATAAATATTTCTATAGGCTTTGGTGGGCGAAGCGAGTTAACGAAAGGTATAAAGGAGATTGTGGCGCGAGTAAAGGCAGGGGAACTAGAGCCCGAAGAGATAGACGAGAAACTGCTGGAATCACAATTGATATTCAAGTCAGAACCCGACCTCGTTATAAGGTCTGGTGCAACCCGTTTAGCGGATTTCCTGATCTGGCAATCGGTGTATAGCGAATTTTATTTCACTGATGTTAATTGGCTGAAATTCAGGAAGATCGATTTATACCGTGCAGTTCGTGATTTCCAGTGGCGAGAGCGCAGATATGGACGCTGAATTTTTCGCCTAACCTTTTTACATAACACATGTTATTTTAACATAAATCGTTGAAAGGTGCAGAAGGAGATGAAATAAAAAAAGAATGAAGATGATTGTGTTGTCTGTGGTAGTGGGTATGATGCTGTTAACAGTAACAGTCGGAACAGTTGCAGGGGATGGATCTTTGATGAGTGCAATGGGCTGTAACTGCCCTCATAGTGGTCCTGCTACAGAGTATTTGAACAGCCCATTCAATGACGACTATTCCTATCCAAGTTTTTTGATGGGTGCGGATGCGGAAAGGAAAAGTCATTCCAAGAGTGTCCGTTCTGATCGTTCGCATACCATTTTTGAAACTGCTATCCCAATTCGTCCTACAAATAGTCAATATGAAAATCCCAGCATCATTACCTACATAGACGAACTTAAGAATATTAGTGATCCGAATGTCGTGATTGTGGATGTCTGTTCACCGGCAAAATATGAGGTGGGGCACATACCGGGAGCGATAAATTTGCACTGGGAGCTTTTCAGAGCAGATAACGGTGTTCTGACTTCTTTGGAAACTGTGACCGGGCTCTTGGGAGAGCATGGAATAAGCCCGGATAACGGAGTAATTGTATATAGTGATACATGCCAGACCTGTGGCGGACTTTCTGCATCTTCTTACATCTTCTGGATGCTCGAATACATCGGGCACGAAAAAGTTTCGGTACTAGATGGCGGGTTTGAGGCATGGAATGCTACATATGGATGCACGAAGAACGTGACGACAAGATCGCCAACCACATATTATAGCGCAAATGTAATGGCGGATAGATTTGCAGACACGGAATGGGTTCAAAATAACCTTAATCGCACAACGGTTCAGATAGTGGATGCAAGAACGACAGAAGACTACAAGGCGGGTAATATCGAAGGTGCAATCAACATAGAGTACGAAGAACTCTTTAGAGATGGATACCGGCTGAAGGGCGCAGATGATCTGGAGTTTCTTATATCGCCAGTCGTGATCAAGAGATTAGATAAGAGCAAGGACACGGCCGTCTATTGCTGGTAAGATCATCGTTCTTGTACTTTGCATTGCGGCTGATGGGCTATCAAGTGCGGAATTATGATGAGTCTTGGAACGTATGGTGTGAAACGAATGATGTGCTAACCATACCGATCTCAAATGTGAGTGTAGAACCGAGTTTTGCATATAAAGGGAGTACAGTAAAGATATATGCTGAGGTTGAACTCAGGTCAGAAATGAAAAAAGAGTCAACGGGGTCATTAATTATTCACGGCAATGGAAAAGTCCCTTATAACCCTGGTTCGTTCTGCGCAGGTTGTAGCGGTGTCTACGCTGTCCCTCTACCTACTACCGATGTCTCTTTTGTACGGGCATACATACATAAAGGAGACAATGTTGGGACGACGGTTGTTATGTACGATTATAATGGTGATGGGCGATACGAGGGCGAATGGCAGACATACTCCGCAGAAGATGGAACATATACTATAGTTATTGAAGCAACCGATGGAGAACTAAAGACAAACAGTCCTACAACAGTTGAAGTGGCGATCGAGGCAGCAGGTCCTTAAGTAATATCAAGTCTCTTCAGCAGCGTCTCAACAGCTACGTTATGCTTCTCCTTATAATTGCCGTAGAACTCCGCCACTATATCTTTTTTCAAACATGCCAACTGATTACATACAAAGGAACCATCACAATATCGTTCGTTTTCTCCCCTCTGTGTAATCACGTGCAATCTCGTGGTTTCTTACATCTCCTTTTTACACCACCACACCCTCCAAAATCGTCCCAATATTCTTATCCGCATTCCGCTTCTTAAACTTTACCAGTTTCGCAATCTCTTTCTTATCCACTTCAGCGCGAGTGAACTCAGTAGCATCCAGCAGCTTCTTACCTGCTTTTGACCGCACAATCACCGTGGAATACCCATCAGGACTGCCAACCGAGCCGATAGCGATGTCGGCAAGCCGTGATGCAAAATCATCGCAGAACGCACAGCCTTCCCGTATCTCCGACTCCATCTCTCGCACATCGCATGAATAAGCCTTGCCATCAGCCGTAACGATATATTTCCCTTTGCTTATCTGCGTCTTTTCCGCTTTATCAAGTTCAACGCCAAACGTCCGCTTCGTATACGCTTTTAAACCCCAGTAATCGAAACTCTCAAAACAGAACAAGCCTAATATAGTCAGCTCAACACCAGGATATTCACGTTCCAAATCCCACAGTTGCTGCAGCTTCCGCACCGCTCTGACTTCACATGGTGTTCCAACCACTGCAATTCGTCTCTTACCTGCCTTCAGCGCTGCCTCTAGCTTAGACATCATTGGCACACGCAGATATTTCGTGCCGCTCGCACTCAATATTCCAGCCACATCATCAACTACCACATACTCCGCATTATAACCCGCCTCTCGCTGCACCACAAGTGCAGCATCAAAGAGATTATTCTCAATACCTGCAATGAGGAGTGCGGTAACCATTCCACCGTCTTGACCATCCATAGATGTCTTGCCGGCAGTAATATCATTATAAACGCCCAGTTCTTCATCACGTTCGCCCACCAGGAATTTAGCCTCTAGTTCCACTATATCCTCTGCCGTAGTCGGATAGATATTCTTCTCCCGCTTTATTGCTTCCGTGGGACATACAAGAGCGCACGAACCACAACCGATGCAATCGTCAGATAGCTCCCTGTACGGTGTACCCACTTCGCGCTCTACACCACGACTTATAACATTGATCGCCGAGACACCAACTAACTCCTCACAAACTCGTGTGCACAATCCGCAAAGGATACATCGTTCATCTTCCAATACGAATCGCGGCTTTACAACGCCATATTCCCGTGCCAGGCTTTGTATCCGTCCTTCTTCCGGACATCGTGCCAGCAGCAGTTCCAAGAGCATCTTCCTTACCCCTATAATATCCTGCGATTTAGTGCTCACCTGCAGTCCATCCTCAGCCGGATAATTACAAGCAGTGACAACCTTCTTCCGGCCTCGTTTCTCTATCTCTACTGAGCATAACCTGCAAGCGCCAAGAGGCTCTAACGCGGGATGATAACATAACGTAGGAATATCAATACCAATGCTTCGCGCAGCCTCTAATATTGTCTGCCCTTCCTCTATTTTTACAGCCCTACCGTCAATTTCCATTTTCATCGCTCGTCCCTCCCCCCTTCGCCCTTTGCCTTTTGCCCTTTGCCTTCTCCCCTCTCTTTTTCTCCCTTCTCCTCTTTCCTCCCTTCTCCCTTCTCTTTTCTCCGCTCTATCCCCCTCTCTGCCTCCGGAATAGGCGGTGGAACAGGCTCACCCGAAATCTTCATCACTGCACCCACCTTAGACGGACAAACGTCATAGCAAATACCGCACTTTATGCATTTTGTCTGATCTATCACGTGTATCACGCGCTTATCGCCTTCTATCGCACCCTCGGGACAATTCTTCATGCAGAGCCGGCATGCAGTGCACTTATCGGGATCTATATAAAAAGAGATTAGGTCTTTACATACCAGTGCTGGGCATCTCCCATCTCGTATATGCGCTTCATATTCGTCGCTGAAATACCGTATGGTACTTAAAACCGGATTAGCGGCTGTGGTTCCCAAAGCACATAGTGATGCGCTCTTCATCACATCCGCTATCTCTTTAAGCAGTTCTATATCCCCCTCTCGGCCTTTACCGGCAACTATGCCATTCAGTATCTCACGCATACGCTTTAAGCCCTCACGACAGGGCACGCATTTGCCACACGATTCATTACAGAGGAAATCCACGAAGTACCGTGCTATATCCACGATACACGTGTCCTCGTCCATAACGATCATACCGCCAGAGCCCATCATCGAACCCAACTTCGTAAGTGCATCGAAATCAACAGGTGTGTCGAGATACTGTTCGGGAATCACTCCGCCTGATGGTCCTCCAGTTTGGACAGCTTTGAATTTCTTCCCTCCTCGTATCCCACCACCTATCTTATATATTATGTCCCTCAGTGTGGTGCCCATGGGTACTTCCACTAAACCTGTATTGTTCACCTTGCCCACAAGCGAGAAGATCTTTGTCCCTTTGCTGCCTTCCGTTCCAATCGAGTTAAACCAATCGGCACCTTTTCTTATTATCAGTGGCACCGTTGCATAAGTCTCAACATTATTTAAACTGCTCGGCTTGTCCCAAATGCCACTGTCAGAGGTATGGGTATATTTAGGTCTCGGTTCGCCTACCTTCCCTTCTATCGCATTCATTAACGCACTCGATTCTCCAGATACAAAGGCGCCCGCACCTCTGTGCACCTTTACGTCGAACTCGAATCCCGAGCCCAAGATGTCTTTTCCAAGGAACCCGTATTCCCTCGCCTGTTCGAGAGCAATAGCAAGATTCTTCACCGCTAGTGGATACTCCTGACGCACGTAAACGAAACCCTGCTGAGAGCCTATGGCGTATGCCGCGATTATTAAGCCCTCAAGAACCCTGTGTGGATTCCCTTCCATAATTGATCGGTCCATATATGCACCGGGATCGCCTTCATCGCAGTTGACGATTACATATTTGGGCTTGCCCGTGGCATTTCGTGTAGACTCCCATTTCCTACCTGCGGGAAAGCCACCACCGCCACGACCACGTAAATTCGCACTTTTCACTTCTTCTAGCACTTCTTCTGGCGTCATCTCGTGCAATACCTTGGCTAATGCTTGGTATCCACCAAGAGCGATGTAATCATCAATATTTGCCGGATCAACCCATAAGTTACCGCTAAAAACAACTCGAGTTTGGTATTTGTAGAATGGGATTTCATGTTCATGGACAATTCGTTCTCCAGTGCTGGAGTCGTAGTAAAGCAACCGCTCAATAATTTCATTTTCCTTTATGGTCTTGGCGATAATTTCCGGAACATCTTCGGGCGTTACATTGAGGTAACATAGTTCTCCTGGATAAATAACAATTATTGGGCCTCGCTCACAAAATCCGTGACAGCCTGTTCTACGGACGCCCACATCTTCTGTTAAACCTTGTTTCTCCAACTCAGCCTGAATTGCCGCGGCGACCGCATCGCTGCCCGTGGCATGGCATGCCGTTCCTGAACATATTGTGATATAGGGCTTACTCAAGTCCCGTTTTGAGGTGATATTGGTTCTCAGTGCCTTCAATTCCTCTTTTGAGTTTATCCTTAGCATTTCTTCCTCCTACCTACCTACCTACCTACTCATACGTTTCTAAAATCCCTTCTACCATTGCTGGCGTAATCTTGCCGTGATAAATACCATCTACCACTATCACCGGTCCCATGGCACAACAACCAAGGCAATTTACTCGCTTCAAAGTAAACCGCATGTCAGGCGTTGTCTCCCCACCTTTTATCTTTAAATCCCCCTCTATTCGGTCCAGAATCTTCGGCGCACCTCGTACCTGGCAGGCAGTGCCAAGACAAACCTGTATTATATGTCGGCCTACCGGCTCCAGGCTCATCGCTTCATAAAAACTCGCTATTCGGTATATCTGGCTTTTCGGAATCTGCATCCGCTCGCTTATTTGCGTTATCGCTTCCTTCGAGATCCAGTTGAATTCGCTCTGGATGTCCAGCAGCAACTGAATTAAAACACCTTCTTCGCCTTTATAGCGCTCTATCATTTCATCCACTCTTTTCAGGTCTATTTCTACCATTTTCCCTCATCACCTCTAATCCGCTGCTCTTTTTAGCCCTATGGGCGTCAGCATTTCTCTTCCATAAAGCTTCAAAGGCTTAATTGCCATCTCATCTGCTCCAAGCGACAAAATCAAATAATCATCCGGCAAATTAGAAATCTTAAAATCCATCCTTTCTTCCACCTCTCGCTGTATAATCTCCACTCCACCTAAAGAAGCTGAGCTTTATCATTACCGATGAATTTATTTTGTAGATGGGCTTATAAATGTTGCGATTTTTTCAGGCTCTTTTGATCTAAGATTCTTAAATAAACAAATTATACCTTTGGGATAAAGAAGTGATTCAAAGATGAAACACGAACAAGAGATAGAGCAATTGAATTCGCAGGCACGTGCATACTCGTCCAAATTAAATGATACCTTAAACGAACTAAAACGCGTTATTGTCGGTCAGGAACTAGTATTGAGTAAATTGCTGATCTGCCTTATCGCTGATGGGCATGTTCTTCTTGAAGGTGTGCCCGGTCTGGCAAAGACATTAATGGTAAAGACGTTATCAGACACAGTATCAGCGCAATTCTGCCGTATTCAATTCACACCGGACCTGCTGCCTGCGGACATTACCGGAACGAAGATCTATGACCACCGAACAGCGAGCTTTAGCACGCAAAAAGGCCCCATCTTCAATAATTTCATT
Organism: Candidatus Methanophaga sp. AG-394-G06; assembly: GCA_009903405.1. GTDB lineage: Archaea > Halobacteriota > Syntropharchaeia > Alkanophagales > Methanospirareceae > Methanophaga. The sequence continues at coordinate 17,856 of PRCZ01000008.1, forward strand.
CTCGCCGATGAGATAAACCGGGCACCACCAAAGGTGCAATCCGCTTTGTTGGAAGCCATGCAGGAGCGGCAGGTGAGCATACAGGGCGAAACGTTCATGCTAGATCGCCCGTTCCTGGTTCTGGCAACGCAAAACCCGATAGAGACCGAGGGCACATACAAACTACCGGAAGCTCAAGTTGATAGATTCTCGTTTAAGCTGCTTGTTGACTACCCGACGAAGGACGAGGAGAAGGCAATAATCCAGCGGAATACGCAGGGTATTGTGCTAGCACCCGGTAAAGTCCTTACTGCTGGGGATATAATCGAAATGCAACAGTTTAATCAAAAGATTTATGCCGATGAGAAGATAGAGGGATATGTTACAGAACTTGTAGATGCAACGAGGTATCCTGAGAATTATACGCTGGGGAGGGATATAAATGATCTGATCGAGTACGGGGCTTCGCCAAGAGCGTCTATATGGGCTATTCTTAGCGGCAAAGCGCACGCATTACTAAATGGCCGTGGCTATGTTATCCCTGAAGATATTAAAGCGGTCGTGCATGATGTGCTCAGGCATCGAATAATTCTGACCTATGAAGCCGATGCAGAGGGCATTACTTCTGACCATATTATTGATATGCTTGTTGCGAATATCAAGGCGCCGTGAGCGAGTTAGTGAGTTTGTGAGTTAGCAAGAAAATAAGTTATTGACACCGATTAACGCAGATTAACACAGAAAAAAAGTAAATCCGTGTCCTAAATTAAAGTTATAGGGAGAAGTTATACGTTATAAAATATACAACAATGAAAGCAGAACCAAAAGCGCTAACGGCATCTGAGAACAAGGTTTTGCGCGCTATCGCGGAGGAAAAGGAGGTCTGCAACCCGATCCGACTATCGGAAGAAACAGACATAAATGCAGATGCCGTGATGCAAACGGCATTCATGCTCGCTCAGGACGGGTTATGCGATATAAAAGAGACGCGCGAGGATTATTATCGGCTAACCGAAGAGGGGAAGACGTACGTCGAGCAAGGCTTGCCGGAAAAGAGAGCGCTTGCGTTCTTGATTGACAAGGGACGTGCAACAGTTGACGAACTCCAATCCTTTTTCGATGATGATAAGGAATCGAAGATAGCGATAAATTGGCTGTTGCGGAACAAATGGACGAAAATCGATAAAATCGGCGACGAACGGCTATTAATGCCTATAATAACACTGGACGAGTTGTCGTCTGACGTTAACGAAGAGATACTGCGAATTGTTAATGCTGGTGAAATCGAGAGGAAAGACTTGGCAGAAGTGGTCACAAAAGAATTCGGCGCAGTGGCAATAAATGACTCTTTGACGCTATTGAGTTCGCGGAATTTGTTAGAGTCCAACTCACGTGTAAATAGGGTAATGGCGATAACAGAAGCGGGCAGAGATACTTTAACACAGCTTACTCAAACACATACTAAAACCTCTAAGGTTGGTATGAGCATCGTTGAGGAGATAACGCAGCTCACACCTGAGCTCATAAGAACTGGCTCATGGCGAGCTCAGAAATTCAAGACATACGATGTGAATCTACCCTCAAAAGCAGTTTACCCTGCGAAGATACATCCATATCAGCGTATTTTAGATAGTATGAGACGGATTTTCACTGAGATGGGTTTCGTAGAGATAAAGGGCGAACTTGCTCAGAGCGCGTTTTGGAATTTCGATGCGTTATTTGTACCGCAGGACCATCCAGCGCGAGAGATGCAGGATACCTTCTATCTGGCGAGAAGAAAGCCGATAGACGCACCCGAAGAATTGATACGGAATGTGAAGCAGATGCACGAGCATGGTGGCTCGTTAAATTCTACCGGCTGGGGTGGCAACTGGAAAAGCGAGTTAGGTGAGGAGATATTGCTGAGAACGCACACCACTGCTGTTACGTTGAAGTATCTGGCATCGCATCCCAAGCCGCCGGTGAAGGTCTTCTGCATTGACCGAGTTTATCGTCGTGAGACTATTGATCCAACGCACATACCGGAATTCGACCAGTTGGAGGGCATTGTCATGGACAAGGGCGTAACATTCAGCCACTTGCTTGGCTATCTCGCAACATTCTACAATAAGATTGGGTTCCCCTCTATACGGTTCCGGCCGGGTTATTTCCCCTATACCGAGCCGTCAGTAGAGGTGGAGGTTTATATGCCAGAACGGGGTTGGATCGAGCTGGGTGGTGCGGGTATATTCCGAGAGGAGGTAACGAATCCCATAGGTGTGAAATATCCGGTCTTGGCATGGGGGCTTGGTATTGGCCGATTAGCTATGCTTAGTTTGGGGCTGACCGATATACGCGATTTGTATCGCTCGGATATCGACTGGTTGAGGCGGACGAGGGTCGTTCGGTGAAGGGAGAAGGGAGATCCGTTTGACTTGCATCTTCACAACTTATAGTGAAAGTTGAGTGATATCAAAAGAACATGTTTTTTTGATCAAACTTTTTTTGAAAAAAAAAGTTTGCTGCGTAAGCCTTTTTCGGTAAAGCCTCTAAATTTTCTTTAGAAAAAGGGTTTTTAGACATCTAAAACGACTCTTGCCTTCCAAACCTCATTCTTCTTTATCTGCATCATGTTATATGTAACAGCTTTTATTATTATGCCTGATACATGCGTTGAAGGATCGTATTTACCGCCTTTGCAAATACCGCATATACTAAAATTGGTTTCGTTCACGGCAATATCAAATTTTTTCATGACCAGCGATTCCGAGTCAAACAAAAAAATCAGCTCGTCCAGCCAATCGAACATCAAGCTCTGAAAGTCTTCGGCTTTTAGCTCTATCGCTCGTTCCACATCCGCTTCTATTTCGTCTACATCGGTCATGAGGCTGTACATAGCGATAGCGGCATTAGCATAAAGCTCCTCTAACGTGTCGCCATACACCTCAAATCCGACATCCGAGGGATGCTCAATATATTTTATTTTCTCTTCTCTGTTCATTTCGGGGTCATGTTTTAGGTTTTATGGGTTAGGGATTTGGGACTCTTTGCATTATCGCTCTGACATAATCGTCCGCGTTTAGATCAACGGTTTTGAACTCTGCGAATTTGCTCAATACATGCTCTTCTATCTTCCTGAGTCCCTCCTCATGTCGCGCCTCCATCCGTAGAATTATCACAGGCGATGTGTTCGAGTGGCGTACAAGTGCCCATCCGTTCTCCTTCACAAACTCTATCTTCACACCGTCTATATCATTACCTCTTTCGTCGGTCCTTCGTTTATATAGCTCAGGGTTAGTTGTAGCAAGCTCACGATAATAGTCCTCCACGGCATCGCAAACACGCCCTTTCTCTTCATCGCTCACTACAGGGATGCGTATCTCCGGCGTGTTCACGTATCTCTTCAAGAAGTCCTCAAGCAGTACATCCACCACTTTCACGTCGCTTTTAGTCTCTGATTCTTTGGCGGTAAGCAGTAAAAGCTCGGAAAATGCGAATACCGCATCGTCTGCACGATTATTCTTCGCGAAATACACATGGCCTGACATCTCACCGCCTGCAACCGCATTTAGCTCTTCCATCTTCGATTTGATAAACGAAAAACCCGTTTTCCACTCGACTGGCACGCCCTCATTCTCCATGATTATCTCTCGTATCGCATCAGAGCATTTTGTATCGTAAACGATTTTTGCATGATGATGCTCCTTTAAGATATGCTTGCAGAGCAGAGCGAGGATCTGTTCACCGATTATCATCTTTCCAGTCGGTGATATTGCACCTGCTCGGTCACCGTCACAGTCAGAGGCCAGCCCAATATGCGCGTTTTTTCGCGCTACTTCGGCATGTAAATCATCTAGGAACCGCGGGATCGTTGGATCGGGCAGATGGTTAGGGAAATTGCCGTCCGGCTCGGAATAAAGCTCGAATACTTCGGCACCCAAATCACGGAATATCGGTGGTGCGATCACCCCGGTAGTTCCATTTCCGGCGTCATAAGCGATCCTTAAGCCGGTCAACGGCTTTCTTTTGGCCGCCGGTAGCTTTTCTACCTCTTGTTCCGCGATGGCAAGTGCGGCTCTTAAAGAACTCTTGCCCGCAAGAGCGCCTAATGCCAGCTCTTCCCATCTCTCTCGGAGTACAACGTTCGCAACTATCATCGCATGATAATCCGGCAGTACGTCCACCACTTCATGCTCACCTTTAACACTGCTTAAGTAAGGTCTAAATCCTTCTTCAAGCTGCTTCGCGGTTTGGTACATCTCCCTTATTTGGTCCTCCGTGGCGCTTTCTGTGCCAACACAGGGCTTGAATCCGTTCCATTCCTTGTCAAGGTGGCTGCCAGTGACTTCCACGCCGCCATCTGCATTGAATAGCCAGGTCGCGAAATACATGAGTGGTGTGGAGCTCACCTTTTCCGCAGGTGCTATGTCTATGACATAGACACCTCTGCTTATAAGCGCGTCTGCAAAGGCTGTTTTCAATCTCGGCGAGCTGTTTCTGACGTCCTTGCCTACAACCACTCTTAGCTCTTGCGGCTCTTTACCACGGTGCTTGCGCAGTAGCTCTACATATGCCAGCCCAGCCAGGGTGCAGAAGTCGCCACTGAGCTGGGAGTCTGCTATGCCTCTTATGTCGTTCGCACGATATGCGGTTTTATCTACTATCATCTTTTTTCAACCATTCCCATCTAACCCCAACAACAAGCACTCCTCAGAATTGTTATTACTGAGCACGTACTTGTATCCACTATATCTCTCTTCTCTTACTACTGGCTTATACTTCCTTAAAATTCTTTTCAACTCGGTAATAGGTGGTATGCCATCTGACCTATACGAAACAACAATAGCAGCATCTTGAAATTTCTTGAATAGATTGTTAAATGCAGTGTAAATTTTATTTTTATCATACCAAACCGGTTTATTATGTTTTATCCTCTTGTGTTTGCTCCGGTAGTCAATCATATCCTTCCATTTCGGATAATTCACAATACCCTCAAGGAAATGATAGAAGTCCCGGTAATCCACGCCAACGCCTGCCTTCGATATGTAGGGTGTATCAATATAGACGAGGTCAAAATCGCCCTCAATATCGAATACATCGAGATTTAAGGCACTGTTTTCCTTTCCGTTAGAAAAAACACATCTATTTGCTTCGTTTACAAAATTCAAGAAATGCTCTTCAAATGGTGTATCCCATGTTGTTTTGTTGCCAAAGCTCCGTTTAACATTTGAAGTACGCATGTAAAGGTTTTTTCGATGGAAAAGATTATAAGGGCGTTTTATAACGCAAGATTGAAATAATGCATAATAAGCCAGTGTGCGCTTGTAAAAGTTATCCAAATTTTCGATGTTCCTGATAACCATATCGAGCCATCTGTTCTCCTCATTAGTATAGTAAATATCGGCGAATGTATCCTGGATGAAGGTGGGATAATCGGTGTCACGATGAGGTTGCAGTAAAAATTCTATGTCGTTCTCTGATAATCTTATTGCATCGTTCTCTATCAAAGCAGTGCCGATGTAATAATTAGAGTTTAGTATGTCGTTATAAAAAACCTGTTTACCTTTAATTTTCAAGAAATAGCCTACTATCCCTGTTCCACCGAACGCATCTAAGGCGCTTTCAAATTCAATCTCTTTTATATTATCCCAAATCCACTCGACTATCTTTGCTTTGCTCCCTTGATACCGGGTTGTAGGGAGATTATAAGGGTTAATTAGCTCACCCATAAGCGTTAATTGGGATGTCGTCTCAATCATTTTTATCACTTTTTGCGCCTTGTTTATACTCAAAATACTCCTTTATATTACGATAAGGCGGTTTTGGTAATTCAAGCAATTGTGCCATATCCTTTGTCTGATAATACATCCAATAATCATCAAAGATTTCTACCCCATATTTTGAAAAAATGCCTGTGCCATCTCTTAATTCTTCCATTTTTGTTGTAGAACCTATGTTTTTGGTATTACCACTTCCAGGTCTATCAGTTGCGATTTTATACTTCTCCTGCAAGATAAATTCAACATCCTTTATCACAGAGAGAATCCTTGTGAGTTCTGCAATAGTGTAGATTTTATATTCATCTACACGCGCATCCTGCTTCGTATATACAATCCCAAGCACGTAATGTTTTTTGTATTCGCCATAAGGAAAGGTAATATTCTTTTTGCTGCTTCTATTTCGGAAATAACATGTAAACGCACCAAGCGTAAATCCGGATGCTGATGTTTTTGACTTTCTGTAGGTACTCTTTATATCAAGTGCTATCTTTTCTTCGCTCTTTTTGTCAATAAAACTGATGGCAGGGTAAAAATTCTGCTCTTTGCTCAAAATAAGCTCAAAATCGTTTTCTATCGCAAACTGCTGGATTTTAGGGAATAGCATAATCGCTAAAACCTTTGAAATCACCTTTGTATCTAAAGAAATCGTATAAATATTCTTAAAAATATCAATAACGCCTTTTACTGTCCAGTTACCATCAGAATCTTGAATATCGCAAAGATATTGGCTTAGATGTCCTAAGAGTTTTTCTTTAAATTTGTCTTTATCTGCCGTCATCATTTTAAAAATAACTTTAGACGTTAATAAAAAAATCCACCGATTTTGACCAGATACATATATAATTGCCCATGCCAGAAAAATCGCCGATCTAAAAGTAGCGTGTGAATGCACTGTGCATGCTGAGATCCCCGTAATTGTTGGATTGCTACCTTTGCCAGAGAGACAAGCGATCTGTACAAAAAGAGGTCCGTAACAGTGAGGTTGTCGCTTTCATTAAGAAGGGCGAGTAATGAATTGACTGTTGTTTTTGGTGACCCCTGACATGAGCAGTAGCCCACATGTTTTCACTATATAAAACCTTTACTGTTTCCTTCTTGTGCTTAAGCCCCCGATCGTACATATAGGTACCTCCGACCACAGGTTTTGTCGCCCGCCCTCGTTTTTACCTGAAGATGCAAGGCAGCTAAAAAGCGAAGCGGATATGAACGCTACAACCTGCAATCATATACAATCGCATCTGCGTTTTCTATCACAAATCCCTTTATCGCTTCTAATTCCGGACATGGTTCAAATCGGTCCTCGGTCCTTTTTAATACCTCTTCTGCGGTTAGCGCCGGTGCCATCCTTATATAATCCAAGACATAATGCAAGTACCACGCCTTCACGTACTCGCTCCCTTTTTCTCGCATGAATAATAGCTGAAGATACTTGGGGATTTTCATTATCATATTAAAATCATGGCTCTTCGCTAACTCTATGATTATTTCTTCTCCCTCTCGCTCACAGAACAGTATAAACTCCTGGCTCTTTTCTGAGAAGTCACTTAAATGATTCACAAAGTCTGTGGTTTCTCTGGTTAGCCCCATCTTCGCCGCCCATTTATTATGGATCTCCCACTTTGGCATATCTCTTGATAATTAGAACCTTCTTACAAGCAAAAAGCTTTACCCAAATCTTTATCACATCACATAACATCATAACTCAATGAAGTGCATCTTCTGCATCCAGATACTTACTGCTCTACGTGCCTGTTCAGGATTCGCGAAATTATCCTCTATTGCTTCATCCGTGGGAATACCTATAAACGGGTCTATTGTAGACTTCCCCACATCGGCAACCCATATCATCGCGTCACTAACGTCATGCCCCCTGAAGAACGAGATAAAAGGTGCGGGTGTCTTCTCTGTTGGAACAACGATCACCACCTCTTCCCCTGCTTCTGGCCACTCTAATTGGCGCTCATCGACAAAATGTGGCACAAAAGTAATCGAAGGTAAAACGAAGATGTGTATGCTTCTGTGTTCATTGTTATTTTTCACCGCTATCAACTCAAGATGCTCCCCTTCACCACCACCTTCGTTTATCTGATACCCACAGCGTTCCAAAAACGATATTACCACGCTTTTTAGCGCACTTATAGGGCTTCTTATCTCTGCCCAACGTAAAAATGCAGCCTCCAGTTCCCCACTCAAGTATCTATGCGTTGGCAAGCAGTAAAATATCTCGCCCTGATAGTTTATCCGGGTATGCATGTCAGGCGAGAAAACAGAAAGTTTCTCTTCGCTCGTTATGCTCTTGAAGATCAGCTCTTCCGGATCTCCTCCAAATTTACTCGCTATCTCTTCCCTATCGGCACCGCTTAGCGTATTTACACACTCGCTTATCTTCAACGCGAGTTCTCCTTCTGATATTACCTTATGCTCCTGACAGTAGCTCGAAAGGTATTCAAATATTTTTAGCATCTCTTACCCTTTTCATAGTATATCTATTTCTTTGGTAAAGCTTTCTTTTTGGTAGAAGAAAATGACAAGCAAATTTGCGGGACGTATAAAAAACATAGAGATTTCCGGTATAAGGAAGGCATTTGAAGCTTTGTCCGGTGATTTTTTCAACCTTGGACTCGGTGAGCCCGACTTTGATACCCCGGAGCACGTAAAAATCGCCGCTATGCAGGCATTAAAGTCCGGATTCACATCTTATACATCCAATAAGGGTATAGACGAACTGAGAGAGGCGATAAGTGCTAAACTCTACCGTGATAATAACCTCGCCTTTAGCCCTGATGAGATGATAGTTACATCCGGCGCGAGTGAAGCGTTACATATCGCTATCCATTCAGTCGTTGAAAGGGGGGATGAAGTGCTAATCCCGAATCCTGGGTTTGTCTCATTCGCTGCACTGACGGAACTGGCCGAAGGGAAACCGATAGGGGTCCCTTTAAGTGACGACTTTTCGATCTCCGCGGAAGTGGTAAAAGAGAGAATCACGGATAAGACAAAAGCACTCATAATAAATTCACCTGCTAATCCTACGGGTGCTGTTGAAAGCGAGGAGAACATAAAAGCGCTTGTTGACATTGCCCATGACCATCATGTAACTATCATTTCTGATGAGGTCTATGAGCAGCTTATATACGATGACCTGGAGCACATAAGCCCCGCAAGATTCTCAGACGATGTCATCACGGTAAATGCCGTCTCAAAGACATACGCAATGACAGGCTTTCGATTGGGTTATGTTGCCGCTCGTAGCGAGTACACGGAGCAAATGCTGAAGGTGCACCAATATGTCCAGGCGTGTGCATCATCGATCTCGCAGAAAGCGGCGTTGGCCGCTATTGCAGGCCCTCAAGACTGCGTGGTAGATATGAGAAGCGAGTTCAAAAGAAGAAGGGATTTCGCTGTTGACGCTCTTCATGATATGGGTATGAAGTTCAACATACCAAAAGGCGCATTTTATATCTTTCCCCGGGTGAGTGATGAGCATGAATTTGTGGAGTCTTTGAAGCGGAAACGGGTAATTGTCACGTCTGGATCTACCTTTGGAAGTCGTGGTAAAAATCACGTGAGGATATCGTATGCTGCGAGCTTAGCTAATTTGAAGTACGCTTTTGAGATAATGAAGGGGATTGTAAAAGGGGATTGAAACAGGGATGTTTTTGGCAAATGCCCTTTGTGTTGGGGCTATTTCCTTCCCGGCGAAGGCGCTCGAGGCGCTTTATACGGGCGCCGCATTTGCTGCCCACATTTCAAACACGTTGTTGTAATATACTCGCCCCTAAGACGAACGCGTGCATTCTTCCCCGGGATTAAATACGTATAACAGCCTTTACAAATCCGCATCTTTAGCTGTGACGGTATTCGTACTCGATAACGCATCCCAATCAAACGGGCAAGCTGCACATACCTATCACTTTTGTTTCTTCCATCCTTTCTCGCATCCGCTTCTGCCAGCTCGAAGAGCCGCACTATCCGCTGCAATGCGATGTCCCCTATCCTTCTAGCCCTCTTCTTTACCATCTGCAAAGTATGATATTACTTTGGTAATTCTTTCTTTTTGAAAGAAAGGTTTTTTTATAACTATAATGAAATATACGGCGGAAGAGAACATGAACAACCTGCATAGAAGGGCAAGGATCATTGCCGATTTTCAGTTTGGAGGGGGTACCGGCAATATCTTGTTCCCGGACAGCGTAGTATTTACCCTCTCAAGGACAAGAAGAATATCTCAGATACTGGATAATGGGGAAAGAGTATCCACACTGAGGAGTTCTGACGGGCTGCTGACGCTGAGCATAGAAGGTGCAAAAAGACTGCAGCGATTCATAGAATATCCTAGACTGAGGGTTGTTATGAATGAAGAGAGCAGCGAATTCATAAAAAAAGGCGGAACTGCATTTTGCAAACATGTAATAGATGCAGATTCTGAGATAAGGGCTTATGATGAACTTATAGTGGTAGATGAAAAAGACAGACTACTTGCAACGGGAAAGGCTATGTTATCCTGTGATGAGATGAAAATCTTTGAGCATGGTGTAGCTGTGAAGGTAAGGTATGGTATAGAAGAATAAGGGATAGCAGGTAAATGATAGAAGAAGAGATAGGGGATATGTTACGAAAAAGGGAACTCAGTTTAGCTACTGCAGAATCTTGCACCGGTGGACTGGTCTCCCATAGGATAACAAACATCTCTGGCAGCTCGGACTATTATAAAGGTGGCGTGATCGCTTATGCAAACGAAGTAAAGGCGCAAATTTTGCTTGTGGATGATGCGCTATTGGCGCAGAAGGGTGCGGTAAGTGCAGAATGTGCGCGGGCAATGGCGGAAGGTATAAGGGCGCTACTGGATGGCGACATTGGTATTGCTACCACAGGCATTGCAGGACCCACAGGGGGAACGCCGGACACGCCTGTTGGATTAGTTTATATAGCTTTGGCAACAAAGGGTTACTTATATCATGAGAGGCATATCTTCCACGGAGATAGAGGAGGGAACAAACGCAAGGCGGCTGAGGCTGCTCTTGTGATGTTAAAAAAGTTTCTCATAGATGGAGCAGAAGGGCTCGTAGCTCAGAAAGGTAGAGCAGCGGGCTTTTAACCCGTCGGTCACGGGTTCAAATCCCGTCGAGCTCGTTAGTAGAAATGAAGAAGGAGACGTTATCTATACTTGGACATGAGTTAGTGCCGGAACACGTATTAATGGACGAGAGTGAAGTGAAAGAACTTTTAGATAAGTACAAAATAAAGCGGGTACAACTGCCTAAGATAAAAGTATCAGATCCCGCTATAAATGGGCTAGGTGCAAAAGTTGGAGATGTCGTGGAGATAACAAGACAAAGTAGAACAGCGGGAAAAGCTTTATCTTTTCGACTGACTATAGAGTGAAAGGGTGAATGGAATGTTAGATCGGAGTGTCTTTTCAAAAGCATATTTAAAAAGGGAAAAAATAGTACAGCATCAGCTCGATTCGTTCAATTACTTCCTCGATGAGGGTATACAAAGGATAATTGAGGAGCTACCGTATACTGAAACATCTATTAGCGGCGAAGATGAAGAAAAGGGGAAGTATAAACTGGGTGTAAAGTTTGGTAAGATAACGGTGGGCATACCTAAGGCGAGGGAGGCAGATGGTTCTTATGAGGATATTTTTCCTTCCCAAGCGAGATTAAGGAATCTGAATTATTCCGCGCCTATTATTTTGGATATGCAGCTCGTGAAGAAATATGAAAGTGGCGAGATAGAAATAGTAAGGGATGAGAAGGAGGTAGCTATCGGCGAGCTTCCAATCATGCTTAAATCAAATAGGTGCAACCTATCAAAAGCGGTTATCCAGGAAAAAAGGAAAAAGGAAAAACTAGGCGAGGATCTTTCTGAGCAGGAATATGAAGACTGGTTGAAAAACAAAGCAGGAGAAGATCCTCTTGATCCTGGTGGATATTTCATCATAAATGGCTCAGAGCATGTAATAATCACGCTGGAAGATCTCGCACCAAACAGGATATTTGTGAATTTCGAAGAGAAATATGGGAGTAAAGGCGTTGTTTCTAAAGTTTTCTCGCTTAACCAGGGTTTTAGAGTCCCAATAAGGGTGGAAATAAGTAAAAAGGGAATACTTGAGGTTTCTTTCCCTGCTGTGGGGCGTAAAATACAGTTTATGACGCTTATACGTGCGTTAGGGCTAGAAAGAGATGAGGAGATAATAAAAGCCGTCTCTGATGACCCACAAATAGTAAAATACGTCCTAGAGAACATAGAAGAGTGCGATGTGTATACGCAGGAAGAAGCAATAGAGAAATTGGGCCGTAAAATCGCACCAACGCAAGCAAGGGAGTATCGAGAAAGGAGAGTTAATTACATCCTGGATCGTTATTTCCTTCCACATCTTGATACTAAGATAGCAAAGGCCTATTTCATTGGGAGAATGGCAGAATCATGTTATGAGCTTTATCTTGGTAAAAGAGGCGAGGGTGACAAAGACCATTACGCAAATAAAAGATTGAAACTCGCAGGTGACTTAGTGGAAGACCTTTTCCGTGTATCGTTTACAAAACTCACTCGTGATATGCGATATCAATTGGAGCGTGCAAATATGCGAAGTCGAGAACTAAAAATCGCTACTGCTATTCGTTCCGATGTGCTCACAGAACGGATAGTGCATGCACTAGCAACCGGGAACTGGGTAGGTGGCAGAGCCGGAGTTTCCCAGTTATTGGAACGGAGCAATTATATAGCCACCTTAAGCCATCTTAGAAGGATAATTTCGCCGTTATCGCGATCTCAACCTCATTTTGAAGCTCGGGACTTGCATCCCACGCAATGGGGGAAAATTTGCCCTAGCGAGACACCGGAAGGTCCTAATTGCGGCTTGGTAAAGAATTTTTCGCAGATGGTTGAAATATCTGTGGGCGAAGACGAGAAGAGCTTTAAAGACATTTTATATGAACTTGGTGTTATTCCACCTGCTCGCTCTTTGGAAATAAGTGCTGAAAGTAGGACTCGTGTGTTCGTGAATGGCGATTTCATTGGCTTCTCTACGGAGCCAGAGATATTTGTGGATGCGGTGAGAAAGAAGAGGAGAAGCGATGAAATATCAACGCAGGTAAACATTGCCTATTACAGGGACCAGAGTGACATAATAATAAATTCTGATAGGGGGAGAGCAAGAAGACCCGTTATGGTGGTCGAGAATAGAACACCTCTGCTTACGGAATCACAGATCGAGAAACTGAGAAAAGGTGAGATAAACTTTGATAACTTAGTGAGTGTGGGTGTGATAGAATATTTAGATGCCGAGGAGGAAGAGAATGCGCTTATAGCATTAAATGAATCCGATTTGACAAAAGAAGGCGGGGATGAATATACGCATTTAGAACTGGATCCTTCATTGATCTTAGGCATTGTTGCCGGGTTGATTCCTTATCCCGACCACAATTCATCACCACGTAATACAATGGGTTGTGCCATGCTGAAGCAATCTTTGGGGCTTTCGACTGCGAATTATAAAACCCGTGCCGATACCAGAACACATATTTTGCATTCCCCGCAAAAACCGCTAGTAACAACAAGAACTGCAGCCCTTATTCAGCATGGCAGGAGGCCTGCAGGGCAGAACTTCGTCGTTGCGGTTTTAAGTTACGAAGGGTATAATATGGAAGATGCGTTGATTTTAAATCAAGCTGCCATAGATCGTGGGTTGGGTAGGAGTCATTTCTTCAGAACGTATGAAGGTGAGGAGCGGCGGTATCCTGGTGGTGAAGAAGACATATTTGAGATACCCGATGTAGAGATTGTAGGAGTTAGAAGTCATGAAGCGTATCAACAACTTGACGATACAGGCATAATAAATTCAGAAGTGGAAGTGTTGCCAAATGATGTGTTAATCGGAAAGACAAGTCCACCAAGGTTCTTGGAAGAGACTACGGAGCTTTTGAGTCCTTTAGAAAGGAGAGACACTTCTATTTGCACTCGTGCCAACGAACAAGGCAGGGTGGATTCTGTGGTGCTCATGGAATCAAGTAGCAATAGACGTCTGGTTAAAGTTGCTGTTCGGGATCAGAAGATTCCAGAGGTTGGTGATAAGTTCGCATCTCGACATGGTCAGAAGGGTGTTATCGGGTTGATTGCACGTCCTGAAGACATGCCTTTTACTGAAGGGGGGATCATTCCTGATATGATTATAAATCCTCATGCCATACCATCAAGGATGACCGTAGGACATGTGCTGGAGATGATAGGCGGAAAGGTGGGCGCTTTAGAGGGGCGATATATAGATGGCTCTGCTTTTTCCGGCGAGAAGGAAGTGAACTTAAGGGATGCACTTGTAGGTGCTGGGTTCTCAGATACGGGTAGAGAAACGATGTGGGATGGACTAAAAGGCACTAAAATAGATGCTGATGTCTTTGTAGGTGTGGTATATTATCAGAAGTTATATCATCTGGTATCGGCAAAGATGCATGCACGTGCGAGAGGTCCAGTGCAAATATTGACACGACAACCGACGGAAGGTAAAGCAAGAGAAGGGGGGCTCCGTTTCGGTGAGATGGAAAGAGATGTTCTTATTGGGTATGGGGCAGCAATAACGCTGAAGGATCGGTTGTTGAACGAATCAGATCGAGTTGTTGAGCTGGTCTGTGGAAATTGTGGCATGATTGCCTGCCGAGATATGAAAACAGGATCGTCATATTGCCCGAATTGTGGTGCCGATACGGACATATATCCTGTGGAGATGAGTTATGCATTTAAGCTGCTTCTGGATGAGATGAAAGCACTGGGTATAGCACCAAGATTGGAATTAGAGGAGGCTGTCTGAAATGAGGCTAAAAAAGATAAAAGGGATAAAATTTGGGCTACTATCGCCAAAAGAGATAAGGAAGATGAGTGCATCGAAGATTATAACTCCAGATACATACGGAGAAGATGGTTTCCCGATAGAGCTGGGCCTGGTTAACCAGCGGATAGGGGTCATTGATCCTGGGTTAAGATGTAAGACTTGTGGTGGTCGAATGGGTGAATGTCCAGGGCATTTTGGGCATATCGAGCTTGCAGCTCCTATTATTCACGTTGGATATGCTAAAATGATATACCGGATACTCGCGGCAACATGCAGGCGCTGTGGCAAGGTTCTGCTGGGAGAAGAAGCCAGGGCGAAGTTTTTAGACGGTATAGAGCAACAGAAAGAGAAGCAAGTCGATGTGGGAGAGGTAGTGAAGTTGGTATTTAAGGAAGCGGCGAAAAATGATATATGCCCCTTTTGTGATGAAATCCAGAAGCGCATAAAATATGACAAACCCACAGGCTATATAGAAATAGACAAAGAGGATAAAGAACGTAGATTGATGCCTAGCGATGTGAGAGAGCGACTTGAAAAAATACCTGACGACGATATCCCTCTTTTTGGTATGGATCCCAAAAATGCACGTCCTGAATGGATGATCATCACTGTGTTGCCAGTCCCACCTGTAACTGCTAGACCTTCAATTACGTTAGAAAGCGGACAGCGCAGCGAAGATGACCTTACCCATAAATTGGTAGATATAATAAGGATAAATCAAAGATTCATGGAAAATAGGGATGCAGGCGCACCGCAGTTAATAATAGAGGACCTATGGGAACTTCTTCAGTATCACGTAAGTACCTATTTCAATAACGAAATCCCTAGTATCCCTCCAGCGAGGCACAGGAGTGGTAGGCCCCTTAAGACGATGACACAGCGATTAAAAGGAAAGGAAGGTAGATTTAGAGGCTCTCTATCGGGGAAAAGGGTAAATTTCTCTGCTCGAACGGTTATATCTCCCGATCCCGAGATTGAAATAGACGAAGTTGGCGTGCCTAAAGACATAGCGAAGGAATTAACAATCAATGTTAACGTAACAGAAAGAAACCTTGAGGCGATACGAGAGACTTTGAAAAGGGGGAGTAAACATCCGGGTGCAAATTATGTGAGAAGATCGGATGATAAAAAGGTAAAAGTAACAGAAACAAATCACGAGCTTTTAGCAGAGGAGTTGGGTGTCGGATGGAAGGTAGAACGACATCTCCAGGATGGGGACATCGTATTATTCAACAGACAGCCATCGCTGCACAGATTGAGCATAATGGCGCATTATGTGCGGGTAATGCCCGGTAGGACTTTCCGGTTGAATCCCACTGTTTGCCCACCCTACAATGCAGATTATGATGGTGACGAGATGAACATGCATGTGCTACAAACAGAGGAAGCAAGAGCAGAGGCAAAGATCCTTATGGCTGTGAAGCGCAACATAATGTCGCCCAGATTTGGCAGACCGATCATAGGCGGTATCCATGATTACATAACAGGCCTCTTCATACTCACGTGGGGTGAGAAGCGGTTTGAGAAGGAAAAAGCGCAGGATATGTTACATAGAATAAACATTCATGACTTGGGTGAGCCTGCGGGATCTTTTGAGTCATCTTCCGGCATTCAAGTCCCTTATTGGACGGGGAAACAATTATTTGGTAGGATACTACCAAAGCAAATGGATCTACAATTCCGGGGCGTGGTATGCGAGAAGTGTATAGAGCGAGGCGAGAAATGCAAGAAAGAGAACTGCCCACGAGAGGCATATGTTGTGATAAAGGAAGGGAATTTACTATGCGGTGTCATAGATGAAATGGCAATAGGATCGTTCAAAGGAAAAATAATTGAGCAGATGTTTAGGCTATACGGTGAAGACGACACGAAAAAGTTTATAAATGACGCTGCCAGGCTTGCTATTAATTGTATTAAACAATCAGGTTTCAGCTTTGGTATAAGTGATGAGGACATACCAAAGGAAGGGAAGGCGCAAATAAGAGAAGAGGCAGTGTATGCAGCTGAGCACAAAGTCGAGGAGTTGATAAGGGCGTATGATGCAGAAGAGCTGGAAGCTTTGCCCGGGCGAAGTTTGGAAGAGACTTTGGAACTATTGATCATGCAGGAACTTGGCCGTGCGAGAGATGATGCCGGAGATATAGCAGAGCGGTATCTGGGCATAGAGAACGCGGCGGTACTCATGGCAAAATCGGGTGCAAGGGGCTCTATGCTCAATCTAACACAAATGGCGGCATGTGTAGGTCAACAATCGGTTAGGGGTGAAAGGATAAATAGAGGCTATCAAGGTAGAACGCTACCCCACTTTAAATCCGGTGACCGCCGTGCAGAGGCTCACGGCTTCGTTAGGGCTTCTTTTAAAGATGGCTTGACAGCAACCGAATACTTCCTACATGCAGTTGGAGGTAGAGAAGCATTGGTTGATACCGCAGTCCGGACATCTCAGAGTGGATATTTCCAGAGACGACTTATCAATGCTTTACAAGACCTCGAAGTGAAGAATGATGGGACTGTTAGAGAAACAAGAGGGACTGTAGTGCAATTTAAATATGGTGATGACGGCGTGGACCCTTCAAAAAGTGAGTGTGGTAAAGTGGTAGACATTGACGAAATAATAAGCGAGGTAGTAGAAGTGGATGTAGGGTCGTAGATAACAATGGAGATAAAGACGGCGGCGGAAGAACTGAAGAAATCCGGGGTGGACGAAGAGATAGTGGAGCTAATAAAAGAAGAGTTTATCTCAGTAGCACTAGCTACTGAGATCGAAGAGCAGTTGGAGATGCAGGTAGGACAACCTTATGCAGATGATATTATATTGATGTTTGGTCGAGAGGTAGAAAGTGAAGAATTAAACCTAGGTCGGATAGGGCGCGAAGTGAATAAAATCAAAGTACCTGTTAAGATAAAGAATGAATTGCGGCAGAAATTAAGAGTGGTAAAGACAAAGCTGAGTAAAGAGAAACTGGATGCGATTTTGGCTGTGGTTGAGCAGAAATATGAAGAAGCACAGGTGGAGCCTAGGGAAGCGGTAGGGATAGTGGCTGCACAGTCCATCGGTGAGCCCGGGACGCAGATGACGATGCGTACTTTCCACTATGCCGGTGTGGGTGCCATATACATCACCCTCGGTCTGCCACGGATAATAGAAATAGTAGATGCAAGGAAGAAACTTTCTACACCAACGATGAAGGTGAAGCTGGTGAGTGAATTTGCCTCAGAGCGAAATAAGGCAGAAAAGATAGCGATGGAAATAGAAGAGACACATATACGGGATATAGCTAAGGTAAAAGCTGCTATTGAGGATATGTCCGTGTGGATCGTGTTAAATGCGAAGGAATTGAAAAGAAGATATATAATGAGCGATGAAGTAGAACAGACGATAAAGGACATAGGTACGGCTCTGCTCGTGGAAGTGGTAGGAGACGGTAAGCTGAGAATACATGTGAAGGATAAGACATATCACGATCTGCTGAGGCTTGAGGCTAAGGTGTCTAATACACTGGTGAAGGGAATAGATGGGATAAAACGGGCTTTGGTGAGGCGTGATCCTAGCGGGGAGTATGTACTTTATACAGAGGGTTCCGCCTTGAAAAAGGTGCTTAAGGTAGAGGGTGTTGATTCCAGAAGAACTACAACAAATAACATAAATGAGATATCAGATGTATTGGGCATAGAAGCTGCTCGTAATGCAATAATAGAGGAGATGGCGAGCACATTAGATGAACAAGGTTTGGATGTGGATCCTCGTCATATAACGTTAATTGCGGATACAATGACGATGGATGGCGAAGTGAAGCAGATAGGAAGGCATGGAATAGCAGGGGAGAAAGCATCGGTACTTTCAAGAGCTGCTTTTGAGGTCACCGTGGATAACCTATTGGAGGCGGCTATGCATGGGGAAACGGACGCGTTGAAAGGTGTCACGGAGAATGTGATTGTGGGGCAACCGATAAAATTAGGAACGGGTGCAATAGAATTAATAGCGAGGAAGTAAATAAAATGGCGAAAACAAAAAGAGGCTCGACTGAGCTCGCAGATGTGAATAGGGAATTACAAAAGGTTGTAAATGGCGGTGAACTGTTAATAGGAGCGAAGGAGACGGTAAAAGCACTCAAGAGGAAAGAAGCAAAACTTGTCATTTATGCTTCTAACTGTCCTGAAGAGCTGAGGGATAAATTTAAAGATGCTGATAGTGGAGAGGCAGAAGAAGTTATCTATTATAAATATCCTGCTAATAGTCTAGAACTTGGACTTGCGTGTGGGAAACCGTATTCCATTGCTTCTTTGTGTATTACAGATGCAGGCGAGTCAGAACTTTTACGCCTCAGGACCTATAACGTTTCTCATGATGTGAAGACGGAAGGTATAAATGTGAACAGGTGATTTAACTGACCGTAAAATTGGACACTGAGGGGATAAGGTATATAGGGATATTCGAGAGTCTTACAGGCGCAGGAGTCAAAGATTGCGTGGTGAATAGCGAAGCGAATAAGGTAATACTAGTGGTGAAAAAAGGTGATATGGGTTTAGCTATTGGTAAAGGCGGCTCGAACATAACTAAGGTAAAGAACATGGTGAGGAAGGATATAGAGGTTGTGGAACATTCCACAGACGCAAAGGAATTCATAGAGAATCTGTTTCGCCCTGCGGAAATAAAGAGTGTTGAGCTGCTGACAGATGATAACGGCAAAAGCTGTGCATACGTGGCGGTTCTCACAAAACAGAAGGGAATTGCAATAGGGAAAAATGGCGAGCGAATAAAAAAGGTAAAATTACTGGTGAAAAGAAATCTGGGTATAGATGACGTGGTAATAAAATAAAATAATATAAATTGAAAGAATCAATAAGGATTAAATTGTTTGTGGAGTAAAAAGGTATGGGAAGAGGGATACATGCAGCGCGGAAGGTGAAAAAGAGGCGGGAGAAGTTCAGGAGGGCGAGTCCTGACTATATACGAAGAGCGTTTAGATCTTCTAAAAAGAGAGACCCTTTAGAAGGATCGCACATGTCTCGGGCTATCGTCCTGGAAAAAGTGGGAATAGAAGCGAAACAGCCGAACTCGGCGATAAGAAAATGTGTTCGTGTACAGTTAATAAAAAATGGTAAGCAGGTGACTTCTTTTTGCCCCGGTGACGGTGCAATAAAGTTTATAGATGAGCATGATGAGGTATTGATAGAGGGGATAGGCGGTAGTAAAGGCAGATCCTATGGTGACCTCTCAGGTGTAAGGTACAAAGTGATAGCGGTAAATGATATTTCATTACGCGAATTGGTAAAAGGGAGAAAGGAGAAGATTCTGAGGTGATTGTAATGCAAACAGAGCTGCATTTTGACAAGATATTTGACGAATGGCCTATCTCAGACGTGGCGGTAGTGGACATAGGCATAGAGAAGCATATCCATCTCCAGCCCGTGTCTGCACTGCATACTGGTGGTAGACATGCGAAACAGTCTTACGAGTCGAAGGTCTGCGTGGTAGAACTACTTATTAACAAATTAATGCGAAGTGAAAAGAACACGGGGCAGAAACAAAAAACGTACAAGATTGTTAAAAATGCCTTTGAGTTGGTATACCAGGATACGGAAAAGAATCCTTTTCAGGTGTTCGTGGATGCTATTCAGAATGCAGGCCCAATGGAGGAAACAATCAGACTGAGATTTGGAGGGATATTAGTGCCCAAAGCGGTAGATGTGTCATCGCAAAGGCGAGTAGAGCATGCGCTGCGGTTCATCGTGCAAGGCGCGCGGAAATGCGCATTCAAGAGTAAGAGGAGTATGGCGCGGTGTCTTGCAGATGAGCTAATAGCTGCTTCGCGTAATGCTAAGTGCCACTCGATAGGTAAGAAGGAGGAGAAAGAGCGGGTAGCAAGAGCGGCGAGGT
Organism: Candidatus Methanophaga sp. AG-394-G06; assembly: GCA_009903405.1. Classification (GTDB taxonomy): domain Archaea; phylum Halobacteriota; class Syntropharchaeia; order Alkanophagales; family Methanospirareceae; genus Methanophaga. The sequence goes on from PRCZ01000008.1 coordinate 38,305, forward strand.
AAAAGACGTAGCTTTTTTAATCGCAAGATTACTATGAAGTAATTTTTGGTTGAATAGGTCATATCCTTTTTATATAAGAAAGGAATATAGATATTCAAGTGATGTGGCAATGAAGCGACTTTTCTATTATAGAAAGCGATTTTTTGCGGCATCACGAAATAAGAAATAAAAAGAACGGAGGATTTGTAAGTTATGAGTGGAGAAAGAAGGGATATAAATGCCCCCTTAAACGTTGGAGATACCTACGACGTGACGGTAGAGGATGTAGGGAGAGAAGGGGATGGAATAGCGCGAGTAGAAGGTTTTGTGGTCTTTGTGCCAAACACGAAGAAAGGCGATAATGTAAAAATAAGGATATCGAAAGTATCGAGGAGAGTTGGATTTGGAGAAGTAGTTACGGAGTGAAAGTTCCTTATGCTTCTAGGATATACTAGATCTCAAAGCTATGGATTTCCATAGTTTTCTCTCTTTTATTTTTTATTTATAATTATATAAACCGCATTTGCTTCTCATCAACAGCACCCAAATTTGAGATTCGAACGCCGATCAATCTAATTTTCTTCGATTTTGCATTGTTCAATTCAGCCATTAGATCATTTGCTGTTCTCTTGAGTGTGCTTAAATCACAATGATATGTTTTAAGCGTCTTAGCACGCGTAGCTATAGCGAAATCTTCAAACTTAACCTTTATCGAGACAGTTTTGAAAACAAATCCGGCATCTGTCATCGCATTATAGACCTCTTCCGCCAACGCATCCACACACTTAGTTAATACCGATGCGTCTCTCGTGTCATCAGCGAACGTTCGCTCTCGACTCAACGACTTTCTCACCCATTTTTCTTCCACTTCGCTTTTGTCTATCCCGTTTGCAACCAGATGTAGTCTTTTGCCTGACTGACCAATAGCAGCCACGAGTTTTTGCACATCACAGCTTGCAAGCTGACCTATTTGCTCGATACCCATCATGCGTAAGATTTTATCGGTCTTTGGACCTACGCCCGGGATATTTTTCACATCTAATGGTGCTAAGAAAGCTTTTGCTTCTTCTACCACCGTTAGACCATTAGGCTTCACGAAATCCGATGCTATCTTCGCTATTGTTTTATTTGGGGCGATGCCAATAGAACACGTCAATCTTTCTTCCACCTGTATCGCTTTCTTTAGCCGCTTCGCATATTCTCGCGTATCGTTCCAATCCTCTACTTTTGTACTGACATCAAGAAACGCCTCGTCAATGCTTACTTGTTCCATTTTATCGGCGTATTTCCTTAGAACATTCATTATTTCGCAGGACACATGTTTGTACAGCGGCATATTTACTGGTAGAAACTTGGCATCAGGGCAAAGCTTATATGCCTTTGAAAGTGCCATTGCAGAATGGACGCCATATTTCCGAGCCTCATAAGAGCATGTGCTCACAACGCCTCTTATCTTACTGTCTTCTTTTTCCCATTCAGGCGTAATTTTCCCGCCTACTATCACGGGTAACCCTTTCAGTTCCGGCTTCTCTCGCTCTTCAACAGACGAAAAGAAACTGTCCATGTCTACATGAAGTATTACTCTCACCCTGTTTATCACCTCGGTTATTACCTTATCTAAAACGCGTTACACCAATTTGTTCGCAGTACTTAGTAATAGGGCAGATGCTACACTTTGGACTTATCGGCGTGCATATCGTTTGACCATGCAAGACAAGAAGCTCATTAAGTACCTTCCAGTGCTGCTTTGCGAGTGCTTTTTGTAATGCAAATTCCGTCTGATATGGATCTTTAGTCGCTACGAGTCCCAGACGGTTGGATATACGGTGTACGTGAGTATCAACTGCTATTCCTGGCTTATTATACGCCATCGTGATAACGATATTCGCAGTTTTTCTGCCAACACCCTTAAGTTTCAAGAGCTCTTCCAGCTCAGCAGGAACCGTTGAATCATAGTTTGCCACAAGAGTATGACTAATAGCAAGGATTTGCTCTGCCTTTCGTCTGTAAAACCCGACGGGGTAAATCGCTCGTTCTATATCTTCTTTTTTGTGCTGTAACATATCAGCAGGTGTTTTTGCCAATGCAAACAGCCGCTTTGATGCCCCGGCAGTCACTTCATCCTTGGTTCTTAGACTCAAAAGACATGAAATAAGGGTCAAATACGGGTCTCTTGTGTTTGAAATAGCTCTCAACGCCGATATTTGGTCTTGATACCGTCCCTTGAGTATCTGCATGACCTTTTCAATATCCATCTGCAAGTTCTCTCACCTTCCGGATATTCCCTATATCATCTCTTCGATCGTCAACAGGAGTTTCGAGTATCATCGGCAGATCCTTAATCTGCTCCTCGTTAATAAAAACACGAAAACCATCTTCTCCAATATATCCAAGCCCAATATGCTCATGTCGGTCCAATCGCGAGTTCAGACCTGCCTTGGCATCATTTAGATGAATAAGTTTCAGATGTTCAAGGCCTATGACCTCATCAAAATGCAGCAATGTCGTGTTCAAGCTTTTTTCCGTACGTAAGTCGTAACCGGCAACGAAGGCGTGGCAGGTGTCAAAGCAGATTCCTAGCCGTTCGTTATGCTCTATATGGGCCATGATATGTTGTATATCCTCAAAGGTCCCGCCCATACTGTTCTTTGTCCCTGCGGTATTCTCCAGAAGTAGCATAACCTCATTATCTACTTCGCGAAATGCCTCGTTAACAGCATCTCCGATCCTCCGGAAACCCTCGGCTTTTCCATATCCGCGATGACTCCCAAGGTGAGTAACGAGATAAGGGATCTGTAAAGCGTCGCAGCGTTTCAATTCCACGATGAGCGCCGCAACCGATTTGTTATAAACTTCATCGACAGGCGCGGCGAGATTTGGTAGGTAGGGCATATGGTCCACAGGCGGGTATATGCCGGAATGGGCAACCTTCTCAATGAATCGCGTTATCTCTATATCTGTAAGTTCCCGGACCTTCCACCCCCGTGGGTTGCACGAGAAGATCTGGAACGTATCACAATTCTTCTCTACTGCTCTGTCTACTGCCTTATCTATTGACCCTGCAATTGAGACATGAACGCCAACTCGAACCATTTTTCATTACTACTTTTGTATCTATTTATTCATCTTTTTTAAATTTAATTCATTGATGATTTCTTTTTTAAAAAACATTTACCAAAGAAACAGTATACTTTATGTAGAATGAAAAGGGATAAAGCGAATATCATTGCAGTAGCGGGCAAAGGCGGCACAGGTAAAACGGTAATCGCGTCGCTAATACTGAAATTCTTGGCGGAATATGGGGCGGAGAGAGCGCTTGCAATTGATGCTGACCCTGCAACTTGCCTCCCCAGCACGTTAGGCGTGAAAGTAAATAAGACGATAGGGGACATAAGGGAAGAGATAGCATCGCCATCACAGGTATTTTTCTCCGAAGACATGCCCACCGATATGCTGATAGAATATAAGATAGACGAGATAATAGTGAACACACCTCTGTTCTCACTATTGGCCATGGGACGTTCTGAAGGCATTGGCTGCTATTGCCTGATAAATGACATGCTAAGGCATTTTATTGATACGCTCTCTGCTCGCTTCACTACGATATTAATAGATTGCGAAGCAGGGTTGGAGCATCTAAGCCGTAGAACGACAAGAGATGTAGATACAATGCTTGTGGTTAGCGATCCCACAAAAAGGGGTATTGATACCGCATTAGCCATAAAGAATCTTGCTGAGAAGTTGCATATTCACTTCCAGCATATCTATCTCGTGCTGAATAAGGTTATTGAGGACGAGGTGGTGAGGACGGCATTGCTCGATATGGTTAAAGACAGTGGGCTTACGCTTATAGGTACAGTTCCCGAAGATGAGAACATAAGGGCATATGATTTAATAGGGACGCCCATAATAGAGCTGCCAGATGATTCAAAAGCGGTTGTTGCAGTAAAGGCAATATTTGAGAAGATAAAGGAGTAAAACCACTAGATTCCACAAGATTAACACAACACTTTTTCTTTTTTACAAAAAGAAAACCTGTGCTAAAAGAAAAAACAAAAAAGTTCTTTTGGTAAAGCTTTTCTTTTTAAGAAAAGGTTTGTGGAAATCTGCGTAATCTTGTGGTTATAAAAAGTAGCTCATAATACAATGGTTTTAATATATATATGTTCAATAATCATTTATGAGTCCGCCTTTTGGTGTTGGTTGGGAAGTTTGGATTGGTGGTGCAATAGCCATAGCAATTGCGTTAATCGGAGGCTTGTGGAAAGTAGGTAATTGGAAAGGCGGATTAGACCAATGGAAAAATGGCGTTGACGATTGGAGAAATGGTATGGACGATAGGTTTGATAAATTAGTAGAAAATATTAACACGTTGATGTCTGATGTAGCGGTAATCAAATCCGCTTCTGAGAAGGATGCAACGAGAAATGGTATGCTACAGCGGCATAGCCCTCTTGTTCCATCGAAAAAAACAATAGAGATTCTCGAAAAATTGAATATCCTCTCGCAAGTGGATGCGAATATTCCGTATATTCAAGACGAAATCGAGAAACGATCTCAGATTTCTATATATCGTGAAATCGAAGACCGGGAAGAGCGGTTTATCGAGATAGCGCCAAGTGTTATCCACGCATTGATAAAAAAGGTTTTATAGCTAAACCTTCGATGATTTATAGCCAGATTGATATGGCAGGTTTAAAAGATCGAGATGAGTTATTGGCATCGTTTGATGGAGACGCCGAGAAAGCGATAAAAAGTCTAGAAATGAGTATTAGAAGCCTTGAGGGAATAGGTAAAAAGGAAGAACTCGCAAGAGATATGAATAAGCTTGCTGGGATATATGAATATGTTGGAAGGCTGGATGAAGCGGAGAAAGAATACCGAGATGCGCTAAGGATTAACCCCGACTACGCAGTTGCGCATTATAATCTTGGGTTTTTGTTAAAAGATATGGGAAAAAAAGAGGATGCTGAGGCGGAATACCGAGAATCGCTGAGGACTAACCCCGATGACGCAGATGCGCATAATAATCTTGGGAATTTGTTAAACGAAATGGGAAGGAAAGAGGATGCTGAGGCTGAATACCGAGAAGCGCTGATGATTAACCCCGATTTCGCAGATGCGCATAATAATCTTGGGAATTTGTTAAAAGATAAGGGAAGAGAAGAGGATGCTGAGGCGGAATACCGAGATGCGATTAGGATTAACCCCGATTTCGCAGATGCGCATAATAATCTTGGGATTTTGTTAAACGAAATGGGAAGGAAAGAGGATGCTGAAGCGGAATACCGAGAATCGCTGATGATTAATCCCGATGACGCAGATGCGCATAATAATCTTGGGATTTTGTATTCGAAAACAGGAAAGAAAGAAGAAGCAAAGAAGGAATTAGAGATTGCAAAGCGATTGTTTGATGAGCAGGGAAGAGAAGAGGATGCGAAGAAAACAGAAGAGTTATTAAGCTTCTTAAAACTTTAATGCATTTCTATCTGCACACCAATTGTTTTTTATCTGTTGAATGATTATAAGTAGTAGAAGATGCCTAATGAAGCAACTACGTTCTTGAGCGGAGTCGACATATACTACTTAGCAGCCTTCCTCAGTATTATAAGTGTAATAATCACAATCTTCATGTTTTTCCTTGCGATATTACCGTATATAAAATCAAAAAAGGATTTCTCTGACCTATTCATCTACCGCAAAGTGAAGGAACTGCAACAAACTGATTTCGCAATTCAACAGCCGTTACATGCAAACGCAGAAGTATATAAAGGAAGGGCTAGTGATGAGGAGATAAGGAACTCGCTTAAGAACCATGAAAACGTTTTGGTTATCGGTATGCCAAAATCAGGGAAAACAAGAAGTATCTATCAGGCACTAAAAGCCGTTTTTCCCGATTTTTTTGTGATTAAAGTGCCCCCTAAAGATGTTGAACAGGTTCGTTTTCCATACATAAAGCGGAATTATTTGGTATTTTTTGACGATTTAAACAAATTCAGTGATGTGAATTTCGATTTTAATTTGTTTTTGAAGAAGATTAAAGCGAAATCAAAGAACTTGATTGTCGTTTCAACGTGCAGGAGCGGCGATGAATTTATATTATCAGTAAAAGCTAAGTCCATGCAGTTTTTGAAGAGCACATTTACAAAGGTTGTAGATCTGGATGAATACGAATTGAATAAAAGCGAGGGCGAAGAATTAGCAAGGGAGGCTGGAGTAACATGGAAGCCCGATCAATTTCTTGGAACGCCCGGCTCCGTGATCCTTGACCTTGACGACATGAGAAACAGGTACAGGAACTTAGGGACTTATGAAAGGTCTATTTTGAGGGCTTGCAAACTTTTAAAACAAGCTAACATTTTTAGTTACGAGAAGGAACGGATAAGAGCTATTTGCACTTCCATTTTTGGAACTGAAATCAATGAGTCTTCTTGGATCGATTCAATAAACCACCTTAGAGAGAATAATCTTGTTACAAGGTCTTCCATCCCTAAAATTGATGTCTATGATCCCACATTAGAATTTGTAGTAGATGATTATGACCCAACAGATCATCTTGAAAGTCTATTAAGCCTTTTAATTAGGTTAGAGGATGTGGAAAGTCTATTTTATCTCGGTAATGCCTTTTACAGGGATAAAAAGTACGAGAATGGAGAAAAAAGCTATAAAAAGTGCCTACAAATTAACCCCGATTCCGCAGAAGTGCATAATAA
>PRCZ01000090.1 GCA_009903405.1 Candidatus Methanophaga sp. AG-394-G06
GGTACGGCATCCATCTCGCAGCAAATTCCAGCAACAATACCATTTCAAACTGCACAGCCAGCAACAACGAAGGCGGCATAGTACTCTTTGATTCCAACAGCAATACCATTACGGGCAATAACGTCTGCAACAACAGCGGTGCCGGCATCGACCTCTGGCATTCCTGCAACAATAACACATTTACAGGCAACAATGTCTGCAGCAACGATGAAGGCATCGACCTCTACTATTCCAGCAACAACACCATAACAGGCAACACTGTCATAAGTAACCGGTGGTGCGGTATTTTGCTGCGCGAATCCAGTAACAATGTCATTACTGGCAACGACTTCATAAACAACACGGAAGACGTTAGTTCTGCTAATTCTGCCAACTTCTGGAACTCCACAGAGCCATTGACTTACCAGTACAACAACACGACTTTCACCAGTTACATAGGCAACTTCTGGAGCAATTACAAAGGTCTGGATGCAGATGGTGACGGGCTTGGAGATACACATTACGTCATAGATTCAGACGAAGACCACCATCCCCTTATGAGTCGGTTCGAGAACTACTCTTTTATATAACCACTAGAAGTAGATGTGGGAGCTTCTTCCACACCTTTTTATGGTGACCAAAATGCCCAACGAAAGGAAATGCTATGCAGGTATAGTGAAGAGAGGGTTAAAAGAGGAGTGGTGCGGATATCTAAAGACTGAGTGTATGATCAAAAGAAGTTTATCAGACTCTGTTTTGTCGTTTTTTTTTTTGATTTGTCTCCACTTGTTTTGCTTTTGCTATAACTTCTTTTGTCTTCATCGCATCTCTAAGCTCTCTATACTCTTTTTCCATGAAATTACCAGCGTTTTTGATGATTTCAGCGTAGGTCTTGTGTTCTTCGTATCTTAGAGTTCCTATATGCAGAATAATATCCAGTCCAAATATTTTATACGGGATAATAGCCGTGAAAAGCAATCCCACAAATCCTTTCTTCGCAAGACGGAATATAACAACAAAAGGCGCAGTGATAGAGACTGAAATTGGAGATGCGGTAGTAACAAGCAGACCTGATCAGGATGGGATTGTAAATGCGAGATTAATGTGATGGAGGGATCTAAAAATGTCCGGAATAGCACGAGAAAGACGGATTCAAGAAATTGAAGAAAGAGAGGCAATGGAGAGAACAGAGAAAGGAGAGGTTAAATGATTAAAAGAAAGTCTACCCCATGCGAGCCAATAACCAACAAGTTACAAATTCAATCTTTCTGTTAATTTAACCCACACCATCTTACTTGAATAGGTTTTATCTAAGAAACCGAATAAATTTTAGATATTACTTTTATACCTAATTTTGTTAGGGAGTGTTATTTATGTACCTAACTTTATGAATAATAATTAGGTTGCATCTCCAAAAGGGAGGGCTGTAAAGATAAAGGGAGGTCTAGGTATGGGGAAGGAAGGAAAAAGCAAGAAAATATAAAAGATGTCCCTCGCGTGGTGCGAATCCATGAAGGGGCGAAAAGGCGAAGAAGAAAGGCGCCGAGTAGGGGCGCTATATAAATACCCCAAAAAATTAGGAGGTGATATAAAAAGATGAAAAAGAAAGGAAAGGCGATATTATTGATCACGGTGTTGTTGGTAGGACTAACTATCGGTACTGGCATAGCAATGGACTTACCAAATAAAGTTACCAAAGAAGTCGTTATTGAGTCCGAAGACGGACAAACCAGGATAATTATGCATTGGGTTGCAATGACAACTTTGTATAGCGGAATCGAATCGAGTCATGTATCTACTTCTATAGACTGCCCTATTGACAACATCGGCGTCAACGCGTACCTCTATGAAGGAGGTCCAGACGGAACTCTGATAGATTACGGTGAGGTAATGAACCACAACAGTACAACTGCATGGAAACGTCTTTATGGCAACGGTGATTATGCAAAAACGTACCATACCTTCGAGTATTGGGATGGTAGTGAATGGCATAAATGGAACGAGTGGACCGCCGACAGCGGCTAAGACATGAGTCACGCATAGACACGCCACAAATAATCAAATTTTTATTTTTTATTTAATTTAAATAAAGCGGAAGTAAATAAAAAAGAAGGAGGTAATATGATGGGACATAAAAAGAAGATAAAGATCCTGGGATCATTGGCTTTGATATTTTTAGTGGCTATGCTATTATTTAACAGCGGAACAGGTTCTACATGGACATTTAGATTTAACGAGTCTAATATATCGGAAGGTAAGGTGACTTATGATCCCGAAAGGGTAGGAGAGGGTGGTATTGAGTTAGGACAAAGTTTTGGTATTTCGTTATCACTCATTGGAATGGAAAATAACAAGAGTCTTTCAAAATTCTTAAAGCAGGGAGAGAATCTCAGTGGGTATTTTTATGTAAACAATCAAATGCACGACGCGTACGATTATCTCGTCTTTTGCTTGTTGGATTATGAACAAGTCCCTTTCACTTTTGATAATGAAAGCGGACAGATCCTTCATATGGTACACTTAGAACCATATGAAGAAGGATCTTATCCTTTTGAGCTGGCAGGAATAGAGGAAGGAGGACATGATTTCGAGATCGTGGTGATATTTAGACCATATGAACATTCTCTTAATAAAAGTTTTAGATCACTCACCCAGGGTGGTCATCTGGGCAGCATGAAGCGAAATATATTCGTTGGGAATTATTCGGACTTACCTGCTGTCAACTATACAAATATGAGTGCGATAGCATGTTGCTTTTGCGGTCC
>PRCZ01000091.1 GCA_009903405.1 Candidatus Methanophaga sp. AG-394-G06
TTGTAAGTCTCCCCAGCTACGAGCGTAATTGCATCAAAGGATATATTACCCCAATCGCCACGGTAGCCTGTCCAATTTGCTTCTACAATAACGCCCATATCGTTCCAGATTGTTACTTGTTCCGTGTGCCCGCATGTACCAGGGTAGGAATAGGTATAGAGTTTTGATACTGTAATTGTCTGATTTGGCGTTAATGTTCCGTTATGTGTTCCACACATACTGGGATATGGATCTTCTGGTGTGCCTGTGTCGAATACCGGCTTTGTAGAACCTACCTCGATCGTCTTTTCTAGTTCTCCTGCTGTGATCATGAATTTGCCAAGAGGTACTCCGCCGGTGTTTACATCCAGTTTAAACTCGCCATTAGTATCTGCTATTACTTTGATAGACATATCAACGCTCAAGTTTACAAATTCGGCAGCTTCTGCTGCATTTCCATATACATTAACATCTTTTTCGCCACTAAGACTAACCGTCACACCCTTCATAGTAAACGGAACTGAAATGGCGATAGTTGCGATGTCGTTGGTTGCTTTCCGAGGTCCGTCAAAGGGGTATTCAACCTCAGAAAGAAAGAATAAAGGACCTAGAGATACACGAATATCTTCTATATTCTCTGCGGTTACTGAGAACTTTTTCTCGCCCGGAGGGAAGAAAATGTCCTCGAATTCCGCAGAATATTTACCATCTGAAACAGGTAAAGAAATATCAAATGACGATTTTATCCATACTGTCTCATTTGGCGCGGCCCTACCGGATAACGATACATTATCGCCAGGTATAACTACTTTGGGGTTTACATTCAGCTCGGTTATCTCAGCACTACCGATAGCGATGAAAACCGTAAATGTGAGCGCCAAGGCTAAAACGAGAATGACAAAAATACCATTTGTTCCTATCGCTTCCTTTTTCATCACTCACTCACTATATAACCTATACTATACATGCCTTCCAATATAAAGTAACTAACTAACGAAATCGTTTAGTACGCCAATTTGGAAAGCATAATGTGTATCAAACTAAAAGTAATTATTGACATAGATTAACGCAGAAGAAATTAAATCTGTGTAAATCCGCGTCTCAAGGTAGAAGATATACTTTATATACAATTAAAAAGAAAACTTCACCAGAAATTTTACTTAATAGACTTTAAATATACAAAAATAAAGAGTATATAAATTATGAGGGTGTAGGTGAAAGAAGAACCATGAGCGAAGTAAGACCAAAACCAAGTATAAAGATATTAAAGGATGTTGGATATAGGGTGATTTTGAAAAATGAGGATGGGACACCAAGGCAAGTATTGAGAGGTTTCATCAAAGAGGGAGACTATGGTAAATTTATCTCCGTAGAGACTCACTGGGTGCAAAAAATGGAGGGTGAAAAGATAATAGATAGCCAATGGGCGCGAAAGACTTATACTTTCCCCGATGACCAAGGAAGAGCACTTGAGAAGTGGAATTATGTAAAAGAGCTATTAGATGCTGCACTGGGTGTGGGCGCCGGCGATGACCTGGCTAAGGAAGTAGAAGAGGAATTCGGTGACGAACTCGAAGGTCTCGATGAGTAGTTGTAGTGTCTCAACGGAAGAACGTTTTGCAATACTCTTCTGATCTACTGGTATATGTCTCATTGAAATCCGAGGGTAGGCAGTTCTTATACGGATATTGTGCAAATCGGTAATCCATAAGAACGATAATGCAACGATCTTGCTCACTTCTTATGCCTCTACCAGCCGCTTGCAGCACCTTTGTAATCGCAGGGTAGAGATAGCCGTAGTTCCTACCGGTTTCCGCCCCGTATTTGCGCACATAATAGCCCTCTATCATCTTTACTTCTAACGTTGGTGGGCTTAATGGCAATCCAACCACGATAATCGCCTTTAGCGTATTGGATTCATAATCCATGCCTTCGGAAAACGAGCCACCCTGCACGGCAAGCAATATACCATCAGTATCATCCCTCAGCATTTCATATAACCTATTTTTCTCTTCCTTTCTCATCTCTCTCCGCTCTACCATTACCCTACTCCTTACTGCGTCTGGCAAGTACGCAGCAACGCTGTTGAGAAGCGCGTATGAAGGGAAGAAGACGGCCATGCCGCCTTTCACATATTTGGCCACTTTGCCTATCTTTACCGCCATCTGCCTATACATCTCTTCGCCCCTTTTTGTATATTTCGTCGTAAGCGCCTTTGTAACGACGATCATACGGTTTTCAGATGGAAAAGGCGACTTATATTCATGTAATACGATCTCCTTACCTTTTATCCTAGCCGGAGATGCACCTAAAACATCGGCATACATCTCGGTTGGGCATAACGTGCCGCTCATTAATATGGTTGAATGTGCTTTAGCGAATATCGGCTCGCTTATCACCGAAGGATCAAGCAGTTTGAAGTAGAGTCTTGGATATTCTTTCTGCGTGAGCGAAAATATCCTGACACATTTCTCTCTTGTGCTCCAGCCGTCGAGGAAATCGGCAACGCTGAGTATGTCCCTCTGTAGCATCTCGTTTTTATATCTCATGTCGTCCGTAGTTCTGCTACCAGAGGTTTCAAGGTCTTCGGCACTGCCCCTGAGCGAGTTTACAAAATCGTCATAACTCATCGCTTCTATTCGACCCCGCCCCAACACCTTCTCCATCTCGTCCACCAGAAAATCCCGGTCCACTTTCATTTCGTCCTTGTTCTCTTTACTTGCACCCATAGCCAATTTTTTGAATATACTTTCCAAACC
>PRCZ01000092.1 GCA_009903405.1 Candidatus Methanophaga sp. AG-394-G06
CGTTTGATACGCTCTCTGCAGATGGACAGAGACGATAAGTTGAATCGTTATCTGCATATGCCAGGCAGTTCTTAGGTGTTATGAATAAGCCAGATGTGGATAGCATAGAAGGGCTTTCACCTGCGATCTCAATAGAGCAGAAAACAACCAGTAAGAACCCTCGCAGCACTGTTGGTACTGTTACCGAGATATATGACTATCTGCGCTTATTATTTGCAAGGATTGGCATACCACATTGCCCAAGACATGATATAGAAATTGTTGCACAATCGCCTGAGAAGATAGCGACAAAGATAGCGGAAGATACTAAAGGTGCAATAATTGTGCTGTCGCCAATAATAAGACAGAAGAAAGGCACATATGAAAAACTCTTAACTGACTTGAATAAAGACGGATATACTCGTGTAAGGGTTGACGGGGAAATATATCGTACGGATGAGAAGCTAAATCTCGAACGATATAAGAAACATGACATCGAGATAGTTATTGATCGGTTAAATATTGAGGACCGATCGCGATTGGTAGAAGCCGTAGAGAATGCATTAGTTAAGTCAGAAGGACTGGTAATTGTAGTTGCCGAAAACAAAGTAGAGCAGGTATATTCAGCTAATTTGGCTTGCCCTATCTGCGGTATCACATTTGAGGAATTACAACCGCGAATGTTCTCGTTCAACAGTCCCTTTGGTGCATGTCCGGTATGTCACGGCCTGGGCATAACCATGGATTTTGACACGGACCTTATAATTCCGGACCGGAACAAATGTATTGCCGATGGCGCACTTGCGATATACCGAAACGCAATAGATGGGTGGCGGGGACAGTATGTTGCAGCAGTTGCAAAACATTTCGACTTTGAGATTTTCACACCTATAAAGGACCTTACGGAAGAGCAATATAAAGCGCTGATGTACGGCTCAAATGAGCAGATCAAGTTTAGCATGACGATGAAAAATGGTGATGCAAATTGGTCTCATCGTGGTGTCTGGGAAGGACTGGTACCTCAGTCCGAACGATTGTATCAACAGACCGAATCGGATTACAGACGGCACGAACTGGAGCGATTCATGCGGATCTCGCTATGCCCTGGTTGTAACGGTAAAAGACTGAAAGAAAAAGTCCTGGCTGTTACTGTTGGTAAAAGATCAATAATTGATATTACTGACATGTCGATAGCGAACTGCATAAAATTCTTTAAAGACATAGACCTTACTAAAAAGCAGGTCACGATTGCAGGACTGATATTAAAGGAGATTAGGGCGCGGCTTGATTTTCTCGCTAAAGTAGGTCTTGGTTATCTTACGCTTTCTCGTGCTTCCAGTACCCTTTCCGGCGGTGAAGCGCAACGGATAAAGCTCGCAACTCAAATAGGGTCCAATTTAATGGGTGTGTTGTATATCCTGGATGAGCCTTCGATCGGCTTGCATCAATGCGATAACCAGAAATTAATCGATACGTTACATAGGTTACGTGACATCGGAAATACGCTAATAGTTGTAGAGCACGATGAAGAGACAATAAGAAGAGCGGATTATGTTGTTGATATGGGTCCGGGTGCAGGATTACAGGGCGGTAAGGTAGTTGCAAAGGGCACGCCGGAACAGATAGAAAGTAACCCGGCATCACTAACCGGGAAATATCTGTCCGGTGAATTGAGCATACCAATGCCCACGCATCGAAGAGAATCCGGTAAGTTCATTCAGCTCAAAGGCTGTAAGGAGAATAATCTTAAAGATATTGATGTCAACATACCCATTGGGGTTTTAACATTGGTTACCGGGGTATCAGGCAGCGGAAAATCCACACTGATATACGAAATATTATATAAAGAGATGATGCAGAAACTGTATAATTCCAAACAAAGAGCAGGATCGCATGACCAGCTCATATTCGGACGAGAAATAGATCGGGTGATTGTCATCAACCAGAACCCGATAGGGAAAACACCACGCAGCAATCCCGCAACCTACACCAAAGTCTTTGACGAGATCCGGAAGATATTTTCTGCGACTAAAGACGCGAAACAGCACGGGTTGAAGCCGGGGCGGTTCTCCTTTAATGTCAAAGGGGGGCGATGCGAATCATGTAACGGCGATGGCGTTATCAAGATCGAAATGAATTTTCTGCCTGATGTATATGTAGAATGCGAGGAATGTCGTGGGAAACGGTATAACAATGAAACTTTGGCGATTAAATATAAAGGTAAATCGATTGCAGATGTACTTAATATGAGCGTTGAGGAAGCGCTGGAGCTCTTTGAGAATATTCCAGCTATCAGAAACAAACTGGAAACGCTGATACGAGTGGGATTGGGCTATATCAAACTCGGGCAACGGTCTACCACTCTTTCGGGTGGTGAAGCACAGCGGATTAAGTTGACAAAGGAACTATCAAAGAAGGCTACCGGTAAGACTTTATATCTACTTGATGAACCGACAACGGGACTTCATTTCCATGACGTGAAGAAATTGATAAAGGTGCTAGACGATCTGGTAGATAAGGGAAACACAGTGGTTGTTATAGAGCATAATCTGGACGTAATCAAATCGGCCGACCATATTATTGACCTTGGTCCGGAAGGAGGTGACGAAGGCGGTATGGTTGTTGCTTATGGCACGCCCGAACAGGTTACGGCAAACGAGGCGAGTTACACGGGTAAATTCCTTAAACGGATGCTAAAATGAATATTCTGGAATTTGTGACCACAAGATTACACAGATTAACG
>PRCZ01000093.1 GCA_009903405.1 Candidatus Methanophaga sp. AG-394-G06
GTATCAGGGAAGGTAAAAAGGTGAGAATGACGACTCGGCAACCTATGAATGGGCCCCTAGTGATAGAAATAGGTAGTGCTAATACTTCTGTGGGTTATGCGTTGGCTGATAAAGTCATCGTGGATGTTGGAGATTAATGAAAAGAATTTTGCTTATGGGGAATCCGAATGTAGGGAAAAGTGTATTTTTCAATCGCCTCACAGGTGTAAATGTAATCACGTCGAATTATGCCGGTACGACTGTTGATTATACAAAGGGTTATATGTGCTTAGAAGGCGAAGATGTAGAACTCATAGATGTTCCCGGTACTTTCTCCTTGGAAGCGAAGGACAAAGCAGAAGAAGTAGCGGTAAAGATGCTTGATGAATATAATGATTCTGTGGTTATATGTGTGCTCGATGCATCAAAGATAGAGCGTGGACTTTATCTGGCTTTGGAAATTATTGAAAAAGGTCATCCTGTGGTAATTGCATTGAACATGTGGGATGATACAATGGTAAAAAATATAGAAGTGGATGTGGCCGAATTGGCATCAATTTTAGGTGTACCGACAGTACCGACAGTAGCGATAACAGGCGAAGGTCTAAAGGAACTCGTTTCGAGCATAGGAGATGCACCATCAGCCGCTATTGAGGATATTATGGGGCGAGTGAGCTAAGCTGAGATAATGACAGTGACAAGTGATGAACGGTGGGACTTAATAGATAAGATAACGGATAGAACTGTTAAGTTCGGGAAATACGTGCGAAAACTGAAAGATGTAGTAGGGGAGCTGACTGGCAGACCTTCAACCGGAATACCTCTAGCGATAGCAGTTCTGTTTGGTTTCTTCTCATTCTTTTACACTTTTGGCTTGAATTTTCTCATGATGCTCTTGTACCCGCTGTTTACGGAGTATATTATACCCTGGCTGGTGCTGACCGTCCCAGGCGGGGGTGCGACTTTAGAAGAGTGCGGCGTGCTCTATGGAATTCTAGTTGGTGATCCAACGGCAACAAATCCATTTGAATATTTTGGTGTTTTAACTACCGGTCTTTACGTTGCAATTGCTATCGTTCTTCCTGCTGTAATTGCATTTTACATAATCTTGACCATACTTGAAGATACGGGGTATATGCCGAGATTGGTTACTCTAATAGATACTGTCTTCCATAAAATCGGACTGCATGGATTTGCTGTTGTTCCTATGCTTATTTCCCTTGGATGTAATATTCCCGGCGTAGAAGCGACACGAACCTTAGAGACCAGGAAGCAGAGATTCATGATGATGGCTCTTTTAGGTGTATTTATCCCTTGTGGAGCACAGCTTGGTGTAATGCTTCAGATAGTGCCCGAGTATCTTGGGCCGCTACTACTATACTTCATCATCTGTTTTTTCATCGCCGGGTTTGTCCTTGATACTTTTATTCGGGGCAAGAGTCCCGAGATGCTTATTGATGTGCCGCCTTATCGGGCACCGATCTGGAGGAACATAGCTCGTAAGGTGTGGTATCGTGTGGAAGAATTCATCGGGGTGGCGATTCCGATGGTGCTTGCTGGTGTCTTAGTTGTAAACATCCTTTACTGGGTTGGAGTGATAGATTGGCTCGGCTCAGTGCTAGCACCGATGTTTCTAGGTTATTTCGGCGTGCCGGAAGAGACCGCGGGACCTCTGGTAATGGCATTCATGAGGAAGGATGTTGCAATCGCTCAGATTGGTGCGATACAAATGACGATGGCGCAGAAGATTGTGGCAGTAACACTCGTGACCATATATTTCCCGTGCCTTGCTACTTTTCTGATGATGTTGAAGGAAGGTGGCGTGATAGACCTTTTGAAATGCATGGGCGTTCTAATAGTTTCTTTCTTCGTTTTCGGAGGATTGATGACAGGAATAGTTTCTATACTAGGGGTGTAATGTAAAAAGATGGACAAATGGAAATGGGGTTCGGTGTATTTTTCCGTATTGGGTGCGGTGATCCTGTGGTTTGGATGCTGGGAGCTTGCCTCGTCCTATGGTCTAACGGGGGCATGGACTACTAATTGGCTTAAACTCTTTCCCGAATCAATGGACTGGATGTGCCTATGGCGGGGGATAGTCACCTTCCTTGCAGGTCTGCTAATAATGTGGGGTGCATTTCGCTTTTCGGACGTTGAAGGTTTTGGGACTTCGGTGATAGGTATACTAATGCTGTGGACACTTGCAGGATGCGACATACTAAAAATGATTTGCGGGTCTCTATCGGGAGATGGTGCCTGGTCGTATAGCCTTTACAGTTTCCTGGAATCGTATGCACCCCCATATCCCGCTGCAATATGGTTACTCCCTTTCTCCCTGGTAATGATATACTTCATCACGAGCTGGGACAAAGAAGAAGAGCAAAAAGAGATAAAAGCGGTAGCATGAGATTGAGGATATAAGTTCCCAACAAAAAACCAAAAAAGACAAATAAAAAGTAATCACATTGGTCTGAATATCCTCAACTAAAAAAGAGGTAAATAAAACAAAAAGGAGGTGAAAAAAAGAAAATGAACACGAAAAGAATGGTTGGAATTGTTGCGGTAGCAATAGCAATGCTGTTTGTTACAACGAGTGTTGCGCCAGTCATGGCGCAGGATATATCACCAGTGGTAGATGGAATACGCAAAAATCTGGCTGATCTTACAGCAG
>PRCZ01000094.1 GCA_009903405.1 Candidatus Methanophaga sp. AG-394-G06
CGGTATGGTCCATAAGCCTGATCTGCCGGGATGGTGATGGTTTTCGATTCGCTCAGATTCAGCCCCACTACTCCTTTATCAAAGCCCGGGATCATCTGGCCCAGACCAATAGTAAATTGCAGAGGTTCGCGCCCGACAGAGCTATCAAATACTGTGCCATTATCCAATGTGCCGGTGTAGTGAACCTTAATGGTATCACCCACCTTTGCCCGTGCCATTTCATTTTGATCCGCTACGAGTTCTTCTTGATGCTCTTCTAGCGCAACTGATTTTGATTCGGTCTGCAAGTTACCGTCTTCAACACAGCCGGAGGCCAGAAGTAGGATAACCATGATAGTTAATAAGCCTACCAGTTTTGTGGATTGCGAACGCATTTTTTTTTTTCACGCCTCATTTATTAATTGATTATTGATGTGTCTATATATATAATATGTTTTCGGAGATAAAAGAGGGAACTACGAAGATAATCGTGCCCGAACAACTCAAAAGGACAATGTTTTACAATCCGAGGATGGAGTTGTGCCGGGATATAGACGTAGCGAGTGTGTCTGCTTTTGCCACCGCGCTGCCGTCACGACAGCAGCCACTATACATAGATTCACTTGCGGGCTCTGGCGTTCGGGGTGTCAGGATAGCGAACGAAGTGGGTATGTATGTGCATATTAACGATCGCAGCACGCCCGCATACGAACTAATAAAACGCAATATAGCGTTAAATTCGTTAGAAGTGCGAGCGCGTGCATATAACGAGAATGCTAATATCCTGCTATTACAAACCCGGTACGATATGGTTGATTTAGACCCGTTTGGGTCGCCAGTACCGTTTTTGGATGCTGCATGCAAGTCCGTGAAGCGATTGCTTCTGGTTACGGCAACAGATACCGCGCCGTTATGCGGCGCTCATACCGGTGGCATGAGGAAATACGGTGCGAAACCGCTTAATACTGACTATCATACCGAGATGGCGACTCGTGTTCTCCTAGGTGCGGTAACGCGAGACATGTGCAAATATGATAAAGCGATACAGCCGCTGCTATCTTATTCCACTGCACATTTCATAAGGATCATCGCTCGTGTGGAACGAGGCGCGAAAAGAGCTGATGCGTGCATGAACCGACTTGGATTCATTGCACATTGCTTCGCCTGTGGCAATAGATGTGTGTGCGTCGATATGCAGGACCTGAAACGTGAATGTACGGTATGCGGTGCAAAAGTACGCATCGCGGGGCCGCTATATTTACACGCAATAAAGGAGAATGCGTTCTGCGAACAGGTGCATGACGAATTAGGAAAAAGGGAGTTGGGTAAGAAGAGCGAAGCAATGAAACTCGTTGATACATGCATCCATGAGCTGGATATACCATATTATTTCGAGCATCATGCAATATGCAAGGTGCTAAAAATACCACCGCCGCCTATTGCGGCCTTAATTGACGCTTTGCGGTCTGCCGGTTTTCACGCAAGCAGGACCCACTTCTCGGACATCGCAGTTAAGACAGATGCGCGCATAGATGAGATAAAGGATATTTTGAGGGGGTTGTAGGCGTATCGCGGTAAGTAGTATTAACTACTTTCTATTAAGGACACGGATTTACACTGATTCACGTGGATTTATATGAGTTTGACATTGTTGATCTTTATTTTATCATCTGTGTCAATCTGCGTTAGGAAATCTGTGTCAATAATTTATTTTCTTGTTTGGCTATACAATACAAATACTCCCACTTATTCGTAGCTACTAAGCGTATCCAAAATATCAAGCTCCTGATCCAGAGTATCATCGCCAATAGCGTTCCTTTCATCCTCGAAATAACTGCTAAAGGCACTGAATAGCGCTTTATACTGTTCAGAAACCCGCAGCGGTATTGATTGCCGCTCCCACCTACCCAGCTCGACAGGAGGTAGAATACCTTCTACCGCATTTACCGCTGGTTTCACTGTCTCGTTCCGCTCGATACTATCTTGCTCATCAATAATCCAGTTTTTAATATCTCTACGTTCGTTGCCTTGATATATACAACATCACTATCTGTGACCCGGACAAAACCAGTAACAATCACTCTTTCGCCCATATCATCAGGATACTCTAACCCCGAACTCAGACCTGTTACGTAGATAATCCCAGTCCCATCACGAACGCACCAATCGCTCCTTGTTACCCCCGGACCACTTACTCCTGAACAGTTCCAGCCTCGGTATTCACAGTCTATTAATACTTTTTGGCCTTCATAGAACTCCGTATCTCTAACGACATCGCCAATAGCTGCATGTTGCGCGATTTTAGATTTGTCCCACAGCCCAAAATTCTTTATCACAGTAACGAAAGACTCATTAATAAGAGCACCCGTTTCTTCGGTTCGCTTTACCTGCGTTTTTGTTTCCTGCCATTCGTCACCCGGCACGAGTACTCTGGTCTCAGTGCCAAACATGACTTTCGCGCTGCCATCAGCATAAATCGCCATGATTGTCAACTCGGAATCGTTAAATGGGATGCTGTAAAAACCGATAAGTCCACTAGCTGCTCCGCCTCCTGTTCCATTGATCACGTGCAATGAAGTACCACTACCGTATATGCCCACTAATGTGTCGTTCACCCGGACTCTTGCAACACTATAAGGGTAAAGT
>PRCZ01000095.1 GCA_009903405.1 Candidatus Methanophaga sp. AG-394-G06
CTTTTTGTAAAAAAGAAAAAGTGTTGTGTTAATCTTGTGGAATCTCGTGGTTTTTTAGATTAGCTATACAAATACTTATAATGAATTGAGAAAAAATCGGATACAAGTAGTTATAAAGACAAAAAGTTTTTTTAGCTGGTAATTCTGATTCGGGATTATGACAAAAAAGGAGATAATCAATTATCAATTCGCAGAGCGGATAAAATCAGCACTGATAATCGGCTCTAAGATGCTGACAGTGCTAGAAACGCTGGAGGGGCACGAATTAGAAGGAGCGAAAAAAGTAATCTTTGCCTTCTTTGACGGCTTGTCCGCTGAGACGGGGATAGCATTGAACGCAACGCGGATGCAAGAATTTGCACTTGTGGACGAGAAGTTGAGGCAGATAAAAATAAAGATAGAAGGGGATGATTATACTGAGGCACATGCAACACTCGGAAGAGCGGTATCGCACGCTACAACTGCTTGTGCGGATGCTATGAGTACCTTAATAGAGGACGGGCTGCTGTAGCTCAAGTCAGTTGTTCGTGAATTAGAAGTAGAATTCCCTCACATATTCCGGCTTCCTTGTCAATAGATCCCGAATACTCAGGATCCCTACGAGCACGCCATCCTCAACCACGGGCAGTCTTTTTATTCGTTTTCTTGATGCAAGTTTACATGCCTCGTCCTCAGATGCTTCTGACTCAATGGTAACCAGAGGCGATGCCATGATCTCTTTTGCTTTTATCTCGCTCGCCCTTTTATCCTTCAGTAGAACCTTTAATGCTATGTCTCGCTCAGTAATTATTCCCGCTGGTTTACCTTCCTCGGTTATCACCACACTCCCTATTCCCAACTCTTCCATATCCTCTGCTATTTTAGTTACCGATGTTTCTACATCCTCTGCGATGATGGGTCGGCTCATTATATCTTCAACTTTCATCTCATCTTTCTCCTTTCACCTCTTTTTACTAGCCCATTGCAAAAAGATTATTCCAATGGATAGAATTTAGTTACACACGTCGGGTTTCTCGTTAATACGTTTCTAACACTTATGATGCCCCTGAGTTCACCATCTTCAATCACTGGCAGCCTTCTTATGTCATTCTCCGCCAGTATCGCGCATGCCTTCTCCAGTAGTACGTCTGGCTTAATAGTGACCAGAGGAGAAGACATAATTTCTTTTGCTTTTATTTCGCTTCCCTTTCTATCTCGCATTATAACTTTTATTGCTATATCCCGATCAGTAACAATTCCTACTGGTTTTCCCGACTTTGTTATCACTATGCTTCCCAGCCCAGCTATTTCCATCTCCTTTGACAGGTCAGTGACTGACGTTTCTTCATCCGCAGTGAGAACTTTTGGTGTCATTACATCCCCTACTTCCAATATTTCTGCTTCCATTTTATTTTCTTCCCCACTGTGATATTAATTTAAGCATTCATAAATATCTTTTTTCCATTCTTCTCTACGTTGCCTATTGAATTATAGTTTCATACGTTTTCCGTTAAAATTTTCTTTTCGCCTTCTGGCGATGAAGAACTCAACACGCTGATAATATCACCATCTGCCAGATCGAGTATGCAATGCTTCAAAACCGCTACTTGCTGCTCAACATCGCCTTCCAGTTCGATCTCGTAACCACCTTTAAAAATCGCCGCCTTTACTTTTTCGCCTATAATATCGTCCCTCTCTGGCTTCAATCGTAATATCATCGAATCAGGAGGCAGGAATTTGTCATATTCTGCCAAAGCACCGCTTCTTATACCGTCGATCAAGCCGTCAGCATCGCCGTCTGTAATGCCTATCATGGGGATACCAAACCTTTTCAGTATATCGCCGGCAATGCTTGTTGTATCGTCTCCTATGACTACCGC
Organism: Candidatus Methanophaga sp. AG-394-G06; assembly: GCA_009903405.1. Taxonomy (GTDB): domain Archaea; phylum Halobacteriota; class Syntropharchaeia; order Alkanophagales; family Methanospirareceae; genus Methanophaga. The sequence continues at coordinate 1,860 of PRCZ01000095.1, forward strand.
AACTGCAATATCAGACTCCAGCATCCTTGGAAAGAGGTCCTCAACGGTGTAGAAGAAACAGGCCTTCTTCTTTCCCTTTCTTGCTATTAAATTTTCTATTCTTATCCTTCTCGGTTTTGTCCTCCGAATTAGACTGCCGGTTTTTATCAGCGCGCCCTTCAGGTCTAGAAGGGGCAGTTTCTCAAGGTTATGCTCTATTAACGTACCGCCCAGTATCTTTACAAGTTTGCCCTCTTTCGCAACCAGTGTAACTGTCTGTTCGTGCGCAGACATACCAACAACAACGCCATTCACAACGATTTTCTCGCCCGGATGCACACCCCTTATCTCTCGATATACTAGATTTAATTCCTTTTTACATCTTGATTCAAGCTTGTAGGGCGCTCGCTCACTAAAGTCACTAAAAATTCCTGTTAGCTGTCTATATATATCACGCTGCTTCAGGAGCCATGGAATAATAATCCTGTTGCTGTACTCGAGTTGCACAAATGAAAGACAGCCCTCTGCTCCACCGCGATCAATAAAGTTCCGCAGAATGCCTTCGCCAAGCATGAACCCGCTCTCTTCTGTCTTCGCATGGTTCAACAACAGGATAAAATCCATGCCTCTGTTAACAAAATCGTACACTACTTCTGAAGGTTTACTATCCCTGCTTATGTCTATTATGTGTCGCAAATCGGCATCTATAACTGCCGTTTTACCTGTTATCCCACCTAGAGCCGCTTCAAATTTGAATCCCGATTCATTTAGTCTTCCGA
>PRCZ01000096.1 GCA_009903405.1 Candidatus Methanophaga sp. AG-394-G06
ATTTCGATTGGTGTGACTTTTCCCTTCTCTTTTATAACCTGACTTTCAGCGTTGTATAGGCTACAACCCTAAAAGAGCACATCTGCAAACCCCAAAATTTTTCAATAATCGCCTTTTGCTCTTTAGTGAGCACAGAAATTAGGGTTGATTGCAAGAGATGAAAAAACTTCGCCCACAGGCAGCCCTCTTCTTGGAATTAATCCGTTTAATAGCTCGATAAGTCCGTATTATTTGAATAAATCGTAAAGGACTGTTATATCGCCATATCTTACCGATTTTGTAATCTCAAACGCTTTCAAGCGTTTTTTTTGGGGGGGATTTATCTGCTTTTCTCCTTTTATTGCCACTTCTATACCTAAATAGCGGATGGCACGGTGTTTTACTTTCCCTGTACTACTATCCCTGTAGTTCTCCCGCTCATACACATATACCCGCGGCCCTCGCCTTATTCTTGTTTTTGCCACGTAGCCTATACAAGGGGCTACAAGTATATAAAGCTTTTGACGGGTTATGGCTGACTAATGCTCCTTAGATTGCGAGTTGCTATAGATACGTGATATGATGGCCTGTAAAACTCGTAATGGCAGGTTATAAGGAGATTTCTGGTTACTATAAATAGCTAGTATGAACTTAATCGAATCTACAAACAAGGGGCGAAAGGCTAAGGGTGTTTCCGTCTCTTATAGCTTTTCTGCACACAAAATAACAAATGTACATAATTCGTTTCAGTCCCTCCTAAGTATTCTACAAACTTTTATCCCGTGCCCCTCTCTGGATACCAAAGACCTCACGCGACGTGTATCTCATTGTTCGCATAATGTTTCCATAATTTTCCCCCCCAATACATTTACCTTGGTATTCTGGGAGTAATACGACATCATAAATACTTATAGCAGCCTGATATTCTCCATCACAAAGAGCTCTTCCTAGTCCAATTAATTTATCAGAATCGAAAACATAAATTACAGCATAACTTCTATTAATTCCATTGATTGTAGTGGGTTTAGCGGAATTCGGTGACAAAACGCAACTATCCATCCTGCTCTTAGCTTCAAAAACCAAAAAACATATGTATTTATTTCTCGGTACGATACTGGCGCTTTTTAAAAGTTCCTCGTAGGTAGATGCAAAAAAGTCTAACTTTATTTGGCTTTATATCCAAAACCGAACATTTTTAGGGGTCATTATTTATGTACCTAATACCCAATCTTCCTAACATTTAGGAGAACCTAAAAAGGGGGTGGTATATGATGGAAGATATGAAAAGAACAAGGGTGATGGAGGAACTGACGCGACTACTACAGAATAACATTGAAGAAGTCGAAAGTGAAGGTGAATTAGATGAGCGGGTTGAAGCGATAAAACGAGAGTTGGGTGCGTGGTTTATGGGAGGGTATCCACTTTATCAAGCTTCATAGTCTGGAGGAGCAGGTAACAAATGAGTATGGAAGAAGGAAATGGTAAAAGGAGGCTATGGGAGTTTCAGCCGTTTACAATTTGTCGTATCCTAGGGTTGAGTTTTGACGAGAGGATGCTGAAGCGGATTTTTAAGGAATTGAAGCTTAACCATGACAACCAGTTCTCAGCGGATTTTGAAATGCATCAATCCCTTGCTCAGATATGCAGGACGCAAAGTCAGCCGGCAAAACGAGTGGAAAAGATGCTGGAAAAGCAATTCGCAGCGTATAAGAACGAAGTTGAGCGGTTAGACGCGCAAAAGATAAGTGCAATTATCGAGGGGAGTACCGAAAACACATTAACAAATGTGCCCATCCCCGCTCTTATCTGGTTTGCTGTACGTAATGGCGGTCAGGATAAAGAACTCGAGACGAGGATTTTCGCCGCTATTCACATGAAGGAGCATCTGGCATTGCGATTTTACGATGAACTAGCCCTTAAGCTACCGGGAAGTAAGGTTGAGGATATAACAAAACAGTTAGAAATAGCTTTTGAATCGAATGAAAAGCTACAACGCAGGTGTGAGCGGTTGGAACAGAAGAAAGAAGAATTGATTTCGACACGCGACACAATAAAAACAGATAAAATCCAACTCATTCATGAGTTGGAAGAGCAAAAGCGATTAACAGGCCGATATCAAGAACAGCTAAAAGGTATGGGCGGAGAAGCAGCGTATGTGCAGATTGAAGGGCTGAAAAAGGAACTCGAGTTTTTAAGAAGCGAAAGAAAGCAGTTGAATAAAGAAAATGCAGAACTGCTAAAAATATCCGCACTCTCATTTGAATCCGAGATTAACTCAAAGAATGATGTCGGGAACAAGGTCGTAGCTTCTTCTTGCAACTGTAACAGCAATGATTGTGGCGATCAGAACGAAACGGGAACGGAGATGGGAGTTCCGCTTAGAGGAGTGAAGGTGGCTTATGTAGGTGGTGTCGAGCCGCTTGAGCCTAGCTACAAGGAAATGGCGGAATCTTTTGGATGTCTCTTCTGTTATCACTGCGGGCACTGCGAAGGCGGGAAAAGGATGATGGAGCTTCTCGTAGAGCAA
>PRCZ01000097.1 GCA_009903405.1 Candidatus Methanophaga sp. AG-394-G06
GGATATAGGTAGAGAGGAAAAACGTATTGCCCCCTAGCACTTGTCAGATAATTAATGTCCGATACAAAATCAGAGACGAATACATGGTGGAAATCCGTTCCAAAGTAATGCCTCATAATGTTTAATGCGCAATTAGAGTAAAGTAAATTGTGCATTATTTCTCGTACGCTTCTTGCGATTAAAGCATCTTCAAAATAGATGTAACGATTATCGAAAGGCCTGTACGCATAATCAATTAATTTCTCCGTTTTAAAACTTTGTTTTAGGATTTTTTGCCTTGCAGGGTGTAATTTCCACTCATAAGTATCTCTCAAGCCATACAAAACGGTAATTTCTTTATCCTCTAAGTTTCTATTTGCTAACTTTGAAATTCTATCTTTTAAATTTTGATAATTCCGATCAGTTATGAAATTATCCCTTTTTGTTATCACACCCATCTTGTTTTTGATAAATATATCCGTCACTTTCCAGAACTTATCATATTCCTCCTGCAAAGCGAAATCCTTAGGCACGAAGAAATGATGAGGCTCTCTCGGCCCAATCGCCAGCCAATCCGTACTCGTAACATCATTTTCGCGAAGATATTTGTATTTTGTATCTCTCAATCCAAAAACATCCGCATAATAAACCTTCTTCTCCTTTAGCGGCTTCTCTAACTTCACGTAAATCGCTATTGCCACTCCCTGCTGAATATCAAACACGTTCTCATCCTTACCGCCTTCCGGTGTCTTCTCTCCTATCCTCGAAGAGCCGTGCAAATTCAGGATATAAATTTCATCAAATGTCGAAAGCAGTTCCTTTCGCATTCCCCGATGTATTATCCCCGAAAGATATGAATTGTTAGTGATGTAGCCAAAAATTCCCTTACCTGTCTGGCTTATCTTCCAGTGTGCAAACCTGATGAACTTAATGTAATCGTCAGAAAGCGGCTGAATATTACGCTCTTTCTTCACGTCCCGCTTGTAATCCGCCATCAACTTCTCGATAAACTCCGACTTGTTCTCAGAACTCACGGAATAAGGTGGATTACCGAGCACAACGAGAATCGGCTCCTTTTCCTTCACGTACATCGCTTCTCGACCTTCCTCTGTAAGCTGCTGTAGCAGAAGTTCCTGTTCCGGCTCTTTCATCTCCAGCGTATTGGTAAGGTAGAATTGGAATCGGTCATCTTTATCAAATTCGTAGTTCCACACTTTTTCCAACGACATCGCAACCCTGAGATGCCCAATTATGTAGGGAACGACTTGAATTTCAAAGGCATAGAAATCGACTAGGATATGGTTTTTTATGTTCAAGGGAATCATACCATCCAGGTGTTTGTCCTGTAATTCGAGCAGTGCTCTTCCAAGTGCTCGTATTATGAACGTTAAAGTCCCAGCCGCGGGATCAAGGAGTTTCAAACCTTCTTCTGCAAGTCCTTTCTCTTTACCGAACTTCTCCTTCAACAGTTTGTGAATGGATTTAACAATGTAATCCACGACTTCAGGAGGCGTGTAATAAACGCCTAATTTCGCACGCTCTTCTGGGTTGTACTCGCCAAGAAATGTATCATAGAAATGAACAATTGGATCTCTTGTCCCGTATGTTGCCTCCTTCTCTTTGGTAATAGCTACAATGTCTGTTTTGTTTAGCACGTTAAGGATGTCCTCAATAATCCAATTCATTGCTACTGGCGTATCCGGACCAACAAAGGTATGGAAAATATGAGTGAGTAAAGGCACATTGCCCGGAATAAAATTCCACGCATTCTCTTTATTTATCTCCTCCTTTCCCGCCATTATCTTTGCTGCGAAAAGACCGTATGTAATAGTCTGCGCATATAAGTCAACAAATCGCTCCTCTGTCAAACTCCCAATAAGCGTTCTCCTAAAAACCTCGTAAAAACTCGCTAACGGTATGGAATCCCTATCTCGCCTTTCAAGCACCTCTTTTAATATATGCCTCGAAAATTTCGTCTTGTCTCCTAGCGTAATCGCAAGCGCAGAAGCAGTTTTTATCTCCGGTGTGGAAAAGCTGTAATATACACTGAGAAGCCTACCGAGAGAATCCACATCTTCCGGAACCGGCGGCTTTAAACCCTGTAAAGCAATTGGTGAGCATAATTCTGCTTTGTCAACAAGCGCGCCATCTCGGTAAAGCCGGAATTCCAAGAAGTTCGTTACTATTAGATTAGGGAGCGCATTCAGGTATCGTTGGATTTGCTCCGAGTTCTCTATATCGTGAAGATTCGCATCTGGCACTTTCGCTTCTATATGCCCCACAATCTCTCCTTCTTTACGAATGAGGAAGTCCGGAATACCAACTTCTGTGCGCTTTGGTAAGACAAGAGCTTTTGCAGCTTCTTGCTCAGAGAACAGATGAGAATATTCTTCAAATAGCTCTTTTAATGCGGGATAGAAGCTCTCCTCTCTGAAGTTGCCGCCCGTGTAAATCTCGTGGAGTTCTTTGAGGTACGCAGTAAGAACTTTCCGCAATTTGGCTTTTTCCGGCGTGCTCATGTTATCTATACTATACGATATTATAGCTTTAAAGCAATGATTTGATTTGATTTTGTATATGGGGTATAACTTCTACCTATAAATTTAATTTAGGACGCAGATTTACACGG
>PRCZ01000098.1 GCA_009903405.1 Candidatus Methanophaga sp. AG-394-G06
TATAAAAGACGCTTTTAATAACGCATTTGAATCGGGAAAGCCATCAGTAATTGATGTGATTGTAGGTAAGGATGACAAGATATTGCCCATGATCCCTCCTGGTGGCGGTGTAATAGGAATGATAGGAACGGAAAGATGCAAACACGTATAATTTCGCTTTTGGTTGAGGACAATCCGGGAGTGCTAACGAGGATGTCGGGCATGTTCACGATGCGGGGGATTAATATCTCATCTCTCACGGTCTCGCCATGTGAGAAGGACGGGTTATCGCGGATGACAGTAGCGATAAAAGGCACGGAGAGCGAGTTGGAGAAGGTGCGAAAGCAGATCAGCAATCTAATAGAAGTGGTGAAAGTGGTGGATTTAATGGAGGAAGAGCCAATTATCCGGGATCTAAGTCTGCTGAAAGTGCATGTAAAGGATTCGAAAGCTCGTTCTGAGGTGATGCTGCTTGCGGAATCGTACAATGCCAAAATAGTAGATGCTACGCTGGACTCGGTAACGCTGGAACTTACAGAAACGCCTAAGATGATAGACCGGTTTGTGGATTTGATGAAACATTTTGGTCTCAAGCAACTGTTCAGAACAGGTATTACGGCGATTGGAGCTGGATCGGAGACGGAGAAGAAGTAGAAAATCCGTACTTGTTTTGCTAACCACAAGATCACACAGAGTTCCACGAGAGAAGAATAATATATATAACAGAAATAGGTTTATATAAACAAAAAGGGTGATGACAGCATGAATATATTGCATGATGAAGATGTGGATGATAGCATTTTAAGAGACAAGACAATAGCTGTGATGGGATATGGCGCGCAGGGGGATGCCCAGGCAAACTGTCTGAAAGATTCCGGCATAAATGTGGTCATAGGAGAAACGGAGATATTAGGTGGTAATAAGAATCCGAGCTGGGAAAAAGCGAAAGGAGACGGTTTTGTGGTTTTGCCGATAGATAAAGCGGCAGAAAAGGGGGATATTGTTCATATCCTACTTCCTGATGAGGTTCAGCCCGCTATTTATGAAAATCAGATAAAGCCGCAGCTGAAAGCAGGGAAAGCACTTTGTTTTTCGCATGGCTTTAATATCTGCTTTAAACGAATTGTTCCACCAGAGGATGTGGACGTTATCATGGTTGCGCCAAAAGCACCGGGAACCGAAGAGAGGAAGGCATATTTGGAAGGCTTTGGCGTACCCGGTCTCGTAGCAGTAAAACAGAACCCATCGGGAGAAGCACGAGAAGTGGCGTTGGCAATGACAAAGGCAATGCACTGGACAAAAGCGGGCATTTTAGAATGCACATTTGAGCAAGAGACATATGAGGATTTATTTGGTGAACAGTGCGTTTTATGTGGCGGTCTGGTGGAACTGATGAGAAATGGCTTTGAGGTTTTGGTAGAAGCTGGCTATCCACCCGAGATGGCATATTTCGAGTGCGTGCACGAGATGAAATTAATTGTCGATTTAGTATGGCAAGGTGGAATAAAGAGGATGGCAGAAGTCATCTCGAATACCGCAGAGTACGGCATGTGGGCTGTGGGGCATCAGATAATCGGACCTGAAGTAAAAGAGAAGATGAAAGAGGCTTTGAAACGGGTAGAAAACGGTGAATTTGCAAAGGAATGGGTTGACGAATACAAAAGGGGTATCCCGCTATTAAAAGCGAGCAGAGAGAAGATAGGTGAGCATCAGGTTGAAACCGTTGGTGCAGAGATAAGAAAATTGTTTGCCCAGAAATAATTTTTTGACAATGGGCCTCTCTTTCTTATCGCACCGGCCAACAAAGATAGTTCTGGTGGGTCTTAATTATAAGGAGCATGCGAAAGAGCTTAACATGCCGCTGCCATCGGAACCAATACTATTTATGAAACCCGTTACTGCATTGATAGGCCCAGGAGAGTGTATTGTGTACCCGTCACAGGCTACACGTGTGGATTACGAAGCTGAGTTAGCAATTGTCATAAAGGATGTATGCAAAGACATCGAGCCAGAAGGCGTTATGGAGCATATAGAGGGCTTTACCTGTTTGAATGATGTAACAGCAAGAGATATACAAAAGAGAGATGTGCAATGGACAAGAGCTAAATCCTTTGACTCGTTCTGCCCGGTAGGACCTGAGATAGTCAAAGATGTTGATCCGAATAATCTAACGATTCAGAGTTTTCTTAATGGTGAACTGAGACAGGATTCTAATACGGCTGAGTTTATATTTACCGTTGAGACGTTGGTTTCGTTCATAACACAGGTTATGACACTAATGCCCGGCGATATTATAGCAACGGGAACGCCAGGCGGAATTGGCGCTATGCATAGAGGTGATACAATAGAAGTAACAATTGAGGGTATTGGTACGTTGCGAAATTATGTGAAATGAATATCAGCACAAAGCAAAATGGAAAGTGCAAAAAAAAATGGTTCTCTTTATTGTATATACTCTATAACTCCACGTTCACGCAGCATCAATCAATATAATCACTTAACTATAGATATAGCTAATGCACTCGGACATCTTCAAAGATAACCTCCGCGATGTCGAAATTAGGAAGGTGAATAAATAGGCGCCAAAATGCCCAAATTGTGGAAGAAAAATGACATTCGT
>PRCZ01000099.1 GCA_009903405.1 Candidatus Methanophaga sp. AG-394-G06
GAGTAATCGGATAGGATCCTTGCCGTTGGCGCCTGCGTCAACATCCGCTTTCCACCTGCAATTAACTCGACCTTCGTGTCATCGCCTGGATCAACACGCAACATGTCCTCTACTTCCTTCGCTATCTCGTTCACCTTGTCTAGTACAGGGATGTCTCTTCCTACGCCCCGGATTATCATACCTTTTCCGGCTATTGTCCCTGTCTTCAACTTCTTGTCCAGGCCCGCCATGTCAACCGCACCGGTCCGAATGGTCATGCTGATAATCTTCTTTATCGCAGCATTCTTCAACGGACTGATTGCATCTAGTGGTACGCCCTTCGCTAATACGCTACCTCTGTCATCATATAAATCTATCTCGTCTGCCATATTTTTTTTTCCTCCTTAATACTTATTTCGTTTACTCTACACATCATAGAGTAAACATGGGTACATACTGTACCTATACATAAAAGCTTTTCGATATTTTTCGCACTTCCAAAATTGAGATGCTCACCGGAACGAAGTCGTACGGACTTATCGATTGCTCATACCTATTATGATAATTTGATAAAAAGTGTGGGTAATATACACCCATATCTAATTGTGGCGGCCCAAAATAATGGTCGAGCATGTATTCTGCAGCCCGTATCTGTTAATAGGGGCACATATAGCGAAGTTTGTAATTGCTCAATATCCCATGGCATCGAATTTGTTAATTTGCTGCCGAATTCCGAAAGTTTTATATGTGGCTTTGTTCAACTGCACAAATAATGCTTGCACTATAATTACTTCTGTCCTTCCGCCAACATCAATTCGCCCTCAATATTAAGTTCAATTCTTATATCGGTAAATCCTGCTTCTGAAAGCATTTCCCTTAGACACTCCATCGAGAAATACTTCTTCGCATGTGCTCTGGTCTCCATTGTGAAATACTTCTTCGTATGCGCGATACCACCTACCCAGTCGATAATATATATCTTCCCTCCTTCTGTAAGCAGCCGCATGGATTCCCGTAATGCCGCTTTTGGATCTACCATTTCATGCCATGACTTTAGCGATACGACTACATCAAATGTGCTATCCGCAAAAGCCGTCTCCTCCGCAGGCTGAACCTCAAACGTGACAGAAGACGATTCCTCCCCTGCTTTTTCTATTCGCTCGCGGCTGGGATCTACCCCGGTAACAGCATATCCCGTCTCTTCACTCAAATATATTGCGAGTTTTCCACTGCCACACCCAAGATCCAGTATTTTTCTCTTTTCTTCTTCTGCCTCTACTCGCGCACACAACCTCTTCACCAGTTTGGCTTCATTCTTCAATAAAGTCATAACATAGTTAATACTCAATGCCTCGTGGACATATATATGATATGTCAGATCTAAAAACCACGAGATTTCACAAGATTAACACAAACCTTTTTGCAAGCAAAAAGCTTTACAAAAAATTTATTTGTTTTTCTTTTAGCACAGGTTTTCTTTTTGTAAAAAAGAAAAAGTGTTACGAAAACAACGTTAGTGCTTCCTCATTTGTCAGCATTTGACGTCGCTTCTGGTCTTCCCAGAGCTTCCGGAACATATAAAAATACTCGTAAAGCTCGTAAATAGCTCGCGCATGTACTACCACGCCATGCACCGCTTATTGAAGAGATAAAGGAACAGACCGAATATGCGCATCAACATGGCATAAAGATGAATGTAGTGATGAACTCAACATGTACAGGCGGGCATCACCTGACGTTCGAGGGCTATAAGATGTTTGAGTGGTACTTTGGGGAACTGAACAAAGCGGGTGTTGATGCAGTTACGATGGCAGAGCCATACCTGGTGGAGCTACTTCGTGAATTCCCAATGAAGATAGTTGTATCAGTTTTATCGTATGTTGATGCGCCACAGCGAGCTAAATTCTTTGAAGACCTCGGCGCTGATGTGATAACCGTGGACACGAACATAAACCGGCACTTTGATCTGCTAGAGGGGATAGTAAAAGCGGTTAACTGTGACGTACGGATAATAGTGAATGAAGGCTGCCTCTATAAATGCCCGTTTAGATACTCGCATTACAATCTCGCCTCGCATCTTAGTAGTTTAAATCAGCCTCAGTCTCCGCTATTTGCACCCGACTATTATTTTGACAAGTGCATAGCCATGCGTCTGAGGAATCCCACACAGATGATAAAGTCCGGATGGATAAGACCAGAGGACGTAAAGGAATACGAAGCAATAGGTATTGCGGACATCAAGCTTTCCGGTAGGACAAAGGCAGTGAATTGGATAATAAATTGTATGCGGATATATTCCAAGAGGTCGTACAAGGGTAACCTGCTTGAAATTCTTGATTGTCCTCAGATGCTCAGGTACATGTTTTACATAGATAATGAGAAGCTTGAGGGTGGTATCGAGCACTGGAAGAGCTGCAAAAAGATATGCAATGAATGTGGCTATTGTGATGCACTAACAAAGGACGCAGTAACCATTTTAAAATGAGGTATTTGTTTAGCTCCTTTTTATAACCACAAGATTACACAGATTTTCACGAGAAAAAGAATAATAGTGACATAGTTTTAGTACACCCTTAACTACTTTATACTATGTTAATCCCAAGTTCTTGTG
>PRCZ01000009.1 GCA_009903405.1 Candidatus Methanophaga sp. AG-394-G06
GTATAGCGGTTATGCATGAAGCAAAAGAGTTATTCGGCGAAAAGGGCTTTGTATTTAAAGTACAAAATTCATTTAATTTTAGGTGCAAAAGCTTTGAAAATCGAAAGGTTTATATAAAAGAAAAAATCGAAAGGAATTTTTAGATAACCAATAGTTATTTAAGAGAAGATGGAATTAACCTTAATATAACCATGAGTGAAAAGAAATTGGATAGTACAAATGTGGTGATTTTAGCAAAAAGTCATAATCCTACGATAGTTTCCAAAGATTGGATTATTAAAAAGAAAGTCTTGGAGGAGCCTATAACCAATTTCGTTCCCACGCCCCCTTTTTCTATGGTTGAAAACAATGAGTTGAACATTCATGTGGATTTAAATAGGATGCAGATAACTATAAAAAAAGTAGAGCAATCTGTTATCGATAAACTACTCATAGCCATTAAAAATTATGTCAGCAATTTATCCGAAACACCATACACGGCCATAGGTTTCAACTTTTCATATCGGGTGATAACTGAGGAGAGCGTGGAAAATATTTTCTCACCAGAGGTAGGAAAATTTAGGAAAGCATTTTCAGAAAATTATAGAATCGGAGGGGCAATACGTTTCAACTTTGAGGATTTTATCGCTATGGCGAACTTACCCCCGGATGAAAAGGTGTTAGCAAATTTTAATTTCCACTCGAATATAAAAGGGGGGAGTGGGGAGGTTTTGGAAAAATTGAAGTCTTACCATGCGACAATGAGAAAAGCTGAAGAGGTATTGGAGGTATTGTTTGATGGTTAATCACTTTAACATGGAAACTGATGTAGGAACATTCTATGTCTCTAATCCATTCGCATTGATAATAGAAGATGTCGCAAAAAAAATTCCGAGTGTAAAAGCCCCTCAAGATACAGCGATTGGAATTGTAGAACCAACAGATGCTTTAAACCCAGCAAACGAAATTATTGGAGAAATTCTGGGAGCTATGGAAAAAGAGGGGCCAATGAGTAGGACGGTTACAGCATATAAGAATATAACACTGGAAGAAATGAGAGAGTCTATTGAAAATTGGGAAATATATGAAAAAGTGGAAGGGAACAGCGAAATAATCAATATATTAAGGACAGAGATTTCTATGTTGATGGATAAAGTTACTAATCTTGAGAGAAACATAACACCATTACTATCAAATATTGCAACACCAACTACTCCAGAGATAGTGCTTGTTGAGGAGATGAGTAAGGAAACAGCTAAGGAAAAAGTATTAGATTACATACGGGAGCATAAAAAGACAGACATCGTAGAGTTACATAATAATATCCACTGCGATATTGGGCCATTAGTTGAAATTATTGATGAATTGCGAATGGAAGGGAAAATAAGGGAGGATTAAATGCCGACCCATAAAGAATTTAATGATACAATAATCGGGGAAAAGATATATTGTGTCTTCGAGAAACAATCTACAAAACCTAAACGGGTTTCTACAAAAGGAAGGCATAATGCTCAAACAATAACAATTAAGGGCAATCCTGCACGTGCTATAATTGTAAAAACGGTGAGGTATATTGATTAAGCCTTTTAATGATTGTATGACGCAATGCTTGCGTAAGCAACTCCAACTACCTCGTTTTTCACAAATTAACTAATTACAAGAACAAGTAGAAAAATCGGGACTAATCCCCAACTCATACATCTCGTGAATTACCACCACGATATTATGTGCTATAAGCTTGCATAACAACTCATTCTTCTGTGCTATCCAGTTCTTCGATTTTAGCTTATCACCAAACTTCGTCTTCACCATCATAAACGTGGTCTCCACATTGCTTCGCTGGTGATAATGCGCCATGAACTCTTCTTTGTTCATCATAAAGTAATGGTACATCTTATTCCATATTCGTGAGCCCTTTGACTTGCTCGTGGCGTTTGATTCCGTGATTGAGGTAGTGGAGCAGAATTACCAGTATGACCTGGTCAGCAAGGATAAGATACTGAAGAAATACATCAACAAAGACATAGTGGCTTATCTGACATACGGCGACAAAAAGGAGATGATTGAAGGTACACTGCTTAGTTACAGCGGGGACCAACTAATCATAAGAGATAAAGAGGGTCTGATTCAGATCATAGATTCAAATACTCTGGTACTGCCTGAGCTACCGGAAGGACTAATAACAAATCCGACACTGGTGTGGATCCTAAACGTCACAGAAAGTAGGAATCATACTCTGGAGCTCTCCTATATGACCTCCGGTATGTCTTGGGATGCAGACTACGTTATTGTTACAAACAGGAATGATACGAAACTTGATTTGAATGGCTGGGTTACTGTCACAAATAATGCGGGCACCACATTCAAGGACACCGCCCTTAAGCTTGTTGCCGGAGATGTGCATCGGGCGCCGGAAGAGGTGGTTGAGTGGGTGATATGTAGAGAAAAGGTAGCGGCTCCTGGAGCAAGTCAATTCGTGGAGGAGGCGTTGTTTGAGTACCACATGTATGACTTACAAAGAAGAACAACGTTAAAGAACAACGAACAGAAACAGATTTCGCTGTTGGAGGCGACGGATGTCGATGTCAAGAAGGAATACGTATATGATGATATACCCCGCTGGTGGTGGTATGGAAGCGACTGGTCGGACACAAGCGAAAAGAAGGTTGATGTGATGCTTAATTTCAACAATAGTGAGGGCAATAATCTGGGTATCCCACTACCGAAGGGGACAGTTCGCGTGTTCACGAACGACAAAGCGGGCAAGCTGCAGTTTATAGGTGAGGATTTGATAGACCATACGCCGAAGGACGAGACAATAAGTCTATTCATTGGACAGGTATTTGACATAGTCGGTGAGCGGACGCAGATGGACTTCAATAAAAGCGCAAACTGGTATGTATATGAGTGGGCGGTGAATCTCAGGAACCACAAGGACGCGGACATTGTGGTCACGGTCGTTGAGCGGACCAGCGGAGACTGGGGGATAACAAAAGAGAACTATAATCATACAAAGGTGTCTAACAATGAAATCGAGTGGCAGGTTCCGGTAAAAGCTAATTCTGAAAGCACTCTAACATATACCATAAGATACAAGAGATGGTGATTCTAGGATGATGAGGTGCTTGGAACAATCATGTTCTTGCACTCCTAACAAAATTCGGGGCAAATTCCGTATAAGAAGCCGCATGCAGATGAGCAAAAGAAGCAAGACAGTTCTTTGATATGATACCATCCATGCCATCTTTTATACCTTCGCCCCGGATCATTTTATAGGCGAAATCAACGTTTGATTCGAGTTTTATAGTAGAATGATGGAATTCATGCCCTTTAAACCGGCTGCCCTTTTCCCCTATGATACAATCCCGCTGGAGTTCGCATTCTATATAGTTTACTACCCTCTTCTCTTCAAATCGCACGGATCCGTTTATCACACCACAGAGCTCAAAACAGTCGCCCTTATATTCGAGCTCGTCCATTAGATACATCAACCCGCCACATTCTGCATATATAACACCATAGCCATCGTAAAAGTCTTTTATGGCGTTACGCATCTGCGTGTTCGATGAAAGCGTATCGGCATAAATCTCGGGAAAGCCGCCACCGATATACACCGCACCCACACCGTCCGGAAGCTGTTTATCCCTTATAGGACTAAAATATACGAGTTCCGCACCTGCCTGAACGAGTAGATCCAATGTATCCTGATAATAAAAATTGAACGCCACATCAAATGCAACAGCAATCTTGACGTCTGCCAGTGCACTCTTGCCCGCGTGAAATATCTTTGCCTCCGGCATTTTCTGCGTTCGCGCCGATTTCGCAACATCTAAAAACGCATTTAGATCGACATATTCCTCCACCGCTGCCCTTATCGTATCCAAAACGGTGTTAAACTCGCTCCCACCGGTTTCACATTCCGTAGCAGTAATCAAGCCGAGATGCCTCATAGAGATTCTCAAGTCGCTCTTACGTGGGATTTTACCGATAACGTTTACACCACAATACTTCGCTACTGCCTTCTCCGCCTTATCGCCATGTCTTTCGCTTCCAATATTGTTTAAAATCACCGCTGCGATCTGTACTTCGGGATCGAAACTTTTATAGCCGCTAACGACCGCAGCAACACTCCGCGTGATGCTGCCTGCATCAATTACCAGTATAACCGGGCAGTCTAAGATCTTTGCTATCTGTGCGGTACTTCCAACATCGTCAAAATAATTCAAACCTTCATAAAGCCCCCTTACGCCTTCTATTATCGCAATGTCCGCACCGTTACAATTCCTCGTATATATCTCCTTTACTACGTCAGGTGGCATCAAGAAACCGTCCAGATTACGCGAGGGTCTACCCGAAACTAATGTGTGAAAGCCCGGGTCTATATAATCAAGTCCTACCTTGAACCCCTGAACCTCAAGCCCCATTGCCCGCAATGCACCTAATAGTCCGATACACACCGTAGTCTTACCTGCTGAGCTTCTATCGCCTGCAATCAGTACCCTCGGGATGCTCATAGCTCTAACCTCCGATCTATTTGAATATCATCGTGAATCCACACAGATATATTGTCTGTCATGCTTGTATAAAGGAGGCATAGCATTTTAAGTTAAAAAATCGAAAAGCTTTTATACTCCAAAGACCGGTAATAGCTACATAGTGAAAGGAGAAAAGGAAGAATGGCTCAGGCGAAAATCGGTGATACGGTTAAGGTTCACTACACGGGCAAGTTTGGCGATGGTATGGTGTTTGATACTTCCATTGACGATGAACCACTGGAATTTAGAATAGGCGAAAGTCAGGTAATACCTGGCTTTGAGGAGGCAGTAGTAGGAATGAATCCGGGCGAAACGAAAACCGTCAATATTCCGGTGGATAAAGCATACGGCCCACATCGTGATGATTTGGTACAGGTAGTAGATAGAAAAGAACTCCCGGCGAACTTGAAACCTGAGATCGGACAACCGTTAGAAGGGCGTCAACCCGATGGCGAAATAGTTGTAGCCACTGTGATTGATATCACGGAATCGCGCGTGACGTTAGATGCAAACCATCCTTTGGCTGGTAAAAGCCTTACTTTTGAAATCCAGCTCATAGAGATTGTCTAATAATGATATGGCAAGAGGAGAAAGAGGAGCTTGGAAAAGAAATAACTCGCTTGCTATACGAGAAGGGGCTAATTAAAACCTGGTATCGCGATAATCCGGATGGTTGGACGCTCATTTCTGGCTTATGGAGCCCTTTCTACATACAATTAAGACCTCTCGCTTCTTATCCTGAACTCTTACGAAGGGTGGGTTATGCACTCGGGAAAATAATCAAAGAGGAATGTAAAGCGGTAAATAAAGTGGTAGGCGTAGCAATGACGGGAATACCCATTGCCTGCACCTTGCAGGGAGACTTACCCGCGCTATGGACGAGAAAGATAGGCGCTAGGTCCTTAGACGAATTCAAAAAAAACATTCGAAGTTATGGTGAACATACGTTGGTAGAGGGTGAGTTAGAAAATGGCGACCAGATAGCGGTTATTGATGATCTGGCGACAAAATTTAATTCCAAACTCGTTGCTATTGAGCAGATAAACTACGAAACGAAGAAGAGGGGTTTAAAAGTTGAATGTGAAGAGGTGGTTGTTTTGTTAGACCGCGAGCAAGGAGCTGCGGATGTGGCGAGACAGTATGGTATTTCTTTTCATTCGCTCATTCCATTTAAATCAAAGGGGGTTGAATGGCTAAAATCATCGCTATCCGAGATCGAATACGAGGTCATTACAGAATATCTACGTGACGGTGAGAAATATCAGGATACTGAAGTTCAAAAGGGGTTATATAAGTTATGTTTTTAACTGGATAAACTACTCAAGCCCTTCCAAGCCATAATAAAATCGTTTCAACTTCGCTTTGCCTCTCGTGAGCATGAAATTCGCCTTCTGTACAATATACGCCATATAGGTCTCACTGCAAAATATCTCATTATCTTTACCCAGCGGCACATCCATTCTCTCCGTGCTCATTATCTCTACCATCACCTTTCCATTATCCTTTGAAATCGCTTTTATACCGCTGTATTTAAAGCCTGATTCGATCGCTATCCTTAACAATGTCTTCGCCTTCTCTAAACCTCTGCACGAGACGTGCAATATCGGTGATTGCGATATTAGCCATATCTCCCCTTTTTTTGGCGTCTTTATCGCTTCTGATACTTCTTCCTTCGTTACCGCACGATGCCACTTGCCTATAAACTCTGCCTCCCTCTTCGCTCCTATCTCAGGAATGCAAATCAAAGCGACCCGTCCAGAGCAACTGCTAGTTGTATAGAAATTGTCGAGACGGTTTAGCACCCCTATTATCTCTGCCACTTCTTCATCTGCGCCCCTTATACGCAACCGCTCAAGCGCCTTCTTCTTCTGCTCTTCAAACATTTTATAGTTATCATAGAACAGAAAAATTCCGAAACTTATTTATATTACCTCCTCGACTACCTATACTTAGAGGATAATACATAAGCCAAAAAGAGCGAAAAATGATAGAACCGGAAGCAATGCTAACGATATTCTTGGCGACTGCGCTGTTAATCGTAGTCACGATAATTCTGGCCTTATACCGCGCTACTGTTGGTCCCGAGGTATACAATCGTGTGGCGGCGGTGAATGTAATAGGGACAAAAACAATCGTTCTCTTAGTGATTATAGGCTATATATTCGAAAGGCCTCTGTTCTTTGACATTTCTCTTCTTTATGCGCTGTTAAATTTCATTGGTACATTAGCATTCGCGAAATATTTAGAGAGGGGTGAAGTATGGTCGAGCTAATAGAGACAATCTTACTACCTGTTGTGGTATTATTCCTGGCTGCAGGCGTATTCTTTATGCTTGCAGGTGCAATAGGGTTACTGAGATTGCCCGACTTCTACACGCGGCTTCATGCGACCGGGAAGTGCGACACGCTAGGTGAAGTCCTTATTATTTTCGGGTTGCTGTTATACGATATTTACTATTATAGCCCGGGAGCGGAACTCTCGGTGCAACTTGTACCTGTGAAGCTGCTGTTTTTAATTTGTTTCATTTTCCTCGCCAATCCAACGGCGACACATGCGATAATGAAAGCCGCTTATAATACCGGTGTGAAGCCCTGGAAGAAAGGGGATAGGAGGATGTGAAGGTGGGCGAAAAGAGTAGTGCTAAATCGGGAAAAGGATTTGGGATATTCGTAACGTTTTGTGTCATGTTTCTGTTCTGGGTTCTTCTATCGGGAATTCTCGATCCCATTCACGTCGGAGCGGGCATAATCTGCAGCGTGATTGTCGCTTTAATCTCTCATGACCTGCTGGTGACGCAAAAGTGGGATAAGGTGCTACGGAAATCCGGTAAGTTCATTATATATGTCGTCTGGGAGTTGTGGCAGATATTACTGGCGAACTTTGATGTTGCATATCGAGTTCTACATCCGAAGATGCCGATAGACCCGTTGGTAATAGAATTTGATACGTCTTTGAGGAGCGATCTCGCTATTGTTACTTTAGCTAATTCCATCACCCTGACCCCGGGAACGATAACGATAAATATAGATCAGGAGAAGGGCAGGTTTCAGGTACATGCAATAGCGCAGAAGCCCGCGGATGCACTCCTAGTGGACAAGACGATGCAGGAGAAGGTAGCTAAGGTGTTTATGGAAGAGTGATAAAAAGAAGATGATATGGCAGCTTGATCTCGCACTGTTGTTTCTGATTGTGATAATCGCGATAGTAACGATAACAGTGAGAGACCTCTTGAGTGCAATTATGCTCTTATGTGCTTATAGTTTCCTGATGGCGTTGGTCTGGGTGGAGATGCATTCAGTGGATGTTGCATTTACAGAGGCTGCTGTTGGTGCAGGGGCAACCACGGCATTTTTAATCGCTGCATTATCCAGGACTAAGAGGTGGGAGAAGAAATGAAGTCAATGTCTATAGCGGCACTGCTATTTGTAATCTTTTTAGGCGCTCTTTTCGTATATGTGGCAGAGGATATACCTGCTTTTGGCGATGCAAATTCCGCACCTAACCGATATGTTTGGCTGTTCGATATGGATGCCGAGGGTGTAGAGGATGATTTGAACCAGGGCAATATTCCTGCGAGTTTAGGTGATAAATTAGAAGGGCGTGGGTTTCCGCTACCTTCCGGGGTAGCGAAGCTAAAAGAAGGAGAATGGGATGCAGTTATCATTCCCGAGGAGAAGCATTACTATCCAAAGGAGCAGAAATATTACTTTATTGAGAAAAAAGAGGATAAACTGGATGTTTACCGGTATTCGCTTTACATTAGGTTTGTAGAGGAAGGAGAGCATGAGACGGAAGTGCAGAACATGGTAACTTATATTCTTGCCGATTACAGGGGCTATGATACACTTGGTGAAACCACCGTCATATTCACTGCCGGTGTGGCTGTCCTATTATTATTGAGGAGGAAGGAAAAGAGACCTGAATGAGCAATGCAAATACGTAAAGATCCATTAATTATTGTCAATTTTTTGTTTTGGAGGGGAAATGCACGATGAATTCGAAGGATAGTGGTATGAGTGGAGGTAAAGGTGGGGATGTCGTTGTAGAGACTGTGTCAAGGCTAATGGTGCCTTTTATCCAGTTATTTGCATTGTACGTAATAATACATGGAGCAGGAGGGCCAGGTGGAGGATTCCAGGGTGGAGTTATATTTGCCTCGTCATTTATCTTATATGTTATCGCTTTTGGTATCGTCAAAGCGGGTAACCGATTCTCAGAGGCAAAAAATACCGTTCTGTTCAGTACAGGCGTGTATATCTACGCTGGTGTAGGCTTGCTATGTATAATCTGCGGTCTTGCTTTTGGTGCACAGTTTCTCAATTATGGCTACATACCATTAACACATCATTTTGAGGAGAACCGAGCTTTGGGTATGGACCTCGTAGAAGTAGGAATTGGAATAACAGTGATGGCTGTAATCACATCTATATTCTTTAACCTCGTGTGGAAGAGAGAGGGCGAAGAAGTGGAGGGAGAAGACTAAAAATGATGGAATGGTTAATCGGAGAAGTATTTGATAAATATAATTACTGGATTTCCATTGTGCTTATGCTCATTGGGTTCTATGCGATGATTGCAAAGGACAATCTGATAAAGAAGATCATCGGGTTGAACATATTTCAGACTGCTATATTCCTATTCTACATATCGCTGGGCGATATAACAGGTGGAACCGAGCCAATCGTGGTCAGGGGTCATGAAGTCTTATATGTGAATCCTTTACCTCATGTGCTTATCCTGACAGCGATAGTGGTAGGACTCGCCACAACTGCAGTTGCGCTCGCTCTCGTAATAAGGATGTATGAGACATATGGTACGATCGAAGAATCGGAGATAATAGAGAAGGAGCGAGAAGCGGGGATGTAAACAAAATACTATATATTTTATTTGCATTTATGCGGTTTTTGCAAAAAGAGAGAGGAGAAAAAGAGAAAATGAACGAGAAGATATTGCTTGACGAGGAAGAGATCCCGAAGGCATGGTACAACATACAGGCGGACCTGCCTTCTCCATTGGACCCGCCGATAAATCCTGCAACTATGGAGCCAATAAAGCCCGAGGATTTGGCGCCTATTTTCCCAATGGAATTGATAAAGCAGGAAATGAGTACAGAGCGATGGATCTCGATACCAGAAGAGGTAAGAGATGTTTACCGGCTATGGCGACCCTCGCCGTTGTACAGGGCTCTTCGGTTAGAGAAGAAGTTGAAGACGCCAGCGAGGATTTATTATAAATGGGAAGGCGTTAGCCCGCCTGGCAGTCACAAGCCAAACACGGCAATTGCACAGGCCTATTATAATATGAAGGAGGGTATAGAACGGATAGCCACGGAAACGGGAGCGGGTCAGTGGGGTTCCGCACTTGCATTTGGTACTATGCTGTTCGGCTTGAAGTGCACGGTATATATGGTTGGTGCAAGTTACGACCGTAAACCATACAGGAAGGTAATGATGGAGATGTGGAATGCCGAGTTGTACAGAAGCCCAAGCAAGAACACGGAATTTGGAAGGAAAATGTTAGAAGAGGATCCTGATACACCCGGTAGTTTAGGTATTGCTATTTCAGAAGGTGTAGAGGATGCAGCGACACACGATGACACGCATTACGCTTTGGGTTCTGTTTTAAATCACGTTCTGTTACATCAATCAGTAATAGGATTGGAGGCGAAGAAGGCATTTGAGCAGATAGATGAATATCCGGATGTGATATACGGTTGTGTAGGCGGCGGCAGTAATTTCTTTGGCTCTTGTTCCCCATTCGTAGCAGATAAGATACGGGGCGATAAGCCGGACTTAAAAGTAGTTGGATGTGAGCCAATGGCATGCCCAACACTGACGAAAGGGCTGTATCTATATGATTTCGGTGACTGTGCCGAGATGACACCGTTGTTGAAGATGTTCACGTTAGGGCATACCTTTGTCCCACCACCGATTCATGCAGGTGGGTTGAGATATCATGGTGATGCACCCTTACTGTGCAAGTTAGTTAAGGACGGTTGGATAGATGCAGTGGCATATCATCAAAACGAGGTATTTAAAGCAGCGAAATTATTTGCCGAGACGGAAGGGATAATAATAGCACCTGAGACGGCACACGAAGTGCATGCAGTGATAAATGAAGCGTTGAGATGCAAGGAAGAGGGCAAAGAGGAAGTGATATTCTTCAATAACAGCGGTCATGGGCATTTTGACATGGGGTCATACGATGTGTTTCTTAGAGGAAAACTGGTGGATTACGAGTATCCCGCGGAGTTGGTGAAGCAGTCGTTGGCTAACGTGCCGAAGGTGTAAATAAAGTTGGTAACTTCTGGTTCTACGCATATAGAATAAGAGAGCGAGAATGGAAGAGGAAAGCGGATTGTGGATAGAAGAGATGGTATTGGATAGGGATATCGCAGTATTCGAAGCAGGCATCAAATTAGGTGCCCTATACCATCAGTTTATAGGCACACCCGTGAGTACGGCAACAGCAGAAGAGTTGGGAACGGCGATTGAGAAAAGCGTATCGCTTCAGCCGTGGGTAAGCAGCGTGGAAGTGGAAATAGATAGAGAGAAGGTACGGGAGAACGAGAATGAGTTCAGATATTGTGAGTTACGTGGTGAAATGCTGGACGTTAATGTCGTTGTCTTGTATGAAGAAGTGGAAGTGCATGCGCGGGTGAGATACGAAGAGGATATGGGTTATCCCTTGATGCGTGTAGAAAAGGTACTCACGAAGTAGTGCAGAAGTATCCGATTTTAGGAATAAAATCCTTCTTCCGCGATAACGTCTGTGGTATATGGCATTTGCCGTTCTGTACTACAACATTAAACGCCTTTTCAATTATACGCTTATCGCCTTTAACAAAGACATCCTCCCCCTGCTCCAGCGGATTTGTGATTAGAAGAGCCACTAAATCGTATCCTTTTTCATCAAATAACGCCCCCATTTCTGACATAATAGCCGCTTCTTTAGCGTTTATCTCTTCTTTATCTATTACCATTACTTGACTCACGGCAATTTTTTTATCACCCAGCGAATATTCTTTAAAATCATGAAGCAGGATCTCTTTTGCTGATTTTTCTTTTATGTTTATACTTGCCTTTAAGAGTTCTTTACCATATTTGTCTATTTCAATGTCTGCGATTAGAGCTAATTTACGTGCTATTTCTTTATCTTGATCCGTTGTTGTTGATAATGTCAACATTAAAGTATCGGATAGAATACCAGAAAGAAGCAATCCCGCTATATTAGATGGAATGTCTATCTGATGAAGGAACATTAATTGTGCAATAATCGTACATGTGCTGCCAATAGGCTCATTGCAGACGTGAATGGGCATTAGAGTTGATATGTCCCCGACCCTATGATGGTCAATGATTTCTAATATATGCGCTTCTTGCACGCCATCAACAGCCTGCGAAATCTCATTATGGTCAACTAGAATAACTTTTTTGCTTATCGGATGCAGTAAATCCGTCCGGGTAACAATGCTAATTAAGCGATTATCGCTATCTACAATTAACGCACAGCGATATTTCGATTCTAAAACTCGCGGTTTCAATTCGGAAATACGAGTATAAAGTCCTGCTACCGGGACATTCTTCGACAATATCGAATAGAGGGGGGTGGATAGATCAAGTAATCTTGCGGTAGTAAAGGTATCATGAGGCGAAGAGATGATCAAAGCACCCTTTTTAGTTGCTAACCTACTGACTTCATGGCTAATCGCGGAATCACCCGTAATTATAAGTGCCAAACAGTCAGCATTGATCAAATCTAATTGGATGTCATAACGATCGCCTAAAATAACGATATCCCCTGGTCGGATTTTGTTTACAATCGTTGCTTTTTGCATTGCCGCGATAAAAACCCTGCCCGTTAAACTTTCAATCTTATTCGGATTCGCAATTACCTTCCCATTTAAGGTACTGACTAAGATATCCAGGTTAATCGGAGTTGTTGATAAGTCCTTGCGTCCCAGATTGCCGATGTAATATTCTGCGATGTCCTTTAGACCAACGATCCCCAATAACTTTTTACCTGAGTCTACGATCGGAACAGTGCGGATATTCTTTTCCCTTATTAGAACTGCTGCATCTCTTATCGAATTATTAGGTGATGCTACAAAGGGATCTTTCAATTCCATATCACTGACGGTAGCGGCAAGACTTTCTAGCTCCATCGGTGACTCAATTTTAAATCGGTCGAGCACAAACTTTGTTTCGCTATTCAAACTACCAGCTCGGGCTGGGGCATAGAGGTAGCGCTTATCCAGGACATTTTTGAAGTATGCGTAGCCGATAGCGGAACAGACGGAATCAGAATCAGGATTTTTGTGACCGATAACAAACACTTGCTTCTGAATGTTCATGAACTATCCATCTCTTTTGATAGCTTAAATAGCTTTGTGTACGCGGAAGGATCGCTTTAGTGCTGCGATAAAATCCTCTACAAAGTCCAATGCCTCCGGTAGTATCTTGAATACTGCATAAGCAATAGCAATCAAAGCAAGCAGTGCGAATATTCTTGCAATTACGTTGTGAGCGATAAAAAAGCTGTCGAGTGGAGGGCCAAACCAATGCTCGAAATATGCTGCGCTGACAAAAACGTCCCTGAATATATTCAATGCATAAATAACCGGTACAGAGACAAAAAAGGCTTTAAACTTTCGCCTTATTGGCGCTTTTACACCAAAGATCAGTCCAATAAAAATAACCATGCCCTGTATCGCAGTACAAGCTAAGATTATCGTTATCGGTTGATAGATTGCATGAAAAGAACAGTCATTTGTGTAGATACAGGAAGGCGGGACCATATAAACGCCCAGGTTGAAAATATTTAGCACAATAGCGGTGATTTTAGCGGTAATGAATATGAGCGAATCGCCGAGAAAGGTGATTTCGGCGAAAGGGAAGTAGAAGACAGCGGCTATAAGCGCGATTTTTGTTAGCGTGTAAAGCGAATCCTCTTCCCTTCTTTCGCTTAGCGTTGGTCTTAGCATGATAAAAGCTAAAATAAGCGATAACACAAGAAGTACGAGCACTAAAAAAGCGTCAAAGCGTTCGTCAAGAGCTAAGTACTCAGTAGCTTCGAAATAGCAGTAACCGGCGATTGAAATCCAACCTGGAGCGCTTATCGCTCTCTTATGCACTAACAGCGCCAGAAAGAGAAAGCATATTGCAATAAACGGGAGGCATTTTACAATAAACGGGATGACCGATTCAATCATAAATATCTAAGGATAAAAGTGTTATAAAAAAGAAATGAACTTCTCTCACCAACCTTTATAAAGTGGTATCCTAAAAGATTCAAAGGCGAATGGCGAAAGCGAAAAGAAGATGAGAAGAAAAAGGAAGACAAATCCACAGCTTGGTAAGCTAATAGATGATTTGAATAGAAATGCAAGAGAAAGCAGTGCACCTATATGGCGCGATATAGCGAAGCGATTAGAGCGACCACGAAGGAATTACGCAGAGGTGAACCTAAGTAGGATAAATAGATATTCAAAGGTGAATGACACGATATTAGTACCTGGGAAGGTACTGAGTGCGGGAGCGATTGATAAACCGGTTACTGTTGCCGCATTGGGATTCAGTAAAAAGGCGTACGAAAAAATTAGCAATGGCGGGAAGTGCATACGTATCGAGGAATTGATAAAAGCAAATCCTAAAGGATCCGGTGTGAAGATAATCGCTTAATTTAATAAAATAACATAACATAACAAAGGCGATGGAAGAGGAAATGGAGATAGTAGATGGGGATGGTCTCATTTTGGGTAGATTGGCGAGTGGAGTAGCGAAAGAATTGCTGAACGATACGGAAAAGGAAATCGCAATCGTTAACGCAGAACGAGTGGTAATAAGTGGCTCAAAAGTGAGAACTTTTAAGGATTACAAACAGAAGAAGGACAGAGGCTCTAGAGAACAAGGACCTTTCTTCCCTAAAATGCCTGATAGAATTCTAAAGCGAACAATAAGGGGGATGCTCCCCTATAAGCGGGCAAGGGGCAAAGATGCACTCTCACGAGTGAAAGTTTATCTGGGCATACCAGAAGAATATGAAAAGATGGAGTGGAAAAGGGTAGAATATGCAGAGGCTTATAGGTTGTCTCGTAAATACGTAACCTTGGGGGAGGTGAGTGAAAAGTTAGGATGGTCACCAAAGCAAAGGTAAAAACCAAAGCAAAGGTAAAAAAGGTAGTTAATCAGGTTGGTAAGAGGAAGACTGCAGTTGCACGAGTAACGATAAAAGAGGGTAAGGGAGATGTGAGGATAAACAAGAAGCCGTTGGAAATAATGGAGCCCGAAGTGGTAAGAACAAAAATATCAGAACCTTTGTTTATCGCTTCCCAGCTTCCGGATGTTGATATTGAGGGCATTGATGTGGCGGTAAATGTAAAAGGGGGCGGTTTTATGGGGCAGGCAGAGGCTGTTCGGACCGCGATAGCTCGCGGATTAGTGGAATGGACGGCAAGTGAAACGTTGAAGGAGTCTTATCTGGACTATGATAGAAGCTTGTTCGTCAGTGACATGCGGAATAAGGAGCTAAAAAAAGCCGGTGCAAAGGGTGCAAGGGCAAAGAGGCAGAAGTCTTATCGGTGATGGGTTTATGATTCCTGTTAGATGTTACACCTGTGGAAGAATAGTATCAGACGTTTGGGATGTGTATAAAGAGCGGATAAAGCAAGAGGATCCTGGGCAAGTGCTGGACGATTTGGGTGTAAAGAGATACTGCTGTCGGCGAATGCTTCTAACGCACGCAGAGTTGATAGACGAGATTGCACCGTATGAATGATGGGGGTTGTAGGGTAGCTTGGACTATCCTTCGGCGTTCGGGATGCCGAGACCTGAGTTCAAATCTCAGCAACCCCATTTTGTCATATTAGGGTTAAAGGTCGGTTTTCTTGGAAGAAAAAAGAGAAAAATACACGAAATATGAAAAAGCGCGTATCATCGGTGCAAGAGCACTGCAGATAGCCATGGGTGCGCCTGTGCTCATAGAAACAGAAGAACTAAACTCCACGGAGATAGCTATCGAGGAATTTGAAAAGGGTGTTGTTCCTATAACCGTGAAGAGGGAGGACTAATATCAAGTCAAGTTCTTTATAGGATATTAGGTGGTTGAAAATGAGAGAAGAAGAGAGGAAGGAAGAGATAAAATTGGGTTTTGTCGTCTCTGAGTTTCACAGGGACATTACCTATCAGATGGAAATATTGGGGAAGGAACATGCGGCGTTTCTTGGTGCGAAAGTATCTCGCAGCTTATATACGCCTGGAACGTTTGACATGCCTCTTGCAGTGAAGAAGCTGCTAACAGACAAAGAGGAGGAAGTAGATGCAGTTGTCACTCTAGGCTGCATAATTGCTGGTGCAACCAAACATGATGAAGCGATAGCATCGCAGCTCACGCGTAAAATAATGGACCTTGCGCTGGAATATGATAAGCCAGTTACTTTGGGCGTGGCAGGGCCTGGGATGACGAGGTTAGAAGCGCAAGAACGTGTAGAGTATGCAAAAAGGGCGGTCGAAGCTGCGGTAAAGATGGTGAAGAGATTGAGAGATTGAGAATAAATCCCGAATACTAGACTTGTTGCTAATTTTTTGTTATCTTACTTCATTACAGGGAGTTGGGTTGAAGCAAGTTTAATTACCTTTGTCTTTCATGCAATTAGAGTGGTTCTGTATGTGCTTCATGAGCGTGCATGGGAACTTACGGCGTGGGGTAGAGTTCAAACTCAAGCTCAGGACCCGAGCATGTTCTGGTTCTATTTTTGGTTGGCGATTCTAATTCTCGCCTTCGCGGCGATTGCTTTGATAGGTAGTTTGTGAATATATGTGTAGAGTCCTAATATTATTTCGCTTACTATTCATAAGTGCTTTCTTATTCATAAACTTACCGCCCTTTCACTCCACTCGAAGAACACTCCAAGCGTGTTCTCAGATCGCATTTTCCAATAAATGGATCATTCGGAGTTTCAAAGTATTCCAGATCAAGTGCCCCGTGGACACGGTTATTATACCAATCTGCAAACGCATTTGATCTTTTTGTCTGTTTGTTAGCTTCACCATAAGTGGCGGTGAAGCGTATTGCCGAAATAATTTCGGGATCCTACAGTGAAGTTTTATATACACGACTTAGTTATATAACTAAGGAGGTAAGGATATGAAGGTGTTCTTATGTTGTTCGGGCGACAGAAGTTATGAAGTTGCCAAAGCATTTGAGGAATGGTTACCTAAAGTAATCCAAGTCCTTGATCCGTTTATCTCGTCTGGAATACCAAAAGGTAAGCGTTGGGGAGAAGCCATAGCAGATGAACTGGAGAAAACAAAGGTTGGTATTCTCTGTTTGACTAGAGAGAATTTAAATGCAAACTGGATTTTGTTTGAGGCAGGTGCATTGTCAAAAACTAAAGATGCTTATGTATGCACCTTTTTGCTTGACCTAAAAGCCACAGATATAGAAGAGCTTCTTGCTTCGTTTCAACACACTGCATCCAAAAAGGAGGATATTCGACAGCTAATGGATACGATTAATAAAGCGGTAAAGGAATCCGAAGAGCATTCGCTTGGTGAAAAGCTATTTAATTCAACTTTTGATACGTACTGGACGGAATTAGAAGCAACACTTAAGAGTATTAGAGCAAAATCACCAGAGGTAGTTCCGCCATCCAGAGATATGAAAGACATGGTTGAGGAAATCCTTGAAATTGCAAGAAGACAGGATGTAAAACCTTATTCTTTTTCGACATTACCACATACTCATTATCAACCTCTTAGGGAAATAGATAATCGAGATATAGTAAAAATTCTAACAGGACGAAAAGAAGATGATACTGATAATAACGAGGATTCAGAACGATAGTGAACTCTGAGTGATATATTAAGACAGATCGAAGAAGGGGATACGAAGGTAGCGAAGGATAAATTTAAGGAGTCTGTGTAGTTTCAAAGGGGGCGGGGGAAGGGAAATCAAGGAGATGGGGGGTTCATCAAAGGGATGTATACAAGTTGTGGCGATATAATTCCAACGATCGGAACTTCTCTCAAATTCTCACGCAGGGACGAATATTCGAATATCTGAAAGGTTAAACTTACAGATTAAGAATTCAAGAGGATTTTTTAAAATTGGTTTCGATTGTTAGAAAATCATCGCCACAACTTGGGTAGGGGATCCTCCAAAACCTACGGATGAATTTTTTGGCGAAGCTGTTTTGCTTGGTAAGGAATTGAGAAAAGAGGATACATTAGATCTAAGATGCGGAACCGCTAAAGTGCGATGTGAGAGAAAGGAAATAAAATAGAAGATAGACTCGGAGACTGGAGAAGTGATGGACGGGGAAATATTATGGGTGGATCTCTAAATCAGATAATAAAAGATAACCATCATCAGGATGCAAACAAAAGCAAAAGTAATTGTACTTCTTTTCACTATTCTTATTGCTCTCACTATATGCACCGTGCTTGCAACTCCAAAGCCTTCTCCCACCGTGTAATGTCCGATCTTCTCCAGCTTCACTTTTAATGCATGGCTCATCGCGACTATTGTCAAATGCACACCTTCAGTCTCGTTCACGGTTTTCCACACATCCTTCAATTTTGCGTTACTTGCTAATATTAACAGTCCCACGGCAATCCGTTCGGGAATGTAATTCAGCACGTCATCTGCTTTTGCCGAGAACCAGCCGAAATGAATGTATCGCCTAGTTTTATAGCCGACAACTGCATCTAAGGTATTTACTACTCGATAGACCATAGCACCAAAGACGCCGAAGAAAGCGAAATAAAAGAAGGGTGAAATAACACTATCGGTCAAGTTCTCAGCCACCGATTCAATGGTTGCAGAGTTGAGATGCTCATCATCCAAATCAGATACGTCTCTGCTGACCATCTTTCCCACTGATGCTCGTTTCGATTCCAGATTATCCGCTTGCCACGCTTTCCGACCAAATCGTTCTAAACCACTTATCGTGAATGTCATCTTGAAAATAAGCGACCCCAAAACGATGTATACTAGTTCTGGTAGACAAGGGAGCATTAAACATGGCAAGGAGAAGCTAGAAATTGTAAGCAGTGCATACACCACACCAAGGATCTTTTCCCTTCTCGCTCTTCCACGCCTCGTGATTCTGTCAAAGAGATACATTAACCGGCTTATCCATACGAGGGGATAATATTTTTCTATCTTCTCCGGTGGGTCGCCAAGGGTCAGGTCTATAAGTATAGCAATAGCAAAAATAAGGATCTGATCTATGAGCAATTTTCGGGTTTGTAACTGTAACGAGCTCATAAAATTCCAAAACAGAATATGACACAGTAGAACAAAACAAATTAGAAATAGGAAATAGAGAATAGGTAAGCCCCCTATTTGACTACGGGTTACATGGGTATGCGCTACGGGTTTTTTCATTGTAGATAAAGTACAACTACTACCTATTTATTTTAGGACGCTGATTTACACGGATTTACACTGATTTGATTTCATCTGCGTTCATCTGTGTCAATATTTATTTAATTTTAGTTGGATATTATGATTTCTTGTTTGCATTTTGTATTGAGCCATTGCGCGTATTAGGTGGAAACTTCTTCTTTAAAATCGCAAATATCTTCTTTACGTCATCCTTTTTTTCTATGTCGTCAACAGTTTCTATTCCATTTTTCTTGAACTCACCCATAAGCGCCGTTGCTACTTCTGATTTATGCAACCAGTAACAATCAGAGCACCCCCATATACGTCCCCCTTCTTTTGTCTTGACCCATTCACCGCCGGTTTGCCAGTCGCAACAGGGATAAAAAGGGCAGAAACACCACGTGCAATCCTGACCCGTAAAATGGCAGGGATAGTAATCGCACGTTTCGTCCGATCCCACAATAATCTTATTTTCCATTATCTTCTTTAGATGGTTGTAAGCAAGTGGATGCATGTTTATACTCTCTGCAGGCTGTCCCACAAATAAATTATAGAATTTTATTGTACATAAAGACAATGACCGTAAATCAACATAAATCGAAAGTTCATGACACTCCGAGAGGAAATATGAATAAAAACCTAAATACTTGATACCCTAAATGCAAAATTAGCTACCAAACCCTTAATATTACATAATGTAGCCACACTACCACCTAATTTACCCCACATCACCCTCAGATTATGAGCTGTGCACACAAGATTATGCTCTATCCGCACGTTTTCTAGCCCTCTTGTATAAAACTCCCGAAACTTCATATTTTGCTTTATGTTGCCGAAGGGCCATTCAACTGTCTCCTTACGCTTCTTGTATTCCTCTTTCCCTTTCTCGGAACACATTTTACCTGCCATCCGCCTACGTTCTGCCTCGTAGTCATCGCTCGTGATCTTTCTTTGTTTGCTTTTACCGGCACATTCCTCCTTGAAAGGACATTCTCCACAGTTTGCACCATAATAGGAGTACTGTAGCTTACCTTTATACTCGTACTCCCCCTTTCTGGTGAGTATCTCACCATTAGGGCATATAAATTGGTCATTCACTTCATCATACACAAACTTGTCTTTCGAGTAAGGACCGTCTTTTACCTTCTTTCCATTCATCTTCTGGGCCTGCTGGCTGTCCGGAATATAGCCATCCACCCCTTCCTTCTCCAAATACCGCAGGTTGGGACCGTTGAAGTAGCCATTATCCATACTCACCTTTGTCCATTCTGGCAAGCCATCTATGTTCTCAACCGCCATTTCTAGCTGCGGTTGCAACTGGTAATGGTCAGTACAGTCCTGAGTAACCTCATTAGCAAGAACTATCCCAGAACCGTGGTCTACCGTTATCTGAGGGTTGTATGATAACTCTTTACGTTTCTTCTTGTTCTCCATAAATCGAGATTCCGGGTCGGTTATGCTGACGACACCTTGTCCACTCTTTGTAAGCTCTTCCTCAGCCTTATCGAGCTTTTTCATTATTGCCGCCTTATCTTTTTCATCACCAAGCACATGCTGCACGATAATTTTCTTCGCCGTGCCCTTCATTTTCTGACCGGAAGCTTCTTCAATCTCCTTTATCTTCTCACGAATCTTCTCCTGCGTATTGAGTTCGGGAGGCAGCTCGTCACCTCTCTTATCTCCATAGAGCTTGTCCTCCTCTTTATCTATCGCAATCCCTCTCGCTATTATTCTTCTTATCCTCTCTATCTCTTCCTTACTCAGCGTGTGCTTGTTTGAAGCATTTGCTTTCATCTTGGTACCATCGGTTGATATGTGCACTAAGTTAAGTATTCCTAATGCTTTAGCAATCGTGACGGTTTCCTTGAACGCCGCTTCAATTAGTCCTTCACACTCCTTTTTAAAATTGCATATCGTTCGGAAATCAGGCTTCTCATGCCCTGTTAGATACATATACACTACGTTCTCATGAGCTAGCTTTGCTATCTTTCTCGAAGACCAAATGGCATCAGCAGACGCCATTATCACTATTCTTAGCAACATCCGCCGGGAATATGCAGGATTCCCCGGTCCAGAACTGTACTTCTGCTCAATTTCACCAACGTCCATGTTATCCACTACTACCTCTACCAAGTTGCAAATATGATCTTCTGGTATGAGTTCACTAACAGCAAGGGGCAATAGCCAAGATTGCCCTATTTTATCGCTTCGTATCGCCATCCGTTACAATCACCTCGTTTTTATAACTAAAGAATAGTTGTGCATGCCATAATAAAAACCTTTCGGTTTAATTTCGGTTAGAACTAAGATACGCATTCTTCTAAGTGGTGTTTTTGCAATTTGAGAAAAGTCTGGCTATAAATGTGCATTGTGTTAGAAAGAAAGCGTTTTTCAGATTTTTGTACTATTGTATAATTTCTATTGGTTGTTGGGTAATTATGGGACAGCCTGTCTGCGTCTAAACTATTTAGGTATGTGTCGGTCTAATTTAAAAACATGCAAAAATTGGACGGAGATAGAGCAAAAAAAGTAGTAAGCGTGGATTCTACTGCTTGGATTTATCTGCCTACCTACACCTCGCGCTCCCTCTTTGTTATCGTATCTCGCGCATACCACGAGATTCGCACACCAACAAGATATAGGCAAATTGCACCGAGAATGGAGAAGAAGAGGTATTGATAGCCTACTAGGGGCTCTTCGCTTAACAACAAGATTATACACTCGCTCCCACCCCATATAACCAGCCCGGAAGCAACTACAGAGAATAATATGGTCCACTGACGCACAATTTTTTCCCCTTCTATGAGCATATTTATTATCCCCCCTATGATTGGTGCGAGTGCTGCCCCCATATACCACCATATCGACCACTTGACGTAATACGTAAAACCCAGGAATATATGCTCGCTGGACTCGGGCATTTGTGTAATGCCAAGAATACCCTTTGAGGTGCCAACTAAGATTAGCACAACTGCACAGATATACACGACAATAGTTATCTTACCGCTGTATAATGACTGCTTCGCACTCTCGAAGAGATTTTTTAGAATATTTTCACGCCCCAATCCCTTAAGCAGCATGTAAATCCCTAAAAATGCTAAAACTAACCCCATCACTTGACCGGACATCCCAAACAGTAAAGAAATGGCTAAGAGGAACAAAAAGAGACCTAGGGGTGGCAAGAACGTACGAGAAAACTTCGGATCCTCGAATAATCGCTTGATTACATAAAACGTGCTTTCTAAATGCTCACTCTGCTTCACTACTACCCGCCGCACAGAATCTATCTTCACCCGTGATTGGATAATAGGTACGATCGATTCGTCCTCGGCACCGTCACTCACGAGAATTGCGGTATCTGATCCAAATTTAGACAGAACCTCATCCAGCTCTTTCCCTATCTTCCTATCGGATGTGACTCCGACTTTCTTATCGCCTGCGACCAAAATGATCTCAGCCTCAACATCCTCTTCAATCAACCGATCGTATACACTTATAGCATAAAATATGGCATTCACATCAGAATCTTCAGAATCGGCAAGTGCTAATTTTGTCGCGGCAGATAAACTCGCTTCTTTTCCTATAATTGGCGTATCTAAACCGGCTTTCTCTCCTATATCATTATCTCGGTCTACGCAAATAACAATCGTCTTAGACTTATCCATTTGCTATTATTAGTTATCGCCACATCCTATAAAAACTTTTTTAAAACTGTGTCAGTTTCAACTGTCGCGCTATGCACACTTCACCCGGTATTTCAACAGGATATTTCCCTGTCAGACAGCCCAGGCAAAGATTATTTGCATCTATACCCACAGAATCTATCAGCCCTTCCAAACTGAGATATCCTATGGAATCGGCATTTAAGAACTTACAAATCTCGTCCATAGACCTATTCGATGCTAGCAACTCGGCCCTCGTTGGCGTATTGATGCCAAGGTAACAGGGTGTCTTTATTGGTGGACTGCCTACGCGCAGATGCACCTCTTTTGCGCCTTTCTTCTTCAAATTAGCTACAATTCTACGCGATGTTGTGCCCCTCACGATGCTATCATCTACTAACACAACTCGTTTTCCCTCCACATTAGCTCGCACAACATTTAATTTCAGCCGCACCGCAGTATCTCTTGTACCTTTTTCAGGCATGATAAATGTCCGTCCTACGTATCTGTTCTTTATAAAGCCCTCAATATAATCAAGCCCCGCCTGCCTCGCATAGCCTATTGCAAACGTGATGCCTGAATCCGGTACCGGTGACACTATGTCCGCTTCCACACAATGCTCCCCTGCCAGTCTCTCACCTATCTCCCGCCTCACGTCATACACTAACTTCCCATCCAAGATCGAATCAGCTCTCGCGAAATAGATGTATTCAAAGACGCAATGGGCGGTGTTTACCCCCTTATATAACTGATAACTCTCTAAATTACCGTCCTTTATCAATAATACTTCTCCGGGTCTTACATCTCTTACTAACTTCCCGCCCAACATGTCTATTACCGTGCTCTCGGACGCAATTATATAACCTTCACCAATCTCTTCTTTTTCGTCTTTTATTTCACCGAGACATAACGGCTTAATGCCCAAAGGGTCTCTAACAGCCATTAGCAGGTTATCCATCAAGATAACCAAAGAATAGGACCCGATTACACGTTTCATCAGTTCTTTGATTGCCCCTATTGGGTCATGTCTCGTCAGCTCCTTCGCAAGTAACTGTGCTATCATCTCGGTGTCGGTATCAGAATGAAAAATCCTACCTTCTCGTTCCAACTCTCTTCCCAGCTCTGCGGTATTCACAAGGTTGCCATTATGTGCAATAGCAATTTTACCGTTCTTGTAATTCACAAGTAAAGGCTCTGCATTTTCTAACTTCGACGCTCCAGTCGTGGAATACCTGACATGACCTATGCCGATATTCCCTTTTAGGGATTTTAATTGTTCATCATCAAAAACTTCATGAACAAATCCCATTCCTCTTATCAGTTGTATGTCATCCTTTCTTGCACTTGTTTCGTTTCCTTTACCTTCTTTATTCCTATTACAGATAGCTATACCTGCTGATTCCTGTCCACGGTGTTGTAAAGCATAGAGCGCATAAAAGAGAGGCAACGCTGCATCATTTTGGGTTAATGCAATGCCTGCTATTCCGCATCCTTCCTTACCCCTCATATTGACCAATACCTTCTTTGCACCCCTTTTATCTCTTCCACTCGCTTCACCACACCGCTACTTACCATATCTGCTCTTCTCCTTTCCCTACGGGACAAAAGAGAATTGAATACAGATACGGCGGATTTTGCAATAGCATCCAGATTATATCCTCCCTCTAAGGTTATTACTATCTTACCGTTGCAGTTCTTTTCTGCTATTTCCTTTATCAGATCCATAAAAAGTCCGAATCCACGAGTGGTCACGTTCATTGATGCTAACGGATCTGCAACATGCGCATCAAATCCTGCAGATACAAGCACAAATTCGGGTTCAAACTCCTTTGCTATCGGCACTAAAACATTATTTAGTGCATATAAATAGCCTGCGTCATCAGTACCGGCTGGTAGTGGGACATTAACAGTAAAACCATCACCTTTGCCTTTACCTACTTCATCTATCCATCCAGTGCCGGGATAATGGGGATATTGATGTGTGGAGAAATACAATACAGAAGGGTCATCAAAGAACACCTCCTGTGTGCCATTACCGTGATGCACATCCAAGTCTACAATCAAAATGCGGTTAGCACAATATCGCCTCTTTAAATGCTCGGCGGCAATCGCAATATTATTAAATATGCAGAATCCCCTACCTCGGTTCCAGGTAGCATGATGGCCCGGCGGTCTTACCAAAGCAAAAATGTGTTTCAGGTTATTAGAGTCATCCATTACTTCATCAGTTGCTTTTATTACGCCACCTGCGGAAAGCAATGCTATTTCATAGCTTTCAGTACATAAAGGCGTATCTGGATCAAGCAACCCTCCTCCTTCTTTACACATCCTTTCCACGCCTTTCATATAGGCGTCCGTATGCACATAGGCTATTTGCTCTTTCGATGCTTTCACGGGTAGAACCTTTTTCATCTTCTCCGTAACACCCGCTT
The DNA here is from genome assembly GCA_009903405.1 of Candidatus Methanophaga sp. AG-394-G06. Lineage (GTDB taxonomy): Archaea > Halobacteriota > Syntropharchaeia > Alkanophagales > Methanospirareceae > Methanophaga. The sequence goes on from PRCZ01000009.1 coordinate 24,997, forward strand.
CTTTCAGCTCAGACATTATGTGTATCAGTCGTTCTGCGCTCTCGGGATGAGCCCCCGTGTCATGCTTCAAATAATCATCATGATAGACGAACCCCGTATCCATCTTGTCTCTCTCTTTTTAATTGCAAATAAAATATATCAGACCTTTATTAGGTAGGAAAGGTTTACAAAAGAAAAAGGTTTTTCTTTTTAAAAAGACACTAGAGATATAACTTAACTTTGAGTACTAGTTATAGGTGGCAAGAGCAAATATGAAAAAAGCATTGATAGAAACGGGTAAAAGTTTGGCTGAGGCGTTAATAATCGTTGCGATAATAATTGTGGTTGCATATGCGGCTACAGGGACATGGCATATTGGATTTGCAGTCGAATCTGGCAGTATGTTGCCAAATATGAAGGTAGGCGATTTGATCTTCGTGCAGGCACCGCAACGCACAGACATTATAACATGCGAAGAAGGCAAATTGGCTGATTATAAGTCATTCAACGGTTACGGAGATGTGATTATATATCGTCCGAATGGTCTTTCCTCCTCAACACCAATAATACATCGGGCGATGTATTGGGTGGAGAAAGAAGGGCAGATGCCAAATGGGAGACCTGCCCCTCACGAAGGTTACATAACCAAAGGCGATAATAACGCCGGCTATGACCAGCCAAATCTGCAGCCGGTGAAACCCGAATGGGTTGTAGCAATAGCGAAGGCAAGGGCCCCTTACTTAGGGTATCCGTCTCTTATATTGAAAAATCCTTCTATTCTCAAAGAATGGTTTTAAAACGTTTGGTGATGCTGATGTTGAATAAGGGTTTTTATGTATATAGGGAGTAATAGAGAAGTATGGGAAATAAACCAGCGCGAATGTACACTAAGGTGACAGGAGCTGCGAATGTGCGAAAGAAATACATGGGTGGAATACCAGGGAGCAAGATAACCATTTTCGATATGGGTAACCTCAGTAGAGAGTTTCCGGTTTCTTTATCCTTAGTTGCAAAGGAAGCATGTCAGATAAGGCATAACGCATTAGAAGCGGCGCGGATATTTTCTAATAGATTCCTAGCACAGGGCGTAGGGCGAAGTAATTACTACCTGAAGATACGGGTGTATCCGCATCACGTGCTGAGAGAGAACAAATTAGCGGTTGGTGCTGGTGCGGACCGGATCTCAAGTGGTATGCGGCACGCATTTGGGCGACCGATAGGCACAGCAGCGAGGGTGAAGCGCGGACAAAAGCTAGTTAGTGTCAGTGTAGAGGCTCAGGATGTCGGGGATGCAAAGGAAGCTTTGAAACGGGCAGGACATAAGCTTCCCACACCATGCAAGATCGTAGTAGATAAAGGCGAGGATTTATTAGCGTTGTAAATAAAATAGAATTATAAATAACGTAAAAATCTAGGTGATCTGTGGCTAAAATGCTTTCTTTCAAAAAGTTTTAAAAGCTTTACCAAAGAAATTTTATTCTGTATATACCATTAAATAGAAAAATTATGGAGACGAAAAGATGGAACTAGAAGTAAAAGCATATCCGAAATTGTTCGTTCGGCCCGTGGTGATCATTACGACAGTATCAGAAAGAGGGATAGCAAATGCAGCACCGTTTAGCTTCAATTCGCCGGTAAGCATCGAACCGCCATTATATGGTTTCTCGTGCGATCCCATGCATGATACATTGAAGAACATCAGAGAAAATGGCGAGTTCGTGGTGAACGTGGCGGGCAAGGACCTTGGAGAGCAGATGCACGTTTTGGAAACAGATTATCCATATGAAGATAATGAGATAGTGCATGCAGGACTAACAGAAGAGAAGGCGAAGGTTGTGACGCCACCGCGAATAAAAGAGGCTGCTGGATGGCTGGAGTGCAAGTTAGAGAAGGAGATTGAAGCGGGCAACCATATCTGGATAACGGGAGAAATAGTAGCAGTGGGCGTAAATGACAAGTTCTGGAAAGAAGAAGGCGTGATAGATGTAGCGAAACTGCTATGCCATGTAGGTGGCGAATTCTTTGCCGTGGATATGAAAGAAGCGAAATATAAGCGAGTGAAATGAAGAAAGTTGTACTTGCTTATTCCGGCGGATTGGACACTTCAATCTGCATTCCTCTGCTTAAAGAGCATTATGGTTACAATGAAGTGATTGCAGTAATAGTGGATGTAGGGCAGCCGGAAGAGGACCTAAAAGAGGCTGCGAAAAGGGGCGAGGAGCTAAGTGACCTTTATAAGCTTATAGATGCAAAGGCAGAATTCGTGCAGGATTATATCTTCCCTTTGATAAAGGCAAACGGCAACTATGAGGGCTACGTGCTTGGAACGGCAATTGCGAGACCGTTGATAGCGAAGAAAGTGGTAGAAGTTGCGAAAGAAGAGGGAGCAGACACGGTCGCTCATGGCTGCACAGGCAAGGGTAACGACCAGCTCAGGTTTGACGCCGTGTTCAGGACTTCGGACCTGGAAGTAATAGCGCCAGTGAGGGAAATGAGCCTAACGCGGGAAGAAGAGAAGCTATATGCATCAGAACATGGCATTTCATTTGAATCAGAGAAGAGATGGAGTCTGGATGAGAATATCTGGGGCAGGAGCATAGAAGGCAGCGAGTTAGAAGACCCTTCTTTCTTCCCGCCTGAAGAGATATACAAATGGACTTCCTCTGTAGCTAACGCGCCCAAAGAAGCAGCGATTATGGAAATCCGGTTTGAGTATGGGGTACCTGTCTCGCTGAATGGTACGGAGATGGACGGCATTTCGTTGATAAAAAAATTGAATGATGTGGGTGGCAAGCACGGCATTGGCAGAACTGATATGATCGAGGATAGAGTCCTTGGCTTCAAGTCACGGGAGATCTACGAGCATCCGGCAGCTACTATATTGTTAGAAGCGCATCGAGACCTCGAGCAGCTCGTTTTAACAAGACATGAGCTAAGGTTCAAGGATTTTGTTGATAGAACGTGGAGCGAGCTGGTATATCAGGGCCTGGTTATGGACCCACTTTTCGAGGGGCTTAATGCCTTTCTGGATAAGACACAGGAGCGGGTAAATGGCACAGTGCATATGAAATTGGAAAAGGGTGTCGCAAGAGTAATAGGAAGAGAATCAAAAAACGCATTATATTCTAAGGACGTATCGTTCGATGTGAAACAAGAGCAAAGAGGTGCGGAAGGGTTCTCGCTGTATCACAGCTTTCAGTCGAGTGTCTTCTGGAAGCGATATTCGGACTGAAATCTGTGTAATCTTGTGGTTATAAAAACGAGTAAATAACTAGTTTCATTCATAAAAAGCCATGAAAGCAACGGTGCGAAGATCAGGGCTAAAAGGCGAAATAAATGCGCCGCCTTCCAAAAGCTATACCCATAGGGCTATTGCAATAGCTGCACTGGCAAAACGGAGCGAGATTCTTTATCCTCTTATCTCTGACGATACAAAAGCTACAATTAACGCTGCTAGTTCTTTAGGTGCAACTATAGAGATAGAGCAAGCGAGGAAAATAGCGGTAGAAGGCACTGATGGGCGACCGAGAACACCGGAAGACGTGCTAAACGCCGAGAACTCAGGCACCACATTAAGATTCTTCACTGCTATCTCTGGTTTATGCGAAGGCGCGGCGGTTCTAACAGGCGATGCATCGTTGAGAAAGCGACCGAATTCGCCTCTGCTTGGATCGCTAAACGACCTTGGTTCTGAAGCTTTCAGTACAAAAGGTGATGGAACAGCGCCAATAGTGGTAAAAGGCAGGCTAAAAGGTGGCGAAACAACGATAGATGCATCTATCAGCTCACAGTTCATATCCGCTTTGCTTATCGCGTGCCCGTTTGCGGAGAAGGACACTTATATCACGGCAAATAATCTTGCCTCTGTGCCGTACGTGGAAGTGACAATAGAGGTATTAGAGAAGGCAGGGATTGAGGTTATTTTTTCTCACTCAGCCACTGATTATTCGTTTCATGTAGAAGGCGAGCAAAGCTATGAGTTACAGCGGTTTACGGTACCTGGCGATTTCTCTTCCGCTTCCTATCCCTTAGCAGCAGCAGTAATCACGGATTCCGAGTTGAAGATGCTGAATTTGTTCCCGTCTGCACAGGGCGATTCCAGGATAGTGGCGATATTAAAAGAGATGGGTGCAGAGATAAGATGGGATGTGGAAAGCGGGATTGTAGCGGTAAAAGGCGCTAGAGGGACTCTAAAAGGGATACAGGTGGATATGCGAGCGAACCCGGACCTGGTGCCCACTGTAGCGGTATTAGCGGCTGTTGCTGACGGTATTACTGAGATAACCGGTGTATCACATTTGAGATATAAAGAGACAGATAGATTGAAGCTGATAACAGAAGAGTTGAAGAAAATGGGTGCGAGGATAGAGGAGAAGGAAGACGGATTAGTAATAGAAGGGAAGACTGATTTAAAAGCAGCGAAAGTATATTCGCACGATGATCACCGATTGGCAATGGCTTTATGTATCGCCGCTCTTTCTGCACGTGGTGAGACAGTTATAACGGATGTTGAATGTGTTAAAATATCGTATCCTTCTTTCTTTGATGATATGCTCGCGTTAGGTGCTGAAATAAATATAAAGTGAACTCATGTGTGTTCGGTTAAATGTTGAGTCGTACTTAACCGAACAGCAATGGTAAAAGTTTAAATGTAGGAAAAAGATATAGTAATTTACACAAAGCATGAATAATCGGGCAATCAGAAAAGGCAAAGACGCCACGATAATAAACATTGGGGATGAATTATTACAAGGGGACATCGCAGATACTAACTCTTCATGGCTTGCGAAGAGGTTATTCACCCAAGGAGTTACCGTAAAGAAGATAATGGTGGTGGGCGATGACGAAGGCGAGATAAGCGAAGCGATAAAAAGCTGCAATTCTGATTTTGTCTTTGTCATTGGTGGATTAGGTCCAACGCATGACGATGTAACGAGAGAAGGCGTGGCAAAAGGTGTGGGTAAATCATTAACAAGAAATGAAGAAGCGGAAAGAATACTGACGGACAAATGTGGGTTAAGTGGCATTTTATTAAAAATGGCAGATATGCCAACCGGATCAGAGGTTATAGGGAACCCAGTAGGTACTGCTCCAGGCTTTAAAGTAGATAACGTCATTGTTATGCCAGGGGTGCCGGAAGAGCTGCGAGGGATGTTCGAGCTCATTGCTTCCTCGTTTCGTGATGATAATGCGATAATGGCGGAAGAATGGATATTAACAGATAAGCCAGAGCATGAGATATTAGATGTTCTGAACGAAGCGGTAAGGACGTTTACAGATGTAAAGATAGGGTCCTATCCCTACCTGGCGGGAGATGAGCGGACTTACAAAGGGCGTATAAAACTCGTATCTCCAGATACGGAGACGATTAAACATGCGAAGAAGTGGTTAGAGGAGAGATTATAATGGCTGACGAGTTGAAGGATGAGATAAAGACTTTCAATGCAAAGGATGTGCTCGTGGATATGAAGGACATCTCAGGCTCTATGTTAGACCTCGCATATTCTGCAGTTCTGTATAGCAATCCCGAGATAGCGAAAGAGGTGTTTAAATTAGAGGAGAAGATGCATTCGCATCTTTATAAACTGAGAATATCGACAATGTTAGGTGCACGGAACTTAGAAGATGCAATAGAATTCGCAGGGATATTGCAAATAGCATCTGCTGCGGAGAAGATCTCAAATGCCGCGAGCGACATAGCGAAAATAGCTACTTCTGTTGATATAACCGGGTATCTAGATCGTGAGGATTTTGAAGAGGCGGTATTAAACGTAAAGATAACGCCCACATCGGTCTTTAAAGACAAAACGCTAAAGGGCTTAAAGTTCGAGACAGAAGCGGGAATGCGGGTATTAGCGATAAAACGTGGCTCTAAATGGATCTATTCACCGGATAAAGACGAGCGATTGCGACTGGACGACCTGATTATCACTTCCGGTCCCACAGAAGGCATACCTGCGTTCTGTAAGATGGCGACAGGGAAGGAATACAAGGAGAAGGCGAAGGGGGAGATAGTAAGGCGAAGAATAACAGAAGAAATCGCGGACCTCCTCGCAGATATGAAGAATATGTCTGAGTTGATGGTAGGTCTCTCGTATTCTGCAGTCACGTTTTATAACAAAGAGATAGCAAATGAGGTACGAGATCTGGAAGAGTCAATGGACCGGATGAAAGAGGAGCTGGAGATATTAGTGATAGAAGCGGCGAGAGGGGTAACAAAGAGGAGTAATTTTGACGAGTTTCGGGGCTTACTTCATGTTGCGGTCTCTTCCGAAGTGATTTCGGATGCAGCATACGAGATTGCAGATGTGGTGCTGCGCGAAATCAGATTGCATCCGGTATTTTTAGCTTCTATCGAAGAGTCCGATGAGATAATATTGAAGATGGAAGTGATTAACGCGGTTATATTTGGAAAGACGCTAAGGGAACTGAAAATAGAGACACGAACCGGAATGTTTATACTGGCAATACGTAGAAAAGAGGGCAAATGGGTTTATAACCCTTCTGGCAGTGTAGAGATAAAGTATGGTGATTTATTAATTATGCGTGGTCCAAGAGAAGGCGAGGACAGGATGAGGGAGATTTGCGGTGACGAAAGAGAGTGATTCCAGATGCAGGATACAGGATAAATGTTTTATCAGCATCGTAATAATTTCTCGTGGGACTCTGTATAATCTTGTGGATATATTAAACAAATAAATGTAATTATAAATGTAATATGTAGCATGGGGTCGTGGCCTAGTTTGGAAGGGCAGCGGGCTCCAGACTCGCCGATCGTGTGTTCGAATCGCACCGGCCCCATTAGTGATATGATGGCAAAGCAGAAGAAGCCTAAATGAACGGTTAAGGGGCGCAGGAGAAAAAAGGGATGTCTTTCTTAAATCTCGCCCCTTACAACAACCCTGGCCGCCTTGCCTTCGGTCCTCGGCAGGCTTCCGGGCTCATTCATGGAACTCTATTTTTATGTTGAGTCGTACTTAACCGAACACCTATGGTAGATCTTTATGTATGGAATTTGTAGATATAATAATTAAGGGTATACAAATGGAGATGCAAAAAGCATGAAGAGAAGCAGTTTGATAGCTATAGGTATTATAGTGATTATAATTATATTGAGCGTTATGTCTTTAGGATCTATAAAAAAGCCAACAGTGGATGTTAGTGATATTGCATTCAGGGATGTGAGTTTAACAGGTACAACGATAGATGTAGGATTAGTAATAGACAATACTAACCCTATTGGTGCAACGCTTGATAAGATAACATACGATGTTTATCTTGTGAATGGCGAAGAGATTTTCATCGCACATGGCGAAAAGGAGGAAAAGATACCGGTTAGTGCCAACGATCAGACAACGGTAATTATACCCACAAAGGTTAGCAATGTAGGCATTATCAAAGCAATATATCAGAGTATATCTGGCGAAGAACGGCCTAAACTCAAAGTCGCTGGGTCAGTATCACTCAATTTGAAATTGTTCTCAATTGATGTCCCGTTTGAGGAAACGAGAGCGGTATAGTGCAATTGCAAAAAGCAGAGTGCGAAGTATTTATTGGAGAGTTGCAAAGAGTTTAGAATAGAATTCTTCCGGATTTTCAATCATAATATTCTCGGACTTTTGATATACCCGTCCTCTTTCTTAGCGGCATTCCGTAGCACTTCGGACTGACTCAACGACCCTTTCGGTTCGTCTTCCCGTACCACGTTTTTTATACCGAGTACATGATACGTGGGGTCTACCTCTGCGGTCTCTACCTCGTCCAAAACGGCGAAATAGTCCAATATCGAGCTGATTTGTTTCACAAATAGTTCCTTGTCCGCTTCGCTCAGCTTTATCCGCGCCAACCACCCCATATGCTCTATCTCTTCTTTTTGTATCATAGTTACATAACATAAACAGTGCCTTAAAAAGAAAGCGTATCTAGGGGAACTCACAAATAATAATTTACCAGAACTGTATCTATCATTTTCCAATGATTTTTAATCATATCCGTTAATTTTATTTTATACCCTATGCAAGAATTAATACAGACAATAATCCCAGTATTCACAATCATTTTAGTAGGTTATGCGATCGGTAAAATCAAAAAGGTAGATATGCAACCGTTCATTGATCTAATCGTATACATAGCCGCCCCATGTTTGATCTTCTCCTCTATTGTAGGCAGTGACATCAACCTGACCGAGTTTAGCACAATTGCGGTAGCAGCATTAGCGATTATACTCATTATGGCGCTTTTAGCTTTATTGATTTTAAAGCTAACAAAGTTGGACAAAAACGGATTGTGTTTGCCAATGGCCTTTGGCAATACGAGCTATTTAGGCTATCCTGTTGCTTTATTCGCATTTGGGATGGACGGCTTGTCACGAGCAGTGGTCTATGATATGATGAACTCGTTAATTATCTTCAGCCTGGGCATTTATATCATACATCATAGAAACGAGCTAAAAGAAGCGTTCAAAGTACCGCTGCTATATGCTGTTGTAATAGGACTAGTTATGAATCTATTACAAATACCTGTACCATCTACGATATTCAAACCAATTGAAATGATCGGGCTAATCACTATTCCATTGGCATTACTTGTGCTCGGCTATAAACTGACAGAGATAAAGGTAGAGGCTGCAAAAATAGCTTGTCTCGCATCGGTATTCAAGATTCTGGGCGGGTTTTCTGTCGCGTTACTAATAATCAATCTGTTTTCCATAGATGGATTGACAAGGGACATCATATTACTACAAGCTGCAATGCCTTCGGCCGTTATGACGATGATATTAGCATCAAAATATGAACGAGACGCTTCTTTGGTCGCTTCTGTTGTTCTCATTACCACAGTGATCAGTATGGTCACTATACCGCTAATTCTGTATGTTTTATTTTTATAACTACAAGATTCATGTGTGTTCGGTTAAGTATCTATTTAGGGCCCACAAAACCAAAAGAAAAGATTATCCTACAAAAAGTATTTATGGACGCAGATTAACGCAGATTAACGCAGATGGAAGCCCCATCCTGTAGAGTAGGAGGAGAGCTTACGACCTCCGTCCCCTCATCGAACCGTACGTAAGGATTTCCCGTATACAGCACTCCTCTGGCGTTGCCCCATTGCAAGGAGCCCCAACCATACCACACCCGAATAAATTCTGGTGCATCCGTGCTCGATTTGTGTTTTCATTTTCATCATATCTGATTGTTATTCTCCAATATTTTTATATATTGCTCTCCAGATATATCACATTTAATAAATTTTTCCAATTCATTAATGCTATTAAATTTTAATTGCTTACGCATATATGATAGCAAATTCCTACTGTATTCGATGTTTCCGTGACTTAATTTAGTTTGAATTCCCGATTGCTTTTTGTTAACCATGAGAACATAAAATTCATGTGATTTCCCTCCCACTTTAACGAAACCTTTACTCTCTAAGGCAGACTTTATCTCTCTCTTTTTAAAGACCATTGGCATAAACTACTTCTTAATAATGTCTAATATCTTATATTTTAATATCTGTCCACTATCAGTTAGTTCGTCATCCTTTTTGTTTGCATATTCTTTCCACAGCGTATAAAAATATTCTTGAAAGTCATCAATACATTCTTCCACAGTTGGCGCAACTGTTAAAATATTCAAATCCTCATGATATATCATCCATCCTTCTGTATGTAATTCAGCCTTTACCATAACTGGAACCACCAATTTAAATAAATGATTCCCATATCGAATCTCATTAAAACTTCTTGTTTGTTTTTCTATCACCTGACTTATCTCATCTTTTTCAAATCTTGTTACTATCCCATTTTCATAAGGAAAAAAATCTACATAATGCCTAACAATGGCATACTTTCCCTTTAGGGTAGCCAAATATTTTCTTCTTATATCTCTAGTAGCTGTAGTAGCAACCGTCTCCATCCACTCATTTCTTGCTATAACATCTTTTGAAATTGTCACAAATCTTTCTCTTCCCATAGAACTATGAGAACAAACAAAATCGAGTTCAGGATTATTATTGTTTATATTCATTCAAATTATCTCCTTTCCTCTTTAATTCGTTCTAGTTGTTCATTAAGAAGATTCACAATTGCCTCGAAATGTTCGAGTGAAACTCTAATTCGTGTGTGATGCTCAATATAAGGGTCCACTGATTCTATTCCATTTTCTCCCCCTTTCTTTCCCTCCTCTTCCAAGGCACCGAAATCTAGAATGACAGATCGACCGCCAAGAATCACAGTCATAACCTCAGAAAACTTATCCTTGTAGTCATTCCCTTTCTTCCAATCCAACTTACCCGCAGAGACTATCTTTTCTTCTTTCTTCTCGCTCATTTATGATTACCCCACACATATTTTAATTATGATTTTATATATGTGTGTAAACATATATAAAACTTCCCATCACCACGAAGTCACATACCTCGTACTTAAGTACAAGGCCTGTACTTAAGCACGACCGCCATTGACTTAAACTGTAACTTTAACCATTTTGAGTAATAGGTTTTAGAACAGATCTTAGATAGGACTTAGTCCAAGTATTCATAGCTATATTGTGCCTATTTCTATTTATATACATATTACTAATTTTAGTAATATGGACAGTAGTAAAAAAATACCCGATTGGGTGTTGGTGCAAAGGAAGAAGGGTACAGAGATTCACCGGCGAGGTGATAATTTCTATCTCTGTAAGGTCAGTAGCGTTTGGGATAAGAAGCTTAAGAGATCACGGAAGATTACAGGCGAGTATCTGGGCAAGATAACAGTGGACGGTATCGTTCCACCGAAGCAAAAGCAGCTCCTTGCGGCTTTTAAGCAGGTGACCGTTAAGGAGTACGGAGCGTCAAGTTATCTGAGGGCAATCGCAGCGGATATAGAAGAGAGCCTAAAAAGGCATTATCCGCAGGAGTATAAGGAACTTTTTGTGCTTTCTGCCCTCCGGCTTCTTGAACAGACTCCTTTGAAACGATTTGGGTTCTATTATCAGAATTCCCATCTCTCGGAAGTTCTGCTGGATGTAAGGACATCAACCAAATTTTTAGGCCCTTTTTTGCGCGATATTGGCTCACGCAGGAAGGTAATGGCTGCGTATATGAAGGAATTTCTGGTAGGCAGTGAGTTCGCAGCGATAGATTTGAGCGAGATATTCACGTACTCGGAGGGCGTAAATGCCGCCATGCTTGGCCATAACCACAAAGGCGAATACATACCACAAATCAATCTGGCACTGGTATTTTCGCTTGATAAAACGCAGCCCGGGTTCTTTAGAATGATTCCTGGAAGTATACGGGACGTTTCCTCAGTAGTTGCTACAGTTCTGGAGTTAAACCTGAAAGGAATCGTGTTCATTGGAGATAAAGGCTTTAACTCTGAAAAAAACGCTAAAACTTTCTCCGCTGGGAAACTAAAGTACATACTACCGCTCAAAAGAAACAGCACACTAATAGGCTACGGCATACTCAAAAAAGGCAGCCGAAAAGAATTTGACGGCGTATTCCGGTTTGATAAGAGACACATATGGCATTACACGCAAAAAAGGGGGAAAGAGCAGATAATCACCTTCCTTGATGAGAAACTGAAGGCAGAGGAGACTTCTACGCTCATTTATGCCATAAATCAGCTTCAAAAAAAGGACGAAACAGCCGAGAACACGAAAAAAATCGAGGGCTACCAGTCTCGGGTATACGAAAAAGACTACATGTTGGGGACAATATCTGTAAGAACTACCTGCGGCAAGTCGGCTCAAGAGGTCTATGGGCTGCTAAAAAGTCGAATGGATATAGAAAAAGCGTTCGATATATTCAAAAACATCCTTGAATCCGATAAGAATTACATGCGTGATGACAAACAATTGGAAGGCTTCCTGTTCGTCAGTTTCATCGCTCTACAATTCTACTACCGGATATACGGAAAACTAATCGAAAAAAAACTTCTAAATTACTATTCAGTTCCAGACGTTATCGAATATCTCAAAAGAGTACACTTATTGAAGATCATGGGGAAAACACAATTCGCTGAAATACCCAAAAAATCAAGAAAACTTATAGAAAAATTGGAATATCTACTACCTGAAGAACCTATTACGAAAAAATGTTAAAGTTACAGCTTAAACTACACTGTTATTACAAGTATGTCACAGGAATATAAAAGCTTTTCGATTTTTTATTTTTGATGTTTTTCTCCAAAAAGTTTGTTATAGCGCGATGTCTACCATGTTTTGTGCGCTCTAAGTTTTTCCTTTTCTTCATCTATCACCGATACGGTATCTGTCTTCTCGTTTATTGCATTCCAGCTTATATCCGCACCCGAACACACTTTAATGGATGCGTACGCTCTTCCAACGAGGATGTAACGTTGCCGAGATATTTTTTAGCGATTGACACAGCGTCATTAATCTCAGCCTCTGTGGGTCTCCGTGATATATTACCAATAGGAACGTATCGTATGATTTTATATCTTATGTTAGTTTCAATGCCCGCTAGGAACTCAGCTATTTTCTCTATCTCATCTGTATCGATAATGCCCGGAATAAAGATGGTCATCACTTCGAAATTCAAATCACTTTTGTCTAATAGCGCTATAGCATCAAAAACCATCTGATTTGAGCATCCTGTATACCACTCGTGTAATTTAGTGGTATATGCCTTGAGGTCTATATGAATCTCCTTTAGACATGTATTCTCCATTTCTCTTATGAACGCACTATCTAAAAGCGAGCCGTTAGTAGTGAGAATTGTCTTTGTATCGTACATTTTAATAAACTCTATCAGCTCTCTTCTGTATAGCGTGGGTTCTCCACCGGCTAACATGACCTCACCAGGATTAAATTGCTTGATTTTTGTTATCAATCTATCCGGAGTTACTTCTGTGTATCGGTTCGCTTTATTGGGTGCGAAACATGCTTTACATTTGAAGTTGCAGCCGTAAAACTGGATGGTGCACCTTTTTTCCGATAAGGATAGATAAGAGATTTTCATTCTATTTTAAATGTTAGTATTTATATTGCTCGCTATATGCTTATACTTCTCTTTCGTCCTCTTCCTGATTAATTGGCCTATTTTCATCATCTCTTTTTGTTCTAATGGTGCAGGAACAGAAGTTAGCGTGTTAGTGTAGATACCCTGAGCTAAATTCCGGAACAACTTGGCTATTTCGCTATCGGGTGCATATTCAATTACGGTTTTACCTTCAATCTCTGCTTCAGCTATCAGATATGCATTAGGTATATGCCCAATAACTTGTGACCCAACCTTTTCAGCGAAATCGGAAACGACCGCCTCGTCATCAAGCATACCCCTAACATTATAGATGATGCCGCCTAATGGCGACCCACCTTTGTCTGCGAACTCGCTGATACCTTTGCAGATATTATTCGCTGCATAAACCGCAAGATAATCCACCGATGTTACTATATAGACTTCATCAGCCAAACCCTTCCTCAATGGCATCGCAAAACCGCCACATACAACATCGCCAAGCACATCGTATAGCACAACATCGGGCTTTAGTTCCTCGAAGACTTTCAATCGCTTTAGCAAATCAATGGCAACGATTACGCCTCTGCCTGCACAGCCGAAACCCGGCTTTGGACCGCCACACTCGCTGCAATAAACACCGCTATAACCTTTGTAGATGACTTCATCGAGTTCGATTTTATTTCCTTCTACCAACTCGTCTAGTCCCACTCTCTCTATTTCCTTATCGCGTGATACATCGAGAATGGTTGGTATCTCGACCTCACCGCACAAGTTTCTCGTGCAATCGGACTTCGGGTCGCATCCAATCATAAGGGTATTAAGCCCACGTTCGGCGTATGCCGCGGCGAGATTAGAGGCTATGGTTGACTTCCCTATGCCACCTTTACCATAGAATGCTATCTGCCTCATTTTTTTCGCCCTTCCTATCCTATTTTGTATATCTATTACCAGCACACACCTTCATATATTTCCGCCTCTTTTCGCGCCTTATCGATCAATCTGCCATCTATCACAATCCTGCCAGTATAATTTAAATTCTCGAACTCTTGCCATTCTGTTACTATCAACACGGCATCGGTGTTAAGCACAGCCTCAGGAGAAACGCAGTCTATCTGAGGAAATAGCTCTTTGAATGTGCCCATCGCCTTGGGATCATAAACCTTAACAGTAGCACCCTCTTCTATTAATCTCGCGACAATAGGAATTGCTCTGCTTTCTCTTATATCGTCGGTATCTGGCTTGAACGCTAAACCTAAAACCCCTATCGTTCTTCCTTTCAAATCAGGAATATGCTTTTTGAGAAGTTCAATCAAGTTCAATGGCTGTTCATTGTTCGTGCTAACCACCGCTTTAAGAATTTTCGGGCTCGTACCAAGTTCCTCTGCTTTTGCTATCAACGCTATGACATCTTTTGGAAAGCATGAGCCACCAAATCCAATACCTGCTCTAAAAAAAGATTTGTTTATTCTATTGTCCAGACCCACGCCCTTGAATACCTCGTGGGTATCAACACCTAATCTTTTACATATATTACCTACTTCATTGGCAAAGCTGATTTTAGTGGCAAGGAACGAATTACTGACGTATTTGATCATCTCTGCCGTCTTTATATCGGTAATCAGTTTCGGGCACTCAAATGCATTGTAAAGCTCAGCCAGAATTGCCTTTGAACGCTCATCTTCTGCACCAAAAACAATTCTATCCGGCTTGAGGAAATCACCAACGGCATTGCCTTCTCTCAGGAATTCGGGATTCATTGCAACTCCGAAATCAGTAAAAGCATCCTTCTTAGAGATCCTTTCTATTGTTCCTTTTACAACTTCTTCTGTGGTTCCCGGTACAACGGTGCTTTTGACAACCACCAGATGAAAATTCGTCTTCTTCTTAAGCGCTTCCCCTATATTCTCGGCAGCCGATTTGACGTATCTGAGATCAATAGAAGCATTTTCATTTGAGGGTGTGCCTACGCATATAAATGATAGATCAGAGCACTCAATTGCCGCCCGAAAGTCCAAAGTTGCGTGAAGCCGCTCTTTGTTTTTTTTTATTATTTCTTCCAGGTCCGGCTCGAATATCGGTGATCGTGCAGAATTCAACATATTAACCTTATTCTCATCTACATCGACCAGTATCACATCATGCCCAAGCTCTGCAAAACCCGCTCCGGTTACCGTGCCAACATAGCCGCACCCAATTATTGCGATTTTCATTATTTATATTAGAAGAGCTTCTTCGCCAGCTCGTCCAGCATCTTTGGATTCCGCGTTATTAATTCCATCAACAGTGCCCACGGCGTCATCTCCTCTATTTCTTCACCCTTTAAAGAATGCGCAAGCGTGTTGAGATCCTCATCAGAACGATCAAAGAAGAACTCCTTTGCTTTTAAGCCAGTTTCCAGCCGTTTCCCGAACTCGATTTTCCATCTTTCATCATATTCTGACAATTTCAGCTTTGAAAAATCTTTTCCCTGCACTGCCTCCGCAATTACATTGGCTGCTATTTCTCCTGCCTGCATTGCATATAGAATGCCTCCGCCGGTCAAAGGATTGACCTGTCTCGCAGCATCGCCAACTAAAATAAGACCATCTGCTACGTTTTCGTCTTGCGGGCCGCTCAGCGGCACCGCACCGTACATCTCCGCCATGATCTTTCCATCGGGGAACTTATTGCGCACAAATGCATTCAGATAGTCAATCGCGCGGTGATTTTCTCCTGAGGTGTCACCACCTATCCCAATACCTACATTTGCGCAATCGCCTCCTTTTGGAAATACCCAGACATAGCCTTTTGGTGCAATTTCACTGCCCAAGTAGAATTCCGAAAAGCTCTCGTTCGGTTCTATATTGCACATTAGGTACTCAGCACCTACAGAAATATTATGTGGTGGTAGTCTCGTGTCAATCCCCGCCCATCTACCTACTTTCGACTCTACACCATCTGCGCCAACCACGACATGAGCAAATACACGTGTGTCCTCACCCATAGAGTGAGTATAAACGCCTTTTACATACCCGTTCTCTTTAATGATGCCATATGCTTCTGTTTTAACTCTTATATCAGCGCCTGCTCGTGCAGCTTCGCTTGCAAGACGCTTATCAAATAATCGCCGCTCGAGCACATACCCTACCTCTTCCAGTTTATTGCCGGCCATAACTACCTTCGTGCCATCGGGACCGTATATGTTCGCTCCTTTTACTACTGCAGATACCCATTTCTTATCAGGAACTACGAACTTCTCTATATCCTTACTCACGCCCTCTGCGCATTTCACAGGCACGCCTATCTCTTGATTCCGTTCTATTAGAAGTACATCTAATCCGTGCTCAGCGGCGGTCTTCGCAGCCAGACTACCCGCGGGCCCTGCACCCACGACAACAACGTCATACCTTTCCTCTTTCATTTGCTCAATATTTATCTAATTAGCCTAAGGTATTAAATAATATAAAATGCTATTATTGAATCCCGTAAAGAGAAAAAATAACGCTAAAAGCGGACGTGAAGATGGATGAAGAATTTGAGATCGAAGAATTTACCTTTTACTGGAACGTAGATGAGAGCAAGTTTAAAATGCTGATAAAAAATTACGATAATAGCATGATTGCAGGATTCCCGCCTATGGGGAACGTCATACCGTATCACATAAAGGAGCTTTTAAATGATTCTGAGAAGATACTGGACTTGTATTCCTATAATTTCCCACCTATGGTGGAAGTACGAGAAGAAGAATTTGAAATCCCACATGACGAGATTTGGTACAGCGAAGAGAAGAGATTATTCTGCTATGTCGGTAAGTATCCGGAGACCGAATATATACCAAAAACGGCGTATAAACATGCTGCAGGGTTGGCTTGTCTATCAAAAGAGCTTTGTGTTAATGCGCTTTATACAGTGGGCGTAATCATGCCTCCTACACAAGAGCCTTTTAGAAAGATGCAGAATGAAGAACCAGAGGCATATATAGGCTTTTTCGAAGGCTCGAAGAGAGAAATCCCTAATAGAACAAAGAAGATGACGAGAAAGAATATTGGTAGGTATTCCATTATTCGTAAAACAGGGCTTCTTCCTGGTTTCGCTTCTAAGCTCGGGATAGAAAGTTATGCCATTCTTGGTACAGGTAAATATCCCGAAGACCTGCGAGCTTGTGCGGGTGCTCTTAGAGCGTTCAAGAGATTGTCAGGATTTGAATTAGAAACGACAAAGATAGAAGTGATGCTTGAGGAAAGTGCAGAAGCCGTTGAAGCGCAGATGAGAGAACAAAAAGAGAGAGCTTCTTATCTGGGCGAAGGTGTAGGCCCTGATCCATATATGTATGGGTAAATCGCATTCATGAAGCTAAAAGAAGCTTTGAAGGATGTATTAGAAGATGACGAGCTAACCAGGCTGACAAAATCTTGCGACATCATTGGTGACATAATCGTCATAAAGATTCAGCCGGAATTCGAATCGAAAAGGGCGATTATCGCAAGAGCACTTCATAAGATATATCCTCGTGTGAGAGCAATCGCTGCTCTTCCGCTTTTCGCTTATACCGATGAGTTATATCGAACAAGGGACCTGGAAGTGATTTGGGGTGATGATAATTTGGAAACCAGGCATAGAGAGAGTGGCTGCGTTTTCGCTGTGGACCTCAAACGCGTTTTCTTCTCGCCCCGACTTTCATATGAGCGGATGCGGATTGCTGATAAGGTCGCGCCTGGAGAAACGATAATAAACATGTTTTCTGGAGTTGGATGCTTCTCTATTCGCATAGCGAAGATGCAACCCCAAACGATGATTTATTCGATTGATCTGAACCCTTATGCGGTTGAGTACATGAAGGAGAATGTGGCATTGAACAAGGTAGAAGGGAATGTGATACCAATTCTCGGTGATGCGAGAGCGGAACTGAAGCGGTTAGTGGGTGTTGCAGACCGTGTGCTCATGCCGCTGCCCGAAGAAGCGCATTCGTTCCTGCCATTAGCGGTAAGGGCTTTGAATTTAGATAACGGAGACGGCATGATACATTATTATGACGTTTCTACAGGGAAGCGGGGAGATGCGTTATTCCGTCCCGCATTTGAGCAGGCTAAAAAGATCCTCTATTCTGCGTTTGGAACGGTAGTAGAGATACAAATAGACGAGCAGCGGATTGTGCGCTCTGTCGGACCATGGCGATATCACGTGGTCCTAGATTTGCGTGTACATAAGACGATAGGAACGTAGTAACCACAAGATTACACAGATTTCCACAAACCTTTTCTATCAAACTTTAAGAAAGTTTGATCAAAACGCTTCGCAGAAAGAAAAGCTTTACCAAAAGAACATTTGTGTTTTTCTTTTAGCACAGGCTAAATTTTCTTTTTGTAAAAAAGAAAAA